>JAHEIB010000044.1 GCA_024639645.1 Deltaproteobacteria bacterium
ATAACCGTTTCTGCAGCGTCCTCCAGGACATAATGGCCGGCATCCCCAAAGGTGTGCACCCGGGCGTCTGGAAATCGATGACGCCATTCATCGAGATAGGCCCTGGTAAAGACAAAATCTTTCATGCCCCAACAGATAAGCATGGGCAGATCTTTAAGGAGATGCAAATCGTTCTGGACTGTTTTCACGGTCTCAAAACTCGGATCGCCTGCTTTGAGGGGGATGTCCTCCACGAACCTGAGAGTGGCAATGCGATTCTGCCAACAATTGTAAGGCGCCAATAAGCCCGATTTCACATCGTCTGGCATGCCTTTGGCCGTAGCCATGAAAAGAGCGCTGCGTGCAAAAGCGTTGAACCCCAGGACCGCCACCTTAGCAAAGGGCTTGACATGCCGGATCAGTTTCAGTCTGAGGGGCAGGGGACGGTTTTGGGGAGGAAAAAACGCTGCGGTATTTAGCAGGATAATTTTATCTATGCGAGCCAAATGCCGGAGTGCATAAGCAATACCGATCATACCGCCCCAATCGTGGAGCACAAGTGTTATTTTCTCGTTTAATTCCAAATGGCTGACAAAACGATCCAAATCGTTGATCCGGCAATCAAGTGTATAGTCATATTGCGACACAGCGGGTTTGTCTGATAAGCCACAGCCTATATGGTCCACAGCGATAGACCGAAAGTCTGGAGAAAGCGCTTGGATAAGTCTCCGGTAGTAAAATGACCAGGTCGGATTGCCATGCACCATGAGGACAGGCGAGCCCGACCCTTCATCCACATAGTGATACCTGAAGCCATTCATATCCATAAAATGGGATTCAAATGGGTACAAGTGCCTGCATTTCGATAAATCAATGGGTTTGCGTGACATAATGATTAATTTTGAATTTTAAATTCATCACCAAATACGCTTCGCAACTTTATCATACGCGACTTCGTTGTTTTTTGTCCAATATGTTGGCCCTGTTCAACGCTGCTCATCCCCTTCAAACCCTCGAACCCTTAGATCCTCGAACCCTTTTTTTCTATTACCACCTAATTCCCAGCATCAAACAATTCAATCCGCTACCGATACCCAGCATTCCAACCAGATCATCCGCTTTGAAAAAATCACGCTCGGCAGCGATGGCGGCAGTAATGGGCAGGGATACGGTGCCAATATTACCCAGATATTGAAATGTGGCAAAATCACGCTGTCTGGGGATGCCGATGGCCTTCAAAATCGTGTCCTGGTGGGTTGAGCCCACCTGGTGGCAGACAGTTTTGTCAGGTTGATCTTCGGTAAGTGAAAGGGTTTTGCGAAATTCCCGGTAAGTCTCTATTCCCAGTGCAACGCCATGCTTCAAGACCCCCACAGAATCCGTGTTCATGACCTGTTTTCCCACCTTGGATATACCACTGTCGGGTCCCCAGGTGCAGAGCTTATGATGCTCGGTGGCACATTGATAAGCGCCCCCCAGAAGACGGTGATTTTCATCAGACAGAGACGCATCCGTCAGGAGTACAGCCACAGCACCCGACCCTCCAGTCAGTGTAGCAACTGTCTGCTTGAATATATCCATGGTGCCGGCTGTCAGCATTCTTTGAATCGTACTGTCGACGATTTCACGTGCGGATTCACAGGATACCACAAGCCCGGCTGATATTTGTCCGAGTTCTATGGCATTCGCCACCTGAACCAGGCCGTTTAAAATTCCAAGACATGCATTGGAAACATCATAAACCAGTGTATCCGACCCGAGACCCAGTCCATTGGATACGGCGCAGGCTGTGGCCGGTTCCAGGTTATCGCGGCACACGCCGCCGTATACCAGCATCTGTATCGACTGAGGATCGATGCCTGCAGCTGCAATAGACTTTTCCCCCGCAAGAATTGCACCTTCTGCCATCCGAAACCCTGGATCCCAGAATCTTCTTTCACGAATTCCCGTTAGAGATTCCAGCTGTCCCTTCTGAAAATGAAGCGCTTTATACAGGGGATCCAGGCGTTTTTCCAGATCCTCCGAACGCACGACATTCGGGGGCAGTTCGTATCCAAACGAGGCTATGTTTACTTTTGAGTAGTTCATTTTTTTGTGTTTTGTCTTTTGTGTTTGGTGTTTGGTAGCTAAAGGCAACCTCCCAGCATATTCTTCTCCGCCATCTGTATCACCGGTGATTTACCGGAATTAACCCGATGGAAAATTGTTCCATATGGTAAATGGGCAGTCCGTCTACTGTCAACAGGCTATCAGCCGTGAGTATGGGAAACGGCTTTTCCACCACATTTGTCACCGCGGCGATAAGCTCGATGCGTTTGTTTTCGCGGGTGATTTGCCCGCGATAGGTCCATTGATGATGGATATCCGATTTCAGGGTAAAACAATGATCATCCGCAAGATGCGGCCATCGATCCAGGGCTATGAACTTGAGCACCTGTATCAAAGATTCCAGTCCGAGTGAGCCGGGGCAGACCGGATCATTCAGAAAATGGGCTTTAAAATACCATTCCTCTGGCAGAACTTCTTTGGAGGCCTTGATGATTCCTTGTCCGTGGGGCCCCCCTTCCGGGAGATAGGCATCGATGTGATCGATCATGCGTATGGCCCGTCCCGGCATTACCGCATGCCCATGAACATGACCGGACAAATCGTCCGGTGCAATTGGGGCATGATCCTGCATTGCCACGTGTCTGCGGGTACTCACGTTCTCAGACAGGGTATAGCGAGACATATCGACCTGCTGCAATCCCACCTGCCCGGCCAGCGCTTTTCGGGTAAAAAAACCGAAATGCGTCCGCCCCTGATAGATCATCTGCTGGGAATCCAGAATCTGAAAGTCAAAGTGCTCGATGATCATGTCACCCGCCTCAGAAACCTGTGTCAGCCGTGCGCGCGTGGTCAGTGACGATTTTTTTGCAGGTACGTCCCTGCTGAGTTGCGCCGTACCACCCAGATTTCTGAACCGGAGATCTCTTTCACTTCGCAGGGCCGAACCCAGGTATGCCGCCAGCCAGCCACAAGGTTGGAGTGCGATTTCATTTAAAACGCAAAAGGGCATGCTGGTGAGACGGTTGGCACGGAAAAACCAGTCTTCCGGATCAATATCTATCTCGGCCTGGATCCAGCCACCGGGTTTCAATACCCAGGGTTCAGGTGTAACGTCAACCACCCGGTCCATGAATAGATAGGGTGGTTTCGGCAATCTGGCGATGAACCGGTGGCTATCAAATTCCCGGTAGGGCTCTCCAAAAGCCCTGGAGGGCCTCCCATATGCAAATTCCTCAAGCATTTTCCGGTTGAAAATTACTGTATCATTCCCTTTGGTTGCCGGCGACGCTTTTTTTTCAGCACGAAAGCGCTCTTTTATAGGGGCTTTTTCTGAAGGGGCTTTCCAAATATTTTCGATCTCTTCACGTGAGCCCCGGGTCAGTTTCGTGGAAATACTGTCGAAATAAACAATGTACGCGCCATCGGCAGTCATGCGTGCATCTGCAATGGCATATGGCTCCGGGCCATATCCCATTTCCTTGATATCGATTTCATATAACACGTGCCGGGTCTTGGGTGTTACCGGTCCACGACACTTCAACACACTTTCAACCCCCACAACCGGTTCATAACAGGCATCTTCCTTGTCACTGATCCATCCGATACGCTGCAGAAATACCCGAAGGGTGTGTGCACAGCATTCATACATGAGCGTACCCGGCATGACCATGTCATCAACAAAGTGACAGGTCAAATACCAATCGTCTGGATGAACATCTGCTTCTGCACGTATCAGCCCTTTACCAAAGGTGCCCCCATAAGGATCGAATGTGAGAACACGATCGATGAGGTGCATACGCCCGCCCGGAAGCCACAGGGAAGAAGATATGGTTTTTCCTTGAAATGCAGAACCAAATGCATCTCCCAATCGCCCGGATCGCAGGGCATCCAGGGCAGCCTCGGAAAACGACTCAATGGTCACCGGGGCAGGGTGCCGCCATTCAGCAGTACCGGAATCTACTTTTTTAGGAGTGTCATCATGCCTTTCCGAGACAATGCCCCCTGAGTTTCGCACCTCCTCTTCGGTAAAGAAACCCGCACAGCCATCTTTCATTTGAATGAGCAGATTATCATCGATGAACCCTTTGAATTTAAAAAAGAAAAGGTGGGTATCTCCCTGACGGATAAATTTTTCGATCGTGATATCATATCGAATGGTATCTCCTGGCAGTGGCAAGCCCCTGAAGAACGTCACACAGGCATCCAGGAGACGATAGGTTCTGCGGCCCTTGACCTCATGATCGATCCCCAGGTAGGAACTGAGAAACAGATCTGCCTGACCGGCCTCCACCGATATGCAGGCAGGCGCGCGGTTACCGTCCAGATACCAGGCCCCCGGAAGCACATCGTGTTCGGTAACGATCCTGCCGCTTCCCAGGGAACATTTTTCACCCACGAGGGAAACAACCCGATCCACGAGCATGAGGGGTTCGTCCGGCAGTCGCACCCGGGCACTATAGGTATCAACCACCTTAAATTCCATACCAAATACCTCGGCAACAGATCCCGTGGCAAACGTAAGACAGTCTTTTCTGGAATAAAGCGGGGTAGGCTCTGTTGAGGTGTGGCGTGTTCCGGATCCTGTTGCAACAGTTCCGTTCTTAAGGGCTTGCTCCATTTGTGTCGTCAGGAGCTGGGCCTGCAATGCCATGGCCTCCTGATAACGCTTAGTTATTCGGCTGGAAAATTCAAGGAAATATTTGTGTGCCTCGGAGCTCGTCCGGGCATTTTCCTGAACAGACCGCATGAGGTCCCGTACGAGTTGATGAGGAAGGTTTTCAGGCAACGGCCCTGAAATGGCATCCATCTCCGTCACAGGGTCAATGTTTTGTTCGATCTTCGATTGTTCCTGAAAAAAAATGTTTGAATCTGTATTGTCCGGCAGCAAAGGTGGCGATGCGGGCAAGGGGAGAGGGTTAGCGATGCGTATGGGAATTTGACGCGATTCTTTCTCATTTGACAGGGCTTTCGGTTTATTCAATATTTCATCATATACACCATTCATTTCAGGTGAATAGGATTTTCTTCCATATAATTTATCGAGTTGGACACCAACCATCTCGGTCCTGAGCGCCCCCAACATTTTCAAGATTGACAGGTATTCGTCGTCACCGCTTCGACTGACGGCAACGGCAAGGTGGGGACGACCTTCAAGCGTCTGTTGTATCATACGGGTGCAGGATGCCCGGGGCCCCATTTCGACAAAAACACGGATACCATCGTCATAGGCCTGTTGAATGGTGCGGGTAAAATCGAAGCCATTGAGGGCCTGTTCCGTTATGGATGCAGCCGTGTTTTCACTGTTCAGATCATAGGCACGGCCCCATGCACAACTGTAGAAACGCATATTTTCAGGCGGGTCTATGGGGTGCAGATGGAGCTGCCGGTAGTCATCCTCCACAGGTTTGACCGCATCGCAGTGGACTGTCACCACCCCGTCCAGGAAAACAGCGTTGCACCCAAGTGTTTTGACAACCTTCCGGATCGATTCCTTCTCACCCCCTATAACGGATTCCCTGGGCGAATTGATGATCAAAAGACGTGTCATGGGGATTTGCTTTAACACTGTCCTGACCGCGTCTGCCGTTCGATCAACCGCCACCACCTGCCATTCAAATTTCTCTTCGGGTTCAATCTTCCATGCGCGCCTGAGAGAAAGGCACGGTCCGGTCAAGGCTGTCTTGAACAGGGGTGAATCAAGCATCTGTTTCAACAGGTGGTCTTGATCCTTCCAGGCACCCATGGCTACCAACCCGGCGGTCTCCCCAAGACTGTATCCGATGACCGCATCCGGCGAAGCCATAAATTCCTGCATCAGTCTGGCCGTGATACGCCCGTGCATGACCTGCCCGAAAATCGCCGACAAGGGGTCGGCATGAATCTGGTTCAAGGCCCGTGTCTCCCATTGACTTTCCCAGGACATCCGATAAGGTACAAATCGTTCGGGAATCATTTGCTTTTTCAACTGTCGGGTTTCTGCATCCATCCGGCGTAATATCAACGGCCATTGGGTTCCCATGTCCCGTCCCATGCCAAGGTAGTGATTTCCTGAACCTGGAAAAACAAAGGCGACGCCAGCCGACGCACCCAGGGGTTCAGGCGTGTAAAACACATTTGCATGCCCAGGGGCGGTGTGCTGGGTCTTTGAAGCGACGCGCTGTTTGGCTTTGCGAATCTCGTTTTCCGCCTCGTGGATATCTTTTATCACCAGGCTGAGCGCTCTTTTTTTTCTTGATTGGCGGACTGTTTTTTCGTACCAGGCCCGCGCCATCAGTTCCAAAGGCAATCCCGTGGAAATCCCATTCCGGATCTGATCTAAAAGCGTTCCCAGGCCTGCTATGATTTCTTGATCATGGTCACCTTCCACGACAAAAAGACCGCAACTCTGGTATCCCAAAGGACGAAGCCTGTCTGATGCGACCACCGGGCATGACATTATCTCGGCGTTTTCATGCTCCGCCAAGAAAACATGGGTACAGTTACCATCAGATGTCATGCCGCCCACACAGGCCCGGCGTGAATGGGTCTTCCGGTCTCGAAACCAGTGTTGCGGTTTGATGGGAACGTGAAAACGTTTTGCCCATGCATCCTCCCCAGGCCATTGATAATCCGGCATGGGCGGTATAAGGGTATGGTATAGACACAGGCTTGTTTTCACGATGGAAGACAGACCTGATGCGGCGCCCATATGTCCCACTATTGTTTTGGTGCTGCTGAGGGCACAATGCAGCCCCGTATCGGTGGACATTGCATTCAACACCTTAGATTCTGTGGCGTCTTCGGTATGGATACCACTCCCGTGCGCCTCAAAAAGACTGATATCCGACAAACCAATTCCGGCCTCCTGGATAGCACGCGATAGCGATACTTGATACGCTTCCTGTGGTACATTCCCATTTTCCATTGCCATTCCACTGGCAGATCCAAATCCCTTGACAATGGCATAGATACGGTCTTTTTCAGCAAAGGCATCTTCCAGACGCTTGAGTACCAGCGCTGTGCCGCCTTCTCCTGGAAGGGCCCCCCGCGCCGATGAATCTGAATCAAAAGGCAAGCCAGACGCTGCACTGGCGTATGGCCTGATCTGATGATGCGTGGCCAAATATCTGAGATCCCCTGTAAAATCCACAGCACCCACAAGCATCGTGTCGGTATCATTGTCCTGCAAAGCCCTGACACCTATTTCCAGGGCTTTGACACCGGAAGCTTCTTCACACGAAACCACAAAACTGGGTCCACCCAACAGAAATTCCTTGGCAATCCGGCTTGCAATTACGCTGGGCAAGGCTCCCAGTGTACGATTGGAAGTCAGGGGTCGGCTCACAGACGCTTTTAAAGAACGAATCCATTCGTCGATATGGGGGTCCTGAAGGTTGAGTCCATATTTTTTTTCCCATCGGCGGATGCTCTCATTAACAACCCATCTCAAGTGAAAATTGGTGGCTTCAAAATCAAAATCAGCACCCACCATCACGCCCATCCGTGGCCTTTTTTCCCTGAGGGGCACACCGGCATCGATGAGGGCGTTTCTACAGAGCTTCATCATGAGGAGATGCTGAGGAAGAATATCCGGTATTTCATTGGGGGGAATACGAAACAGACCCATATCCAAAGGGAACTCCTCCATGAATGCACCGTGTTCCGGAACCAACTGGCTGAAATAACTGTCAGGTCCGGTTTGTATGCCCCGAAGATGAGAATGGTGTTCAATGATGGATTGCCCGTTGAAAACAGCCTCCTGAAAAGCCCTAAGGGTCGGCAGCTTCCCCATGGCAGCACTCATACCGGTGATTGCCACCTGCGGTTTTTCGTTTGTCGAAATTCTGGAACACGCATTTTCATCACCGTTCTCCACCCCAGTTTGCGTTTGCAGACGTATCGTACCCTTTTCATGCTCCTTTGATTGGGTCCATTCTTCCAGAAGCATGTGGGCATTGATGCCGCCGAATCCAAATGCGCTTACAGCGGCACGACGGGGTGTGTCTGCATCCCGACGGGTCCAGGCGCTCGCTTCTGTCTGGACGCTGAAAGGGCTGCCGATCAAAGGGCTGTTTTCAGTAGGTTCTGTATAATTGTTTGATGGCGGTATCTTATTATGTTTTAATGCAAGCAACACTTTAAGTGTTCCGGCTGCCCCGGCACCTGTTAAAAGATGTCCGATGGTGGATTTGACCGAGCCGATGGGACAGACACCGGCATCTGTTGTGATGCCTTGCCACAGGGCTGTGAGACTGCTCAGCTCGGTATGATCCCCAAGGGGTGTGCCCGCCCCGTGACATTCAATCAGATCGATCTGATCCGGTGTCCACCCGGCGGTGTCATAGGCCATGCGCATGGCTCTTACCTGGCCTTCTCGCATGGGCGCCAGGAGACTGCCTCCCATGTCGTTAGCAAGTCCGATGCCTTTGATGACGGCCAGGATATCGTCATGATCTTTTAGGGCATCCTCCACACGTTTCAGCACAAACATACCGACACCTTCTCCCACAACCAGACCATCCGCACGTTTGTCAAAAGGCGCGCAGCAACCGGATGGCGACAGCGCACGAAGCTGTGAAAAACCCACCTGTGTATAGAGGCAGTCAGGCCGCGATACCCCCCCCACCAACATGGCATCTGCCCTGTGGTGCGATAAGGCATCACAGGCAAGCTTGAATGCTACCAGAGATGAAGCACAGGCCGCATCCAGCGTATAGCTGCCGTTTCCAAGACCAATTCCTTTGGCTAACAGAGCGGCTGGAAAACCGGTCATTCTGCCGGCCAGGCATTGATTTCTGGTCAGTACCGCTCTCATCTCCCCGGTCATGGGGTGAAATAACTGCTTTTCAAGATGGTTTCCCAGAATTTTGTCCGCGATCAATGCGGATGCATCGGTGGGGAGGGCAATCGCGGCAAGAATCACACCGGTTTTTTTTTTGTCGATGGATTCATGTCTGGCAGCAAAAAATGCTTCTCTACCGGCGTGCAGCACGATCCGGTGAAGAGGGTCAAGATCTCGAAGCATGTCTTTGTCAAGATCGAGATCATCAAAGCAATAGTCCATATCTTGATTCAAAAGACAGGCCACCCTGGATACAGCCTTGTCAGGCTGCAGGCTTTCTGCGGTCATCATCGCCGGGTCAACCCGCCAGCGATCTTTTCCAACCTCCTGACAGGCATCTTTTTTGAGAACCAGATTATCCCAGAAATCATCCAGGCTTTTTGCACCAGGCAAGAGTCCGGCCATACTGACAATGGCGATATCGTAAGGCCTGGGCTTTTGCATATATTTTATATCTTTCTCCACCAATGCCTCTTGGAATATGTCGATGCGACAACGTCGCATTTTATAACATCGTATCACGATGTTATTGGGCTACATACCTGAGTCATGTCCTTATTTCAACTGCGAATAAATTCGCTTTAAGAATTTATATAACGCGGCTTGTCCGCTTTTTTTCATTGAAGCGCACCCTGCAGCATCCGAAGCACTGCCGCACGGCAGAAATTGTAAGGAATTTTCTACCGGATGGCAGTGCGATTAGCGTCTCGATAATACTGGTTTTGCATGAGTACTATCTAGAGGTTTTTCCAGGATTGATTTTTGATTTGCTTATGGGAGACTGCCCATACCACGCCTGCCGGCAAAAAGGGTGGCTCTGACATTGAAATGCTTTGTCAGAAAAAACATTCATATTTGACAAGGAGGAACACGCCATGATGAGAGCACAGAAATGGATGACGATGCTTATGCTGGTAACCCTGGTAATGCTTTCGAGCGGCTCTGTATTCGCCGAGGAGCAGGGAAAAATCAATATCAACACGGCCACGGTGGAAGAACTGGTACAGTTGGACCGTGTCGGCCCCAGCTATGCAGAAAAAATAGTTACCTTTCGTCAGGAGAACGGTCCTTTTAAGGCGCCTGAGGAAATCATGCTGGTCGCCGGCATTGGTCCGAAAACATTTGAAATCAACAAGGATCGGATCGTGGTTAAATAATTACAACGAATGGTTAAGATTCGACCCCGCGGGTTCCCGCCGTATCATCTCAAAGGAGTCATTTTATCGAAGGCAATTCTGTTGTCTTTCCCGCTATTCGACCCTGCGGGGTTAGCCATTCAGGACCGGTAGACAAAGGAGACAGCATGTCTCCGCAAGTTCAGATTCGGAACCGCGGGCCGAGCACGCGGTTTGCAGAACAATAAAAAGGAGAGAGCTCATGGACTATGCCTACCAACGACTAGACGTCTGGAAAAAGGCGGTCGATCTTTCCATCAAGGTCATTCAATGTATCGCGGAAGTAGCTGATGCGCTTGATAATCAGCGTCTCACAGAAGAAATTGAAATGAGTGCCGTCAATATCGCCACCAATATCGCCAAGGGCAAGGCCTGTTTATCAAAAGAGGATTTTATCTACTACCTGTTTTTATCCAAGAGATCCCTATACGAAACCATGACACTGCTAGAAATTCTCAAAGCGAAACAACTGATTACAAACGAGTGCTACACAGAAATAGAAACAAAAGGTAAGAACATCACGACCATGCTGATTGATTTTATCCGTTCGGTCAAAGAAACTGGCAGCCCCTATCAGGCAGAAAACTACCAGACGACTTATAACAACTGAACCCTTTTATCTTTAAGACAAGGGGTGTCAATCAAGGTCGAGCAGGACACCAACCAAAGGAGGTAAAGAATGACTTATATTTATGAAAAACTGGATGTATGGGAAAAAGCCATGCATTTTGCCGGGGATGTCATTGAATCCATCGCGACGATAAGCAGCAAAAATCACCATCAAGAGGTGTTACAGAAAACAGAAGGAAGTGCAGCGGGCATTGCCGGTGCCATTGCCATGGGAAAATCCTATGGTTCAAAACACGACTTTGCCAGACATCTGTATCAATCCAGAGGTGCGTTGTATCAAACCATGACCCTGATGGAATTGCTAAAACGCAAGCATCTAATACCCGAAGATACGTTTGCGGATTTTGACACCAGGGCCAACCAACTGACCGCCATGTTGACCGCCCTGATCAAATCCATCTACACACCCAAACCAGATAATGACAACAGAAACGCATCATCACCGTCATCCCCCTGGAAGTAAAGAATCCTGGCCCAGAAGACCAGGTTTTTAATAATAGATAAAAAATAGCGACGCAGTCGCGTATGGTAAAATCGGATAGCTTAACTATCCGATTTTATTTTTGGATTGACATTCTCTTTGCGATGTGTTCATATTCTGAACGCTTTTGCTGTTCCCAGAAACAAGATGCGCCGCACGATCGAAAGATTAAAGAATCCTGGCCCAAAGGACTCAATTTTAAAAGATGGAATAAAATTCGCAATATGATTATGGTTATTTTTTTTACCCGTGTAATCTACCCGGCGGAGCTTTCCCGAACATTTCATGAAACTTGACCAAAGGTTTTTTGGTTGCCTGCAGTCTTTTTGGCTCGTCAAGATGCCAGAACCGATCAGGTTTGTGAACGGCAATAGCGAGATGCTTAGCACTGCCGCGGGTTACTATTCAATTCTTCTGGCTTTGCTTCATTTGTTTTGGGAGCAAATTAATTGATGGACAACCAAGACATCCGAACCCTGAAAATTCTTGAGGAAATCGAGAAAAGTTCCCGGGTGAGTCAGCGCGACCTGGCAGAACATCTCAATATTTCCCTGGGATTGGTGAACTCTTTTTTTAAACGTTTGGCCAAAAAAGATTTTTTCAGGGTATGCGCCGCACCGAAAAACCGTATTAAATACATTCTTACACCAAAGGGTGTTGTGGAAAAGAACCGACTGACCTATGCGTATATTCAGTATTCTTTTCAATTTTTTTCTGATGCGCGTCAAAAAATAAAGCGAACCCTCAAAAAACTTGAAGAAGATGGCATACATGATATTATATTTTACGGCATCAGCGATCTTGCAGAAATTACCTATACGTCACTTGAGGAAACACCGTTAAAATTCAAAGCCATGGTGGATGATCGAAACAGAGGCAAGCTGTTTCTGGGACATCCCATTCGATCATTTGATGCACTCAATACCATATCTTTTGATAAAATTTTGATTACAGCCTTTTCTGCCAAGAAAAACCCCGTGGATATATTGATGAAAAAAAAGATTCACAAGGATAAAATTGTTTTGATTAAATAAGATATAGAGGGCCTATGAATCCCAATCGACAGAAAATAGATCAGTTGATCCAAAAAGGTGTGAATATTCCCAACCCCGAAAGTGTTGAAATCGGCCAAGAGGTCAAGGTTGAAAACATATCTGCTGATGGGGTCATTATCCATTCGGGGTGCCGCTTGTTTGGGAAATCAACCCTTATCATGGGCCAGACACAGATCGGCTACGAATCACCGGTCACCATCCAGGATTGCCAGCTCGGCCCCGAGGTCGCGCTAAAAGGGGGTTTTTTCAAAGAATCTGTTTTTCTGGAAAAGGCCAGTGCCGGAAGCGGCTCACAAGTCAGGGAAGGGTGTGTTTTTGAAGAAGAGGCCAACATTGCCCATACAGTGGGCCTCAAGCAAACCTTTCTGTTTCCTTTCGTAACCCTTGGCAGTCTGATCAATTTCTGTGACTGCCTCATGACGGGGGGTACCAGCAGAAAAGATCACAGTGAGGTCGGCAGCGCCTATATCCATTTCAATTTTACCCCCAACCAGGATAAGGCAACAGCCTCGCTTCTGGGTGATGTACCGAAAGGGGTCATGCTTGATCAACTGCCGATTTTTCTGGGAGGGCAGGGGGGGCTTGTAGGACCCAGTCGTCTGGCCTTCGGGACAGTCATTGTGGCAGGTACCCTGTTTCGAAAAGATGCAACCAAACCCGGAAGGATGTGGTTCGAAGGTGCAGGCAAGGGGGGGAATGCGCCTTTTGTTCCCGGGCTTTATCGAGGCATCAAGCGCATCGTGGTTAACAACAGCCTCTATATCGGAAACCTCATCTCCCTCCTGCACTGGTACCAACACGTGCGGTGTCTTTTCATTTCAGAAAAATTTCCGGACGTACTCCAGACGGGCGTCATAGCTAAATTGCAGTTAATCATTCAAGAACGCATGCAACGATTAAATCAACTGATAAATAAAATGCCTTTATCCATTCAAAAATATATGGATATTTATCACATGGACGCCGATGCTAAAATCATGGTTCAACAAAAAGAGCTGCTTGCTAAAAAGGATGCTGTCAACAACTGTCTGCTTTCCATGCAGGCATACCCGGGAGACGCCGCCCTTAGAGATCCCTTTTTGAACCAGGTAGCACATGCCTCACAGAATAATGATAAAAATTACATCAAAACCATCCAGTCCCTCGACCCGGAAGCAAAACAGATGGGAAGCGACTGGCTTCAGGGAATCGTGGATAAAACGCTTGCGGAGGTTATGGCGGTTCTGCATAGTTTCCGCTAAAGGCGCTTGAAAGATACGAGCATGAGAAAAAAAGAATGTCCAACATCGAATTTTGAATGGGTTTAAATGAAGAAACAAAAATCAGCTCATAGCTGATAGCCCATAGGACTTGATCGGCTAACAACTACCAACTGTAAGCTGATATTATGTTTTCATTCGATGTTGGACGTTCATATTTTAAAAAGATTCTGTCCGCAAGATTTTATCCACCTTCACAGCATCCCACGGGCTTACCCGTGGGATCCCATTTGGAGGATTTTATTTATGGGAACACTATTCGGCACAGATGGTATTCGGGGAAGGGTTAACCAGTATCCCATGACCCCAGAGATAGCATTGCGGGCAGGAAAGGCTGCTGCTGTCTTTTTCCGGAGCAAGGGCTCCCACAAGCATCCCAAGATCGTTATTGGAAGAGATACCCGTCTATCGGGGAGCATGATCGAATCCGCCCTGGTTTCCGGGTTGTGTTCCCAGGGGGCGGATGTATATTTGACAGGCGTTTTCCCCACTCCGGGGGTGGCCTATCTCACCACCCATCTGGCAGCCGATGCGGGTATCGTGGTGTCGGCATCTCACAACCCCTTTTACGATAACGGAATCAAATTTTTTAACGGCCGGGGATTCAAACTCAGCGATGCCATGGAAAATGATCTGGAGCAGTTGATCCTCAATGACCATAACAAGCATCCTGTCATCGCAGACAAGGCCATTGGAAAGGTTTTTCCAGTGCCTGACGCCGGCATGCTCTACAGCAATTTTCTTTTGAACGTTTTGACCCGTGAGGTCAAGACCCGCATAGAAGGCCTGAATATTGTTTTGGACTGTTCAAACGGCGCCACCAGCACAATTGCTCCGGATATTTTTTCCCGCTTAGGCACAGGTGTCATCCCTCTGTCAGCATCCCCGGACGGCATCAATATCAACGATACCTGTGGATCGCAGTATCCTGAAACCCTTGCACAAAAGGTAGTGGAATCCGGTTCTGACGTGGGATTCGCTTTTGATGGAGATGGAGACCGGCTGATTGCCGTTGATGAAACCGGCAACATTCTTACGGGTGACCAACTCATCGCTATTTTTGCTCGTTTTTATCATCAGCATCATTTGCTGACAAATCAGACGGTCGTCACCACGGTGATGAGCAACATGGGTCTCGGCAAAACATTGTCTGACTTGCATGTCACCCATATGAAGTCTATTGTGGGCGATCGTTATGTCATGGAACAGATGCTTTCGTCTCGGGCAATTATCGGTGGCGAAGATTCGGGTCATATAATTTTTTTGGATGTGCATACCACCGGTGATGGCTTGATGGCCGCACTCCAGTTCCTGCGTGTGCTGGCATCCGAAAAGACATCGGCATCCCAACTCGCTGAATCAATGACGGTTTTTCCCCAGATACTGATGAATGTCAGCGTAGGTGCCAAACCGGCCATCAGTGACATTGACGGTTTGTCAGAGGCGCTTGCAAAAGCTGAAAAACAGCTCGGTGATACCGGTAGGGTGCTCATACGTTATTCAGGCACACAACCCATGTGCCGTGTCATGGTAGAAGCGGCAACCAAAGCGGAAGCCACGCATTTTTGCAGCCAGCTTGCGGAAATAATCCGTTCTAAAATAGGTGCATAAAAAACCCTGTGCTCGTTCAAACACAGGGTTTTATAGTACGTTTTTGTAATAAGCCGTCTAATCGCGTTGCGTAATATTTTTTTGCGTTATTACCGGCGGTCTCCCAAAATACGCAGCAGCATTAAAAACAGATTGATAAAATCAAGATAGAGGGTCAAGGCGCCCATAATAGCGCCTTTTCTGACGACGGTTGCCCCGACATCGGCCGGTTGGGTGAGGGCCATTGTTTTCAGCTTCTGGGTATCATAAGCTGTCAGACCAACAAAGACCAGAACCCCGATATAGCTAATGATCATACTCATGGCGGAACTTTTCACAAAGATGTTCACCACGGAAGCAATAATAATTCCGATGAGCCCCATGGTCATGAAGCCTCCCACGGATGTCAAGTCACGTTTGGTGGTCATACCGTAAACGCTGAAAGCGACAAAAGTGGCCGCACAAATAAAAAAGGTGGAGGTAATGGAGGCCTGCGTGTATATAAGGAAAATAACGGAAAGGGTGGCGCCGTTTAAGGCGGCATACAGGACAAAAAGAGCCGTTGCAGTGGAAGCCTGAATTTTTTGGACCCGGGCACTCAGAAAAAATACAAGAGCCAATTCGCCAATAATGAGGCCATAGAATATGATTCGATTTCCGAATATCACCTGTTGTATTGACGGAGTGTTGGCCACGTAATAGGCCACAAAGCCTGTCAGGGCAAGCCCTATGGCCATCCAGTTATACACGCTTCGAATAAAGGCGTTTACCTGTATCTGGGCCTGTGTTTTTGACAATGCAACTGGTTGCATGTTATCCTCCTGTTAATCTTTTTGTGTTTTGTGTTTTGTGTTTTGTGTTTTGTGTTTTGTGTTTTGTGTTTTGTGTTTTGTGTTTTGTAATAATATAGCACAGCATTTGTATATTTCAACCTGAATTGAAGGATTTTGCAGTTACTGTTACGTCCTATGGTATGCTAAGATGAAACCAGAACAAATATACCACGCCTTAATTGAACTGGCTGAGAAATTCAAGATTTCTGTGTCCGAACAAAATCTGCAGAAAACAATCGGCAAAGCCAAATCGGGTTTCTGTATCGTGAAAGATCAGAAGCGCTTTATTATCGACAAACACTTGAAGCTGCATAAAAAAATCGATATTCTAGGGGCCTTTCTCAGCACATTGCCGCATGAGAACATGTATGTCATGCCGGCGCTGAGGGAAGTGCTCTATAAATATGGGGCTCAAGGGTCCGCGGGTGATAAAAGGGTTTGAGGGTAGCTGACGAATATGAGCGGGCGGCAGCAGCATCCAAGCCTCCAAGCAATCAAAGGGCGGTTAGGGGGTTCAAATCCCTAAAAAAAAGCATCCATGCAAAAGTTTACATAATATACCTTATCAGACGTTGATGTTGTGTAAGATATGGACCTAAAACTGGAATAATAATGCAAACTGTAACCGACCAAAGACATATTTTAACTGTTTCGGAACTCACATCACAGATCAAATCCCAGTTGGAGACACGGTTCCCTTTTGTGTGGATCACCGGCGAGATATCCAATTTTCGCGTTCCCGTATCCGGTCATTTCTATTTTTCCCTCAAAGATTCCAGGTCTCAGATCAATGCTGTCATGTTTCGAGGCCAGAATACGCAATTGAAATTTGACCCGGAAGATGGCATGCAGATAAATGGCATTGGACGCATAAGCCTGTATGAACCCAGGGGTACTTACCAGATAATTCTGGAATATATGGAACCCAGCGGTGTGGGTGCGTTGCAGGTTGCGTTTGAGCAGCTTAAGCAGAAACTGTCATCCGAAGGGCTGTTCAATGATGAGCACAAACAACCGATTCCTTTTTTACCTCGTAAAATCTGTGTCATAACATCATTGACCGGCTCCGTCATCCACGACATCATTCGTGTCTTAAACCGTCGCTTTACCAACATCCCCCTGGAAATTATTCCCGCCAAAGTACAGGGCGATAATGCAGAAAAGGAGCTGATTGCGGCTATTCAACTGCTGAACCAGCGAGGTGATGCCGATGTGGCCATTCTGGCAAGGGGGGGCGGATCTCTCGAAGATTTGCAGCCGTTTAACACCGAGGGACTTGCCAGAGAGATATTTGCATCCAAAATACCCATCATTTCAGCCGTTGGACATGAAACCGATTATACACTGGCGGATTTTGTTGCGGATCTACGTGTGCCAACACCATCGGCAGCAGCTGAAGTTGTTGCTCCTATGAAAATCAATCTGGAGCGCCAGTGTCTTGATTCCCAGAAAAAGCTGGTGATTTCTTTTTCCAACTATCTTCGTTTTCAAAAAACCTATCTTAGAGAATTCTCAAAACGCCTCGTGGATCCGAGAAAACGAATCCAAGACTTACGGCTCCGCACCGATGACTTGAACAGTCGCCTGATAAGGGCATGTCGACAGGACATCCGGCAACGTCGTGAGCGACTCTTGTGGCGGCTTGAAAAACTGCAAACATTTTCACCCACTGCCAGACTGCCACAGCTTAAATATAAACATGAACAATTACATGATAATCTACTGTCATCATTATTAAATTATATTAAAGACAGGAAGAGCAATCTCCGTGAAAACCTATCCAAAATAACAGCTTTAAGCCCCATGGGTATTCTCGAAAGAGGCTACAGCATTACCCGCTCTCTCCCCGATGCCCAACTGGTCCGGAATGCCGAAAGTGTCACCATTGGAGACCGTTTGCAGATTCTTCTTGGCAACGGCTCCCTGGAAGCACAGGTGACCGGACGGATGAGCGATAAGCATTAAGCTGCAAGTCCTAAGCTGCTTACTTATAGCTTATAGATTACAGCGAACTAAGATGAAAGGAAACAAAATGCCCAAACAAACATTTGAAAAATCTATTCAGCAATTGGAAGAGATCGTCCAGGAACTTGAATCAGGCGATCTGCCCCTTGAAAAGGCGATTCATCGCTTCGAGGAAGGTATAACGCTTTCCAAACGCTGTTCCAAAATGCTGGATGAAACTGAAAAAAAGATCTCCGTTCTCATTCGGGAAACAGATGATACGGTGTCTGAAAAATCCTTTGACACGGACATCTCATAAAGCATTTGACACAATGATGGATTTAAAACATTATTTACAAACATATCAAGAGACTATAAACAATAAAATCCTTGAGTTTTTAAATTCGGACGATCATTCAAGCCGTGTTTTACAGGCCATGCGCTACTCAATATCGGCCGGTGGAAAAAGAATCCGCCCTATTCTGGCCCTAGCCGCAGCCGAAGCCACCCATGCCCCGGCCCCGGTGCTGAATGTACTGCCGGCTGCCTGCGCCATCGAAATGATTCACACCTATTCATTGATTCATGATGATCTGCCTGCCATGGATGACGACGCCCTTCGTCGCGGTAAGCCCACCTCTCATATTCAGTATGATGAAGCCACTGCCATTTTGGCCGGCGATGCCCTGCTGACACTCGCCTTTGAGATCCTTTCCTCACCAGCGAACCCAACCAGAGAAAGCCTGTCTCGGCATCTGAACGTTATCCATGTCTTGGCAAGGGCTGCAGGATATCAAGGCATGATCCAGGGCCAGATGCAGGATATCCGTGCCGAAGGCAATAAAATAGACCTTGAGACCCTCATAGCAATGCATTCGCTCAAAACCGGTGCCCTCATTGAAAGCGCTGTTGTTGTGGGTGCTTTGTTCGGAAGTGCCAACCCCAAAAAAATGCAAGCCCTGCGTTCCTATGCACGACAAATCGGTCTGGCATTTCAAGTCATCGACGATATATTGAATGTTTCGGGAGACCCTGAAGAACTCGGAAAAGCCGTTGGAACCGACTTGGATAGAGGGAAAAACACTTTTCCGGGACTCATGGGCATGGCAGAGGCCAGAGCATACGCTGAAAATCTTGTTCAAACTGCCTTGAAAGCCTTGGAACTTTTTGATAACAAAGCAGATCCGCTGCGTGGTATTGCCCGGTACATTATCGACCGAAAAAACTGATGAACATCGAACATCGAATTTTGAATAAAACGATGGAAAACAGGTATAGGACCTGGGTTTGATCTTTTTGATTCATCATTGGTCGCTCAATGTTCGATGTTGGACGTTCATCTTTCAAAAAGGAGATGCTACATAATTGAACATACTCGATAATATTTCTTTTCCGCATGATTTGAAAAAGCTCTCCCGAAACAATCTTAAACATCTGTCTGGAGAGCTCCGCAAACGCATTGTTGATGTTGTATCCCAAAAAGGGGGTCACCTCGCCTCCAGTCTGGGGACTGTAGAACTGAGCATCGCCCTCCATTACGTGTTTGACACACCCGAAGATAAAATTATCTGGGACGTCGGTCACCAGGCATACGCGCACAAAATCATCACCGGGCGAAATGACCGATTTGAAACGATTCGACAGTTTGGCGGTCTTTCGGGATTCACCCGAAAAAACGAAAGTCCCTACGACACGTTTACAACCGGTCATAGCAGCACCTCCATCTCGGCAGGTCTTGGCATTGTGACAGCCAAACGTCTCAAAAAGGAAAAATCAAAGGTGATTGCCGTTATCGGTGATGGTTCCATGACTGCTGGTATCGCTTATGAAGCCCTGAACCAGACCGGTGGTTCCCACAAGGACAAGGACCTGATCGTGATCCTGAACGACAACGAGATGTCCATTTCCAAGAATGTGGGGGCCCTGTCTTCCCTTCTCAGTAGAACGTTTTCCCGTAAACGCCTCCAGGATTGGCGTAAAGAATTCGGTGTCTTTTTGAAATCCCTCCCGGGGTTTGGTGACGACATTTATCAGCTTGCCAAACGCTCAGAGGACTCCTTCAAAACCTTTGTAACCCCCGGCATGCTCTTTGAAGCTTTTAATTTTGACTATTTCGGCCCCATCAACGGCCACAACATCGATCATCTCGTCGACATTCTAAACAACATTCGATTTCGTGATGAGCCGGTTCTGCTGCATGTGGTGACCACCAAAGGCAAGGGCTACCTGCCGGCAGAAAAGAACCCAATCTATTTTCATGGATGCAGCAGTTTTGATGTCGACACGGGCACATGCGCACCATCCGATATCGATATTCCCTCTTATACAGATGTTTTCGGCCAAACATTGCTGGCACTGGCAGAATCGAACGAGAAGGTGCTGGCTGTCACAGCAGCCATGCCGCAAGGTACCGGTTTAGAAGCTTTTTCAGATAAATACCCGGATCGTTTCTTTGATGTGGGCATTGCTGAACAGCATGGCGTCACCTTTGCAGCAGGGTTGGCAACCGAAGGTTTCAAGCCGGTAGTAGCCATCTATTCCACATTTTTGCAACGGGCTTTCGACCAGGTACTGCATGACGTCTGCCTGGAATCCCTTCCCGTGGTATTTGCCATCGACAGAGGGGGTATCGTGGGAGAGGATGGCCCTACCCACCAGGGCGTATTTGATTACGCTTATTTACGATGTCTGCCCAACATGGTTGTCATGGCACCAAAGGACGAGAGTGAACTTCGCCATATGCTTAAGACGGCCATATCCCATGACGGCCCCATTGCCCTGCGGTATCCCCGTGGGACCGGTGTAGGCGTATCGCTGGACGCGCCCCTTTCAGAGCTTCCCATCGGTAAAGGGGAGGTTCTGAAACAGGGTGATGACCTGCTCATTCTTGCCGTGGGAAGCAGTGTCAATGAATCCCTTTCAGCCCACAGACAGCTGAAGACGGAGGGTATCGATACAACAGTCGTCAACTGCCGATTTATCAAACCGCTGGACACGGAACTGATAGCTAAACTCGCCAGCCGCATCAAAAAGGTCATTACTGTCGAAGAAAATGTACTTCATGGCGGTTTTGGCAGCGCTGTTCTCGAATGCCTGAACAATCAGGATATCGTCGATGTCCGTGTCAAACGGATCGGTATTGCGGACCTCTTTGTGGAACACGGTCCACAAAAGCAATTACGATCCGTCTATGGCGTGGATGCCACAGCCATTGTCAATACGGCGAAGGAGTTATTAGAGCTATAAGCTGTAAGCTGCTTATTGCTTAATGCTTATGGCTTACAGCTAAAATTTATGGCTCAACTCAAAAAAAGACTCGATCTTGCCCTTCTCGATAAAAAACTCGCACCCACACGGCAGCGTGCCCAGGCCC
>JAHEIB010000178.1 GCA_024639645.1 Deltaproteobacteria bacterium
AAATCTTTATTGATCTCCAGGACGATGTAACATCACTTTTTGAAGCCAAACGAATGACGGTGTATGTTGTTGACGGCGTCAAGAGAGAACTTGTATCACGTTTCAAAACCGGCGATGAAGTTTCAGAAATACGTATCCCTGTCTCGAAAAGCAGTATCGCCGGTTATGCTGCATTTACGCAAAAAGCCATCAATATCAAAAACGTCTACGATGACGAAGAGGTTTCATCTGTTGATCCAGATCTGCAGTTTGACAGCAGCTGGGATCAAAAAACCGGAATTGTCACCAAAGAGGTCATTGCCCACCCGATTATTTTTCAAAAATACCTACTGGGAGCGCTCCAGCTCGTAAACAATAAGCATGACCACCCATTTACCACCATCGATGAAAAGTATCTCAAGGAACTATCCAAGATATTTGGCATTGCTCTGTACAATCAAAAGCGTATCGCTAAGGGTAAGAATACAAAGTTTGACTATCTCCTGGAAAATCATCTTGTTACCCAGAAAGAGCTCAACAAAGCCATTGCAGATGCCCGTAAGGGAAAACGATCCGTTCCTGACGTTCTAATGAAAGACCTCAAGATCAAAAAGAGTGAGGTCGGCAAATCCCTGAGCCGCTATTATAAAATCCCATTTATGGAGTACAACGCCAGAATTCCTATCCCGGGCGACCTTCTTGCAGGGGTTAAAGTTCCTTTTATGAAAAACAATCATTTCGTTCCCATTCGGATGGAGGAAGGCAAGCTCCTGATAGCCGTCGACAATCCCAATGACCTGCAGAAAATCGATCAGATAAAAGTCCTCTTTCCCGGAAAACCCCTCAAATTCTGTGTTTCCTTAGAAGAAGACATCCAGAGTTTCATCAAGCTGTTTACGCAGGATGAAAAACAGATGGCTGAAATCGACGACATTCTCAGCCAGCTGCAGAATGAAGCTGAAGAAATCGAAGAAGCAGAATCCGCCATGGGAGAAGAAGACAGCGCTGTGGTTCAGGTTGTCAATAAAATCATCTTGGATGCCTACCTTCGAGGCGCTTCTGATATCCACATTGAACCTTATCCAGGCAAACAGAATACGGAAGTCCGGATTCGAATTGATGGTGCCTGCACACTTTATCAGACCATTCCCTTCAGTTATAAAGCCGCGGTGGTTTCCCGTATCAAGATCATGTCCGATCTCGATATTGCCGAACGAAGAAAACCACAGGACGGCAAGATAAAATTCAAGAAATATGGCGGCAAGGATATCGAACTCCGTGTGGCAACCGTTCCTACCCAGGGCGGTCTTGAAGATATCGTCATGCGTATTCTCGCAGCTGGTGAGCCGCTTCCATTGAACAAAATGGGGTTTTCAGAGAGTAACTACGAAAACTTTATCAGCATCGTGACACAACCCTATGGCATTATCTTTGTGTGCGGACCAACCGGTTCCGGAAAGACCACTACGCTGCATTCCGCACTGGGGTATATCAATAAAACCGAAACCAAAATATGGACAGCTGAAGACCCGGTAGAAATCACCCAAAGAGGCCTCCGGCAGGTTCAAGTCAAGCCCAAGATCGGTTTCGATTTTGCCGCCGCCATGCGTGCTTTTCTGCGGGCCGATCCCGATGTCATCATGGTCGGTGAAATGCGGGACAAAGAAACAACATCCATTGGTATAGAGGCTTCCCTCACAGGTCACCTGGTTTTCTCGACCCTGCATACCAACAGCGCGCCGGAAAGTATTACACGCTTGTTGGATATGGGCATGGATCCTTTTAATTTTGCAGATGCCATTCTCGGCATCATGGCCCAGCGACTGGTTCGAACCCTCTGTAAGGAGTGCAAGAAAGCCTACAATCCCTCCAAAGAAGAATATGACGAACTGGTTCGGGAATACGGTGAAGAAGCGTTCCATAAAAACATTAATATTCCTTTCTCGGATGATCTGACCCTTTACAAACCCGAAGGTTGTGACGCCTGCCACAATACCGGGTATCGCGGTCGGATGGCACTCCATGAGTTGCTCATGGGTACGGACGAGATGAAAAAATTGATCCAGTTAAAAGCAAAAATGGAAGATATCCGCAAACAAGCACTTTTGGATGGTATGACCACATTGAAGCAGGATGGCGTTGTAAAAGTGTTTGGCGGAAATGTTGACCTGATGCAGGTAAGAAAGGTTTGCATCAATTAAGAAAGGGTTCAAGGGGTCTATCTTTCAAGGGTCCGAGGGTGGCTGACAGGTCGAAGCCGATAGCAGCATCCTAGCTTCCCAGCATACAAGGGTCCAAGGGAGGATACAGAGGCTTGATGGGATAAATCCCACAAGCATTAGGCAATAAGCCGCTTAAGGCTCTCACTTAGGAGCTTACAGCTTAATCCTAACGCTGCCCCAGCGCTGTTTCAAATCTTGCTATCTGCTCCTGGTAATAGGCCCGGTCCTTTTTTGCTATTGCCAGGGCTTCCTTCTCTGTCGCAATGGCCTCCTCAATATCGCCGTTGATAAAATAGCTTTCCGCAAGTGTGTCCAGAACATGGGATTCCCTTTCTAGGGCCGCAGCTCTTTTTGCCAGAACAAGTGCTCTTTTTGGATTGCGAAAGCTGGCATCTTCACATGTGGCGTAGAGCCATGCCAGATTATTGAGGGCCCTTGAATGCTGCATAGCCAGTTCAATGGCTTTTTCATATTGGAATGTTGCATCCCTGTAGTTATTCCTGCTGAAATAAAGATCACCCATCATGCTATGCAGATCTGCATTGCCAGGCGTTTTTTCAAGCTCTTTTATAATAACTTTTTCAAAAAAATGCGTATTGAGCACCGCGCCGGCTTCACCGTAATTCAGCTGATATCCGACCCCGCCTATCAGAACAAGCCCCACAAGGTACCCCATGATGCTTTTACGTAATTTGCTGTTATGTCTTCCAACATGGGCGCGATCCATCTCGCACTTTCTCAAAAACGCGATCCGTTCGGAAATGCTGAAATGATGCCAATTGGGTTTGTCCGGTGATTGTCTGCTGGTGATGGTTATTTTTTTCAGCGTACTGATCAGGGCTGCGGCGCTGTCGAACATCGTGTATACATAGGCATCTGCCTGGCGCTCAAAGTTGCGCATAAAATAGCCGAATATATAACGGAAATAAATCAGAAACGTCGTAATGATAACCAGACTGAAAATGAAAGACGTGACCGTAACCGGGCTGAAACCCATGCGGTTGAAAGTGTTGATAAGCGGGTCAAAATAAATCATGGCATAGACAATCAGATCCAGGAACGAAAAAGAAATGACCATGTAGCCTGCGAAAAAAAAGAGGTAAAACAATAAATGATGTTTTTTTACATGCCCGATTTCATGGGCCACAACAGCATCCACCTCATGTGGCTCCAGCAGATTCAGCAGGGCACGCGTCACCAGGATATAGCGAAATCTTTTTACCAGCCCCATGACACCGGCTGTAATGATCCTGCCTTCAAAAATCGGCCAGTGAAGGATATTTCGGTATCCCAGATTGACGGACCGGCAAAGGTTTTCGATACGGGTGCGGTCCAACCCTTGTTCCAAGGGCCGACACCCCCAGAACTTTTGGATCATCAGAGGGCCCGTCATGGCGACTATGACCAGAAAGACCAAAAAATAAAGTATCTCTCCTTCCGGGGTTGCGAGAAAGCGTGTTAAAACTCCCATGGGCAGGAGATAAATGATGTCGGAAAAGCTTGAAATGACGACCCAGGGAAGCAATACCGGCATGGAAAAAGAAATATTGGATGTTATATAAGTCCGTCTGCCAATCCCGGAATGATACAGTATTTGATAGGACCGATGAGCACATGCCCAGAGAATGGTCAGGTAGGCAATGAACAGCAGGATGAAAAGGATGGCCTGCAATGTTGGAAACAGAACAAATAAACGGAAGTCCGACACGAAAAATGAAAGATTAAGTCCGTATATGTCCGCAGCAAAGAGGAGTATGGCCAGAATTGACTGGCGGGTGAGCAGAGATGTGAACCGGGAATCCCCTTCCGCATACACATGGTTTTCCATCATTCGATTCAAACGCTGGAATTGCCGCCATGTGTATGCCGTATAAACAACCAGTAAAAATATAAACAAAAAAAGACTCTGGAATGCCGTGAAATTGCTTGTGTCGGATGGCTGGTAAGTGGAATAGACCAGGAGAGCGATAATAAAATAGAAAAAATTCGCAAACATTGGGACCTTTTAGCTTAGATAAATTCTAAATACGAATATCGAATATCAAATGCTCAAATACCTCAAGCCTATTCATTATATAGAGAAGCCATTTCAAAAATAGGTTTTTGGTTATAGATCAAGGCGAGATTGAATTTCAACCCGGAGTTATTCTATAGTTTTACAATGGGTTGAAACTTAATCTCAACATAGAGGTTGAACCAAAAGACAGTTTTGAAAAGGCTTTTATTTGTACCAAAAATGAGCGATTGTCAAGCTTGCCGTAACTACAAGGAAGATGCTGTATCGCTATAGTGAACTATGCGGGATGACATCTGACGCCGTAGATGCGATAAAATCGGCAATACCAAAGGGTTTCAAATTAATTTTCTTACTTATTGTACTCGAACCCTTGGCCCCTTGACTCCTCGAACCCTTATTTGAAATATCTTTCTTTCTCACTGTAAATACACCCGCAGTACGACTGGCGATACATATCGAGCTGTTTTGAAATTTCGACGCCTTCTTTCCAGCCGATCCGGAAATCCTGGTAATAAAATGGAATTCCGACAGCTTTCCCAACGGATTCACCGATGGCTTTGATCTCTTCGTGTTTTTGGAACTTGCTGTACAACAGGCTACTGGTAAAATAATCGAATTTGCCGTGTTTGGCCATGCGGGCTGTTGATCTGAGACGGTCATGGTAGCAGTAGGTACAGCGATCGTTCTCACGAAAAGCGACATTGCGAAGAAAGTTTTCCATGTCATATCCGTCCGAATAAATGACACGCAGTCCGATGGATTCCGCGTATGTTTCAAGCGTCTCTCGTCGCTTTATACTTTCCGTATAGGGATGGATATTATGGCCGTAAAAATATCCCATCACCTCAAATTCTGCCTGTTGCAATAATGCGATGGGGACAATGGCACAGGGTGCACAGCAGGCGTGCAATAATATTTTCATGTGCGCTCTCCAAATATGGCTGTCCCAATGCGAACCAAAGTGGCACCTTCCTGGATGGCCACCTCAAAATCACCTGTCATTCCCATGGAAAGCGCATCCATGACCACACCGGAAATCTCCATGGCCCGAATTTGATCCCGAAGCTGCCTCAAGGCCTTGAAATATGGGCGCACTTTTTCCGGTGCATTAAAATAGGGCGGCATGGTCATGAGGCCCTTGACTTCAAGATGGGGTAATTGGCTCATCTCAATGACGAGCTGGGTCGTGTCTTCCAATAGAACGCCTGATTTGCTGCTTTCCTCTGCGATGTTGACCTGCACCAACACGCTCTGAACTTTGCCAATTTTCCCAGCCTGCTTGTCAATTTCTCTTGCTAATTTCCGGGAATCTACAGAATGGATCAGATCAAACATTTTCACCACGTATTTGGCTTTGTTTGACTGAAGGTGGCCTATAAAATGCCAGGAGAGGTGGTGGGCATATAGAGCATTGAATTTATCCCGGGCTTCTTGAACATAGTTTTCACCAAACACCGTCACTCCCAGGTCGATGGCTGTCAATAGTTTTTCACTGGGCACGGTTTTGCTAACGGCTACTAACTGGACATCCTCCGGTCGTCGCCCGGAATCCGCAACTGCTGTCGCGATTCGGCTCCGTATCATTGATAGCCGTTCTTTCAATAAACTTTCCTTTCTTTGTCCTACGTTGAGCATTTCAAGTTATAAGAATTTATTAGAAGCTATCTCAAAAAAAGGATTATTGTTCAAGTTCAAGGCGGTCCCGAACGTCATCCCGCAGGCGCCCCGAAGGAAGTGCCCTTGGGGTGCATACTGCAGTATTCCGAGGCGTTGGCGCAAGGAACCAATACAGAAATTGGGACAAAAAACTTTTTTGAGATAGCTTCTATAAACGCTCATCTTAGGCATGGGTTAATTCGCCAATGATTATCACGACTCACTTCAATGATGTCATTTTTTAATAGATGCTCGAGCACCTCACAGACAGGCAACCCGACCACGTTGGTATACGACCCGCAAATCCGTTTGACCAGAAACGAACCCAGGCCCTGGATAGCATATGCACCGGCTTTGTCATAGGGTTCATCGGTCTGAATGTACCATTCCATTTCCTGTGGACTGAGCTTTCTGAAATGAACCTCTGTTTTTTCAACATCGGAAATGCAGGTTTTCCTGGCTTCACAATATATGGCATAGCCGGTGAAAACATCGTGAATCTGTCCATTCAACTGCTGAATCATTTGCCGGGCTGCTTCCGTGGAGTCCGGCTTGCCCAAAATCTTGCCCTGGATAAGAACGATGGTATCGGCACCAATAACCCAGCTTTCAGGATAGACACCGGCAACATCCCGGGCCTTGGTCTCAGCCAGGGTTTTTACCAGTTTTTCAGGTGTCGAAATGGCGATATCAGTCTCATCCACAGAGCTTGGAACGACC
>JAHEIB010000045.1 GCA_024639645.1 Deltaproteobacteria bacterium
ATCGTAAAGAAACAAAAATCATTCCAACGGTTTTACTGCTTAAATCACTTGGAATGGCGCGCTATATTTCCCGTAACGTCAGCCATACGTTTATTCCCGATGCGCTGATTCAGCGTCTCCAGAAAGCTCCGGATAAGGTTAGCGAGTGCATCAAGATTGCATCGGAAATGGTCGAAACATTAAAAAAGGAAGATTTTTGTGGTGTGCAACTTTCCACAATGGGGTGGGAAAATAAGCTTCCGGCGATACTTAAAAGGGTTTGAGGAATCAAAAATGACGAAACAATCAGGTGAGCAAAAAAAAGATTTGGTCGGTTCGGTCATGGTGGTTGGCGGTGGCATCGCGGGTATGCAGTCCGCCCTGGATCTTGCCAATTCAGGTTACTATGTGTACATGGTCGAATCATCTTCAGCAATTGGTGGAATGATGTCACAACTGGACAAGACATTTCCCACCAATGACTGTGCCATGTGAATTATTTCACCCAAACTGGTCGAGGTCGGCCGGCATCTCAACATTGAACTTCTTACCAACACAGAACTGATGTCCCTGACAGGGGATCCTGGAAACTTAACTGCCAAGATCAGACAAGAACCGCGATATATTGATATCGACAAATGTACAAGCTGCGGAGAGTGTACAAAAGTCTGCCCGGTGCCCCTGGCTGACGACTACAATGAAAGCCTTTCAGAAAAGAGGGCAGCCTTCAAACAATATGCCCAGGCCATTCCCGGAGCCTTTGCCATCGAGAAGAGAGGCACGGCACCCTGCAAGGTATCCTGTCCCGCGCATGTCAGTGTCCAGGGATTTATCGCCCTGATTCAAGCGGGCAAATACCTAGAGGCGCTGAAGTTATTCAAAGAAGCACATCCCTTCCCAGGGGTTTGCGGCCGGGTATGCCATCATCCCTGTGAGGGGGCGTGCACCCGAAACCAGGTGGACAAGACCCTATCCATTCAATACCTGCATCGTTTTTTGGCAGACAGGGATCTCGAAGCCGATACGCCCTTTGTCCCGGAGAAAAAAGAAACACGTTCAGAAAAGATAGCGATTATCGGTGCCGGTCCAGCTGGATTGACCTGTGCGTATTTCCTTGCCATTGAAGGATATCAGGTTACTGTCTTTGAAAAATTGCCGGTACTAGGTGGAATGCTGACCGTGGGGATTCCATCCTACCGTCTTCCACGCGATATTATCGAAAGTGAAATTCAAACGATCAAAGATCTCGGGGTTCAATTCAAGACGGGCGTCGAACTTGGAAAAGATATCACTATCGACCAGTTGCGCAAAGATGGATTCAAGGCGTTTTTTCTCGGTATCGGCTCCCATGAATGTAAAGTTCTGGGTATTGAAGGAGAAGACCTGGAAGGGGTGTATCCGGGTATCGATTTTCTGCGGGAGGTCAATCTTGGCAACCGTGTCAAGCTGGGAGAGCGGGTCGCTGTCATCGGGGGTGGGAACGTTGCGATGGACTCGGTACGTACTGCCTTGAGAACCGGCTCTTCCAAGCCCTTTGTCGTTTACCGGCGGAGTTTTGAAGAGATGCCTGCCAACGATGTGGAGATTGAAGAATGCCGGGAAGAGGGCATTGATATCATGACCCTTACCAACCCAATACGTGTGGTGGGTGAGAATGGGAAGGTCAAAGCCCTGGAATGCATCAAAATGGAACTGGGTAAGCCCGATGCCAGCGGTAGACGTCGACCGATCCCCATTGAAGGTTCTGAATTTACCATGGAGGTAGATGCAGTAATCCCGGCAATCGGACAGGAAAGTGATTGGGCCTGCCTGACAGAAGAATGCGCTTGTACCTTGAGTGATTGGGGAACCATCAACGTGGATTCTGTTACACTCCAGTCTGGCGATCCGGATATTTTTTCAGGTGGGGATGCCGTCACCGGACCTGCGACCGTTGTGGAAGCCGTGGAAGCCGGCAAGGAAGCCGCCATTTCCATCGATCGGTTTGTTTGCCAGACAGATCTTTCCACTGGGAGGGAAAAGAAGTGGAGACCCATTGAAAATGTGCCTTTGGAGGCGGTTGCAACACTTCCCCAGGAAAGAATGCCCTGTGTTGTTCCGGATGAAAGAATCTCCAACTTCAATGAAGTTCAACTTGGTTTTGATGAAACCATATCTCAAAAGGAATCCAACCGCTGTCTTTCCTGCGGGATATGCTCTGAATGTTATCAGTGTGTAGAAGCCTGCCTGGCAAATGCCGTAGATCATGAACAGACAGTTGTGGAAAGGGAAATACCAGTGGGTTCGGTGGTGCTCAGTCCTGGCAGCCGACCATACGACCCCACTGCCCTGGAGAGACATTACCATTATGGCACCAATCCCAATGTCATGACGAGTCTGGAATTTGAACGGATGTTGAGCGCATCCGGTCCTACCATGGGGCATCTAATCAAACCATCGGATGAAACAGAACCGAAACGGATTGCATGGCTCCAGTGCATCGGCTCCAGAGACAGCAACCAGTGCGGCAATGGATATTGTTCTTCTGTCTGCTGCATGTATGCTATCAAAGATGCCATGGTGGCCAAGGAGCATGCCAAAGGCAACCTGGATTGTACCATTTTCAACATGGACATCCGCACCTTTGGAAAGGATTTCGAAAAATATTACATTCGGGCCAAGGACCAGGAAGGCGTGAACTTTGTTAAGGCCAGGGTGCATACTATCGATGAGGTTGGAGAAACAAAAGATCTCCGTATTCGGTATGCAGATGAGACCGGTGAATTACAGGAAGAATTTTTTGATATGGTGGTTCTCTCTGTGGGTCTCCAGGTTTCGGAGAAAACCATTGATCTGGCCAAGCGGCTGGACATAGAGATGGATCCTTATCACTTTGCCGTGACCCACCCGTTTTCTCCGGTGGAGACGTCACGTCCCGGAGTCTATGTCTGTGGTGCTTTCCAGGAGGCAAAGGACATTCCCAGCTCTGTCACCGAGGCTTCTGCTGCTGCTTGTGCGGCGGGTGCAAGCCTTGCATCGGCTCGAAACACTCTGACCCGCACGGTTGAACTGCCGGAAGAGATCGATGTGAATAAAGAAGAGCCCCGTATTGGTGTGTTTGTCTGTAATTGCGGGATCAACATCTCTGGTGTTGTAAACGTAGCAGCTGTTGAAGAATACGCCAAGACCCTGCCCTATGTCACCTATGTTACCCAGAACCTCTTCACTTGTTCTCAGGATTCTCAAGATCAGATGAAGGAAATCATCAAGGAACAGAATCTTAACCGTATTGTTGTGGCGGCATGTACACCCAAAACCCATGAAGCTATATTCATGGATACCCTGAGAGAATGCGGCCTGAACAAATACCTGTTTGAAATGGCGAATATACGTAACCAGGGCTCTTGGGTTCATGCCAAGGAAGCTGAGGAAGCCACTGAAAAATCAAAGGATCTGGTGCGCATGGCTGTGGCCAGGGTGGCAACGCTTCACCCTCTGCATGAAAAAACCATCCCGGTCATACAAAAAGCCATGGTGGTGGGGGGCGGTATTGCAGGAATGAATGCCGCTCTGGGGCTGGCAGACCAGGGGTATGAAGTATTCTTGGTTGAGAAAGAGAGTCAGCTGGGAGGTATGGCGAACCAATTGAAGGCCACCATTGAGGGTGCCGAGATACAACCCTATTTGGCGGAGCTTTCAGAGCGTGTCATGTCACATGAAAAGATCCAGGTACTCACCCAGTCTCTTATCGTCGGTTTTTCTGGTTTCAAGGGAAATTTCACCACGGAAGTTATCGTGGGCCCGGGAATGTATGAACGAAAAATTGAACATGGTGTAGTCGTCCTGGCAACCGGCGCGAAGGAATACCAACCCAAAGAATATCTGTATGGAGAAGACAAACGGGTTATGACCCAGGTTGAGCTCACCCAGCACCTGGAAAAGGTTCCACCTGGTTCTTTGGATCAGGTGGTCATGATTCAGTGTGTCGGCTCTCGAAATGACGAGAATCCCAACTGCTCACGTATCTGTTGCCAGAATGCCATCAAGAATGCACTGCATATCCGAAAAGAGCATCCAGATGCTGATATTTATGTTCTGTACAGGGATATCAGGACCTATGGTCTCCTTGAAGACTACTACAAGGAAGCCAGAAAACAAGGTATTCTGTTTTTCCGCTATACTCCGGAGAATCCGCCCCAGGTGGCCTCGTCCCAGGACGGGGTGCAGGTGACTTTTTTTGATCATGTCTTAAATCGGCCATTGATGGTAACGGCAGATGTCCTGGCCTTGAGTGCCGGTATGGTTGCTGAAGATACGTCAGAACTTGCTTCCATTGTCAAACTCGCCAGAACGCCGGAAGGCTTTTTCATGGAAGCGCATGTCAAACTCAGACCGGTGGATATGGCCACGGAGGGAATTTTTGTCTGTGGTACGGCCCATAGCCCAAAACTGATATCCGAGACCATATCTCAGGCCAATGCGGCTGCCTCACGGGCAATTACCTTTCTTGCTCAGCCGGAACTCACGTTGTCTGCAATCACTGCCTGGGTGGATTCAGATCATTGTGCTTCCTGCCTTGTATGTGTTCGGTCATGTCCCTATGGCGTTCCAAAAATCAATGCAGATGGCGTAAGCGAAATAGATGTTGCCTTGTGCCACGGTTGCGGCGTGTGTGCATCAGAATGCCCGGCCAAGGCCATTGAATTGAACTGGTATGAAGATGATCAACTGATCTGCAAGATAGAATCATTGCTGGAGGGGGTTTTATGAGCCAAACATTTGAACCGATTATCATCGCATTTTGCTGTAACTTCTGAGGATACACAGCCGCGGACCTGGCAGGTTCCATGCGACTGACATATCCAACCAACATCAAAATCATCCGTGTTCCCTGCACTGGCAAGGTCGATCTTTTGCATATTTTAAAAGCCTTTGAAAAGGGTGCCGACGGGGTTTATGCCGTGGGTTGCATGGAAGGAGACTGCCATTACACGAGTGGCAATTTTAGAGCACGAAAACGAATAGAACAGGCCAAAAAGATACTGGATGCCGTGGGTGTGGGGGGACAACGTGTGGAAATGTTCAACATGGCGTCGAGTGAAGGACCTTTGTTTGCGGAAGTGGCTGTTAAAATGGTGGACGACGTAAGGGCCCTGGGCCCCAACCCCATCAAGTTACAGAAAAAAAAGGCAGCATGAGTTCATACAACCGATTTTTTATTCAAAACAAGAGGATAAATTATGATTGTCGCTGATAAAAAGCCGATGGAAGAGATTATTGAAGACATCAAGAATCATGACAAAGTGCTGGTACTGGGATGCAATGAGTGTGTCACGGTATGTGAGGCCGGAGGCAAAAAGGAAGTTGGTATCCTGGCATCTGCGCTGCGAATGTATTTTTTGAACCAGGGTAAGGAAATGAAAATCGATGAAGAGACTCTCGAGCGACAGTGCGATCACGAATATCTTGAGGAGATTCGCAATATCATCGATCAGTATGATGCTGTGGTTTCCATCGCTTGTGGTGTAGGCGTCCAGTTTATGGCTGAAAAATACCATTCTACGCCGGTTTATCCAGGAGTTAACACCTGCTTTATGGGCGCCACGGAGGAACGCGGTCTTTGGACTGAGCGATGTCAAGGCTGCGGTCAGTGTATTTTGTCCCGTACCGGTGGCATCTGTCCAGTTTCTCGATGTGCAAAACGGGTGATGAATGGGCCCTGTGGCGGTTCGAGCAAAGGGATGTGCGAAATTAACAAGGAGCTGGTATGTGCCTGGCAGCTGATCGTTGAGCGCCTCAAAGCCCTGGACAGGTTTGATGAGTATGAAGAATTGAGTCCGATTAAAGACTGGTCCACCGACCGGGCGGGTGGACCCCGAAAAGTTGTGAGGGAGGATGTGCAGCCATGAAAACGAAGACACCGAGTCGCTTGGAAAAGATTCTCTCCGCCGGACATATGGCCGTAACCTCTGAGTGCGGTCCCCCGCGAGGCTCTGATCCGGAAGCAATTGTAAAGAAAGCAGAGATGATAAAGGATCATGTGGATGCCATAAACATAACAGATAACCAAACATCGGTAACACGGATGTGCAGTCTGGCAGCCTGTATTCGGCTCAAGCTTATGGGTTTGGATCCAGTGCTGCAAATGGTGACGCGTGATCGTAATCGTATCGCGCTTCAAAGCGATATCCTGGGCGCTGCATCCTTTGATATCACCAATATTCTGTGTCTTTCCGGTGATCATCAGAGCTTTGGAGATTGCGCCCAGGGACAGAATGTTCATGATCTTGATTCCATGCAGCTGGTCCAGACCGTTCGCCACATGCGTGACCAAGGTAAATTTCTAGGGGGCGATGATATCAAGCGGGCACCGCAAATGTTCGTGGGTGCCGCGGCCAATCCCTTTGCAGACCCTTTTGAAATTCGTGTTCCAAGGCTTGCCAAGAAGATCAAGGCAGGTGCGGAGTTTATCCAGACCCAATGCATTTACAACCTGGATAAATTTGAAGAGTGGATGAAACTGGCCAGAGATCGTGGTCTGCATGAACAGGTATATATCCTGGCCGGTATGACACCCATGAAATCTGCTGGAATGGCCAAATACATGAAAAACCGAGTTCCAGGTATGGATGTACCTGATACACTGGTCAAGCGACTGGCAGATACACCCAAAGAGAAACAGGCCGAAGAGGGTCTCAAGATCTGCATTGAAGATATTCAGCGCCTAAAAGAAGTCGAGGGTGTCAGTGGATTTCACGTCATGGCCATAGAGTGGGAGGAAAAGGTACCCGAGATTGTGGAAAAAGCCGGTCTATACCCAAGACCCCAAGTTTAGAAATGATAATATCGGGATTGTCTTTGAAAGGTTGATCCAAATTTAGAACTCAACAGGCCAAAAATTTAAGGCCCAAAATGAGATGCTTACTGTAATAAAGAGGAGGTTTTGCCATGACAGATAAAAAAAGAATTCTGGTAGTGGACGATGAGCCTGACTTCTGCTCCATTGTTCAGGGGCAACTTGAAAAGGAAGGGTTCGATGTTGAACTGGCTTACAATGGTGTGGAAGGCATGGAAAAAGTTCAGGCAAACCCGCCAGATGCTATCGTGTTAGATGTCATGATGCCGGAAAAAGACGGTTATGAAATGTGCAAGGAACTCAAGGCGGACAGTAATCTCTGCGAGATTCCGGTGTTGCTGCTGACGGCTGTGGCCTCGCATGTGACGTCCACGCGGTATTCTCACGCGGACGGTATGAGTACAGAAGCAGATGATTATATAGCAAAACCTGCGTCTGCCGAATCAATATCACAAAGCATCAGACAGATGCTCAACATGTAAACAGGAAAAGATGGATCTGATTTGGTGAAACATTCGGAGCCCTTTTCTGTTGTCCGAAATTGTGAGGAGCCAACTATGTCATTGCCGGTTCTGGAGATAAATAAAAATAAGAGTATATTCAAAGATGAAGTCATGAAACTTCTGCCCGAAGGCGGAAATTTGAACCTTTGTCTAACCTGTGGTCTTTGTTCATCAGGATGTCCCGCCACGGGGCTGGAGGAGATGGACCCAAGAAAATTTTTGAGAATGGCTTCTCTTGGACTCGATGAAGAGGTGCTGAGCTCCAAGTGGGCATGGATGTGTACCATGTGCCAGAGGTGTCTTATTGCCTGCCCCATGAAGATCGATATCCCGGGTCTGGTTTTTAATGTAAGAAACCGGTGGCCCAAAGACGACCTACCAAAAGGCATCCATGGATCGTGTGAAATGTCATTTAAGAACGAGACATGTAGCGCCATGGGGGCAACAGAAGAGGATTTTATCTTCGTGGTGGAAGATGTACTGGAAGAATACCAGGAATCTCAACCGGAGTTTAAAGATATGCAAGCCTCTATCAACAGGGCAGGGGCTGAATTTTTTCTTAATCAGAACTCCAGGGAACCCGTGACAGAACCCGATGAGATGGTTCCATTGTGGAAAATTCTTCATACGGTTGGTGCAGACTGGACATATGGTTCCAAAGGCTGGGCCGCTGAGAATTACTGTCTGTTTTTAGCCGACACGGAGAAATGGGAAAAAAATGTTCGCCTAAAAGCCAAGGCCGTGGATGATCTGGGGTGTAAGGTCTGGCTTAATACCGAGTGAGGGCACGAATTTTTCTCGGTCCGGGTCGGACTGACAAAATTCAATATCGAGCACAAGTTTGAGGTTAAATCCATCATTGAATATTACGCAAAATGGATGCGAGAAGGAAAACTGGTTGTCAATTCCGACTGGAACAAGGAGCTGGGTGTCAAGTTTACGGTCCAGGACCCATGCCAGTTGGTAAGAAAATCACTCGGGGATCCCATTGCCGAAGATCTCCGTTTTGTTGTCAAATCGATTGTAGGAGAAGAGAATTTTATCGATATGACACCCAACCGCTCCAATAATTTCTGCTGCGGCGGCGGGGGCGGTTTTCTGCAATCGGGTTTACCGGAAGAACGGCGGTATTATGGCCGTAGAAAATTTGAGCAGATTGCGGAAACCCAGGCAACATATTGCATCACACCTTGTCACAACTGCCATTCTCAGATTCACGACCTGAAAGAGCATTTCAATGGAAACTACCATACACTGCATATTTGGACCATCATGTGTCTGGCCATGGGTATTCTGGGAGAAAACGAGCGAGCCTACCTGGGCCCGGACCTGGTAGATGTGAATCCGTACCCAAACCCGGAAATTTCGTGAACCGCAGCAGCGAGCACATTTCCCGTGCTTGCCTAAACGTTTTTCACATTTTCGGTATTGATAAAACCGGACTCAAGAAACCATGCAAGTCTATTGCATCATCTCCGATGAGCGGGCCTACAGGGCAAAATCCACGGCGATATTTTCCACCGTGTTGAAACGCATGGGCATCAAAGGCGCCTATGTACCTTTCAAGGTTGCACCGGATCAATTGGGGCAGGCCCTGCAGAGTCTTCGTGTCCTGAATATCGCTGGTGCAAACATTACCGTACCCTACAAGGAGGCGGTAACGCCATATATGGACATCCTGTCCGAGGGCGCCAATATCATTGGAGCCATCAACACCATTGTTCTAAATGGAGATAAACTTAAAGGATACAACACCAACGCCATCGGGTTCATGGATGCCTTGTCCTATGCCGGTTTTGACCCGGAAAATAAATCAGCCATGGTTTTCGGTACCGGGGGTGCTGCCAGGGCCGTTGTTTTTATCCTGAACTGGCTGCGTACAAGAACCATCTATGTCGCCGGTCGCAACGAGACAAAAATGCAGGAGATGGTGAGCACTTTCGGGGGAGAGGCCAGACCCCTGTCTTCCCTGGAGGGACAGCAGATACCGGTGGATATCGTTATCAATGCGACATCTGTGTCGAGCCAGAATGAGTCGCCTGAAATGGCCGGCTTGATTGGCTCACTGGAGCTGCCATCCTGTGAAATGGTGGTGGATCTCAATTATGACCGGCCTGAAAACTTTTGGAAAAAGATGGCCGAGAACAAAGAAATCCGATTTATGGACGGTTTGATGCCGCTTGCCTACCAGGCTCGCAGGACATTTGCCCTTTGGACCGGCCTCCAGGTGCCGCCGGAGGAGTTTGTTTCGGTCATTGAAGGGGATTGATAAAAAGGGGGTTCAAGGGGTCAAGGATTCGAGGGTCCGAGGGTTGCTGACGGCTAATAGCTAATAACAGCAACATCCCAGCTTCCCAGCGTACAAGGGTTGCCCAATAGCTAAACGTTTATCCGCCGATGTTGTTGATTATCCCATTTTCTCCAATGTGAATGAAAACTTTTAAGAACGCTCAAATTATTTGGTCAGGTGCTTAAGGCCACCGGCAGCAACACCGTAAATGTGGAGCCTTTACCAAAGGTGCTCTCCACATCGACAAACCCACCAAGAGACTGGACAAGCTCCTTCACGATGGGGAGCCCCAGGCCTGTTCCCGTGATGTAACGTGTCTGATCATTTTTTGCGCGATAAAACCGTTCGAAGATCTTATCAAGATGCTTGTCTTCTATCCCAAACCCATTGTCGCTGATCTCTATTTTGATGTTGATGCCGGCGACGGCCACCTTAACGTGGATATTCCCATTTTCTGGCGTGTAGTTGATGGCATTGGTGATGAGGTTTCCAAAGATGCTTTCCAGGGCCAGTGGGTCTGCCAGTACTTCAGGGGGATGGTCATCTAAAATTTCCAATGTCAGGGACTGTTGCTTGGCATCGGCTTTGTCCCTGAGAAACGCGATAATGCTCTTCAATAGGGCATCGATCTGGACAGGTTCTGGCTCTTTGCAAATAACCCCTTCTTCGATTCTGGAGAGATCAAGCAGGTCACCAATCAGGGATATGAGGCTGTGGGTTTTTTCTTTGGCCCGGCCGAGTATTTTCTTGTCGGTTTCAGGTGCAATCTCCATCATGTCGCTCAGCACCACAGCGAGCTGCTCGTGAATGGTGGACAGGGGAGACCGCAGTTCATGGGAAACCTTGGCAACAAACTCAGACTTCAGCTGGTCGAACAATTTTAAGGCTGTGATATCGACCATGGTGACCACTGCCCCCAGGCACTCATTTTTCTGGCCAAGTACGGGACGTCCTTTGATCATGAATTGCTGATTTTTTGAAATTGAAAACTCATACTCTGGGATGTCTTCAAAATCAATATGTCTTCCCTGGGAAATTTCCATAATAAGTTTGCATAAATCCTCGTCTGGGAAATATGCCTGGATATTTTCACCCATGGGATGGCTATTATCAAATCCCATAAGTTGTCTGAAAGCCGGATTCATCAGAACGACCTGACTCAGCGTGTTGGTAACCAGGACACCATTGGGCAGCGATTCGATGATGGTCCGGATGCGGCTTTTCTCGGTACCCAGGTCCAGCAGGGTTCGCTGTCGCTCCCGGTCCAGTTTTTCCGCAGCCATCTTCAGCAGGACTTTTTCGGACGCCCGGTTGACAACCATGCGGAGCTGATCCGGTTCAAAAGGCTTGGGAATAAAGTCATACGCACCTTGTTTCATTGCCATAATAGCCGTTTCAACCGTGGCATAACCAGTGATGACAATGACGATCGTGCTGTCATCAATGCTGCGGATCTTTTCCAGCACTTCCATGCCGTCCATTCCAGGCATTTTGAGATCCAGCAACACAATGTCGGCCCTTTTATTTTTAAAGAGATCAAGGGCTTCTTGACCATTGGTGGCTTTGGATATGTTGAATCCCATACGGGTAAGAATCCGTTCCGAGCCTTCTCGAATATCCTGTTCGTCATCTACGATGAGAACATGCAATGTTTCCGCGCTGTCACTCACGCTCGTCTCCTTTTTGACTATTAGTGGCTGATGGCAGCTCGATGATAAACGAGGCGCCCTTTTCCGGGTTGTTTTTAGCTGACATCCTGCCACCGTGACTTTCAACAATATTGTAGGCCAGGCTGAGCCCAAGTCCGGTTCCTTTGCCTTCATCCTTGGTGGTAAAAAAAGGTTCAAAAATGTGTGGCAGGGCTTTTTCGGGTATCCCCGGCCCTGTGTCCGAAATTACGATGCAGACGCGATCCTGTTTTTCCAGATAGTGGGTTTTGATGTGAAGAATGCCATTGCCATCCATGGCCTGTGCAGCATTGAGAATGATGTTCATCATCAGGTGGTATAGCTGTTGTGCATCGGATGACACGGGGGGAAGATCCGGCTGGAACTCTTTTTGGAGCTTGATATTCTGAAAAAGCGTTTGGTTTTCCAGAAGAAACAATGTTCGCGTCAGGGCTTCATTGATGTTGTTGGGCTGCATCAAATGTCGCGTCTGACGGGTGAATTCCAGGAGTTCTTTGACAGTATTTCGGGCTCTCTCAGCATCTCTTAAAATACGGTGCAGGTCTTCCTCGGCGCCTTTTTCCAAGGTGTATTCTTCCAGCATCAGTTTTGCAAAGAGGGTAATTCCCCCCAAGGGATTGTTGATTTGATGCGCAACACCGGCAGCCAGCTTTCCCAGGGAGGCCATTTTTTCCGCTTGTAACAATTGTACCTGTGTGTCCTCCAATTCTTTCTGGATCCGGAGGCGGTCTCTAAGATCATGAAAAAAACCAACGGTGGCGACTTCCTTGCCCTCTTCATAAACAACAGATGCATTAAGGCTGATGGGTATCTCTTCTCCTGATTTGGTAAGAGCGTTGGTGCGATAGGTTGTAAGCCGTCCCTTGCCGCCGAAATCATCGCTCCGCAACAGTTTCATTACCTGCCGCGCACCGTCCCCTGGGTAGATGTCGCGCACATTTATGCTGTTTTTTGCTTCTTCCTTGCTGTGGCCAAAGACATTTTCGGCAGAGGCGTTGAACAGGAAAATGCTTCCCTTCATGTCAGCGGCGATCACGCAGTCCACGGCACTCAAAAGAAGGTTTTCTAGCAATGAGTTTGTGTGGCGCAACTTTTCTTCGAGCATGCCCACGCTGGGAAGCTGAAAATCCATGCTGACATAGGCTTCTACACGGTCACCATTAACAATGGGGTAGGCATAGAAACAGGGCATGTGTCCACCGATAATATAACTTCCGGGTTTAGGACACAGGGAGGGTGAAAGGGTTTCTTTGACTGCCATGACGGCACAGTTCTCACAGGGAGATGATCGATCATAAAAATACTGGTAACAAAAATTCCCCTTGGTTTCCATGTCGGGGAGTTCGTCAATGGGAATATTGGCAGCCAGAATTTCATAGTCGGGAGAGAGCACAATCAGCCGTCGCTGAAAGGCGTCAATTGCCTTTAAGAGGTATTCGATTTCTTTTTTTGTGCGCATCGTACCTCCGGCTATCAAGTTAGAATGTGTGTGTAGACTGGCACACTGTGGGTACCGGACAGCAGGTTAATTCAGCCGTAACATAAGTATTACAACGGAAAGCATCCATAAGAACATGAAGTTATTTCAGGAAATTAACCTATTCTTTTAATAAAATAATGTCAATCTTTTAATTTTGATCGTCTTTAAAGAGACGATCAAAATCATAGGGTTCAAGGATTCAAGAGTACCTTGCCGCAAGCTACGGGGTTAGCGTTCGCTATGTGTACTCAAGAGCCCAGAGGTTCGAATGGGGTGTATAGGGAATTAAATTCTCAACAGTCGGGTGGCATTTGATTGTGTCAGGTGCAAGACGCCGGAATATGAAATCTTGGCGTGCCGCCGCTTATTTTCCGCAACGCAGCATATGCCACAACCTCATTTTGTCTGACGGGAGAGATAGGCTTCCCACTCCATGGGCAGGAGCTGCTTCTTGAGGTTGTTGCATTCCTTGCAGCAGGGAACGACATTGCCCTTGGTGGTTTTCCCTCCCCGGGCAATGGGCACGATATGATCCATGGTGAGATCTTTGGGCAGGATCGAGCAACCGCAGTAATGACAGATGCCTTTGTCACATTTTCGTTTCCACCACTGGGAGCTGCGCATCTCTCGTGCCTTTTGGCGTTCCCGCTTGATGTCGCTATCAGATAGATTGTACGCGAATGGGTCCATGTTATCTCTGTTTGATCCAGCGATCTATTTCGGCCTGTAGTAATTTGTAATAATTTTCAGACCCCCCCAACCCTTTACGGCCAAAGAAATAATTAATCTCTAGAAGCAACGGTCGCGTGACACCGGCAGCGAGGTCTGTTTCTGAAAAAAGAAAATCGAATCCGGCCAGGTTAATCTTGGTTTGACCACAAAATTTTCGGGTGGCAGCCATGGCAGCTTCCTGCAGGGCAGGATCTGATTCGGCATCTAATTTAGCGCCTTTTTTCAGGTTTGTGTAGAAACCATCCGCCTCGTCATGGACGCGCCAGTAGGAAATATAGGACTGATAAATGACAACCACACGCAGTGAGCGTCCCCTGGACGGTATAAACTCCTGGAGCAGAAAGCCGTACTGCCCTGATTTTTCGTATAAGATAGCATGTTTTAGAGCCTTTTCAACCGCATCCAGGGATTGAAGGAGAAATACGGTCTCACCTTCACCACCCCAGTTGAACTTGAAAACAAACGGAAGCGCAAAAGGAAGATTGTTTAACAATTTCTGATAACCTAACTCCGACAAAGCACCTTTATCATAAAACACGGTACGTGGATGGGGAGTACTGGTTTTATGAAACAGTTTGGCCTGACCGATCTTTTCTGGATAGGCAAAACGCGCATCATAGTCCGGAAACACATGGGCACAGGAATTTCTTGCCATGCGAAAAAGGGATTCCCGACAACCCTGGGGAAGAATGACAGCCCTTGCCTGGCGGATTGCGTCTAGTTCCAGCGTTCCGGGGTCACGCCCAGCACACAGCAGATTAAGATCAGCCGTATATAAAGGGTGAAAAGAGAGTATCATTGTTGCTGAAAATTGTTCATATTGCTGGATCCTTTTGTTGACAGGATACGAAATCTGGTTTTTAAGCAATATAGGTTAATCATGAAATGCACAACTCAAAATTCTGAGGGCCTGCAATCCGAACAATGCAATTGAATATCAAACAAGGAGGCGGAAAGATGAAAGTTGTTATCACCAAGAATTGTATGGGAGACAGGAACTGTAATGAGCTTTGCCCGGAAGTTTTTGAGTACGACGAAGACCAGTTGATGTCCATCGTAAAATTTGATGAAATTCCCGAACATTTGCAGGCCATTGTACGACAGGCCGCAGCCGAGTGCGGGGCCGAAGCAATTGAAATTGTCGAGTGATAGCGCACAAAAATAGTTTTGAACATTCCCAAAAGCGATAATCCTCAGGTTGGGCTTAGAGGTGTCTTTGCTATTTAGGAGGAGGCGGTGTGGGAAAATTCAAGGAAAGTCAAACTGCTAGGAACCTGCTGACGTCCTTTGCCTTCGAGTCCCAGGCAACCACGCGGTATCAATTTTTTTCAAACAAGGCCCAAAAGGACGGGTTTGCTCAGATTGCTGCTATTTTTGCGGAAACCGCTGACCAGGAGCGGGAGCACGCCTTGCGGTTTTTCAAGTTTTTCAATGGTGGCGAACTCGAAATTACGGCGACATTTCTTACCGGCGCCATACAAACCACCTATGACAATCTGATGTCTTCTGCGGATCTTGAAAACAACGTGCATACAATATTATACCCGGGTTTTGCCGCAGTTGCACGGGAGGAAAATTATGCACGGGCCGCGGAAACCTGGGATGCCATTATTGTTGCCGAAGAACAACATGAAAAAACCTTTCTGGCCCTGGCGCAGAACCTGCAATCCGGTGAAATTTTCAAACGGGAAAAACAGATGCGCTGGCGCTGCAGAAACTGCGGGTATATCCATGAAGGTACCGAACCTCCTGGAAAATGCCCGGCCTGTGTGCGCCCTGCGGGTCATTTCGAGCTGTTTTGTGAAAATTGGTAGATGCTAACAGCTTGATGGGTGTGGGGTGGAAAGCCGCATGGATGAAGCAACCCAAATTATCCGAACAGCGGACGTGCATGAGGTTTCCTTGCTAGCACATCTCATTCGAAGCTCCTATAAAGATGTGGCCGCACGGTTTAATCTAACACCACAGAACTGCCCCAAGCACCCATCCAACTGCACCCCTGACTGGGTGGAAATGGATGTGAACCGCGGGGTAAACTACTATTGCCTTGATATTGATGAAAAAACCATCGGGTGTGCGGCGTTTGAAAAAGCCAAACCCGAAGAAGGCTATCTTGAGCGCCTGGCTGTGTTGCCTGAATATCGACGACGCGGGTTTGGGAAAGCACTCATTCATCACATTTTTGACGTGGCCAGGACAACAGGGATCCGTCGTATCGGTATCGGTGTTATTTCCGAACAGAAGGATTTGAAGCAGTGGTATGAGACGATGGGGTTTGTGGAGCAGGAGACCAAAACATTTTCACACCTACCGTTCGAGGTTTCATTGATGGCATACACTTTTTAGAGGATTGAAAGTCGAAACCGTTCTTCGTTCATATAAATGGCTTGATTGTTCTACAAACCGCGTGCCGAGCACGTGGTTTTGAACCTGAGATTGCGGAGACGCGCCGTCTCCTTTGTCTTTCCCCCATTTTGGGGAAAATCCAAACCACCCGTTTCACAGGCGGTAGTTGATTCCAGGAGATCTTGTTTTGAAAAAACATACCCAGTGCGTACACAGCGGCACTTACAACGACCCCGGAACCAAAGGGGTCAACACACCTATTTTTACCTCGTCTTCATTTGAATACATGGACCTTCCGGAGAATGTCTATCCGCGCTATAACAATACTCCCAACCAGAAGGCTGTAATTAACAAACTGTGTGCCCTGGAAAACGCTGAAGACGGGTTGATATTCAGCTCAGGCATGGCCGCCATCAGCACGGCCATTTTTTCACTTCTCAGCAAAGGCGACCACATTGTTCTCCAGAAAGATATCTATGGCGGCACACACCATTTTGCAACGGCCGAGTTCGACCGTTTTGGCATTCCTTATGATTTTGTGTCCAATCAGCTGGAAGAAATTGAAAAAGCGGTTCGGAACAACACCCGTATTATTTATATTGAAACCCCTTCCAATCCGCTCCTCCTGATTACGGACATCCAGGCGGTAGCCGACTATGCCAGATCAAAGCAGATTCTAACCATTATCGACAACACCTTTGCAACGCCTATTAACCAGAATCCCTTGGATCTTGGTATCGATATGGTTATCCACAGCGGCACCAAGTATATCGGCGGGCATGGTGACATCTGCTGCGGTGCGATTCTATCCTCCAAAGCGTTGATGACAGGCATAAAAGCCACGGCGGCCAACCTTGGCGGCAGTCTAAATGCAACAACCTGTTATTTAATCGAAAGAAGCCTGAAAACCTTGGGCATACGCGTTGAGCGACAGAACCAAAATGGAATGAGTATCGCAAAATACCTCCAAGGCCATTCCTGTGTTAAACGTGTCTACTATCCAGGTCTTAAGAGCCATCCGGACTTTGAAATTGCCCAAAAGCAGATGCGGGCCTTTGGGGGTATGGTTTCCTTTGAGTTGGATGATAAAAAAGTGGACCAGCATCAATTCTTGAATAAGCTGAAGATGGTCCGGCCGGCCTTGAGTCTTGGTGGTGTGGAAACCATTGTCTGTGTTCCCGTTGTGACGTCTCATGAAAAAATGACCCCTGCGGAGCGACGCGATCTGGGTATTACCGACACGCTTTTGAGATTGTCTGTGGGCATAGAAGATGCGGATGATATTATGGCGGACATAGAGCAGGCCATGTAAATGAACGACATCTATCCATTTGAAATATTAGAGTTTAACAACGTGAAGCATCGAGAGCAGGTTGTTGCCCTTTGGAAAGATACCTTTGGCTATGATTCGGCACGTAACGATCCTGAATTTGTTATCGATCAAAAAATTGCCATGCTCGATGGTTTGTTTTTTGTGGCAGCCCATAAAGAGGGGATCGTGGGGACCGTGATGGCAGGTTATGATGGACACCGAGGCTGGATTTATGCCCTGGCGGTCCATCCCGGTCATCGGAAAAAAGGAATCGCTTCCTTGCTGCTGTCCCATGCGGAGAGACGCCTTGCTTCACTGGGGTGTGCTAAAATCAACCTGCAGATATTAAGGGGTAATGCGGATGTTCAGCGATTTTACCGCGTAAACGGGTATACACTTGAGGACCGAATCAGCATGGGAAAACAGATAGATGAAAACGTGTCTAATACTGATTGATATTCAGAATGATTATTTTCCGGGTGGCCGGATGTGTCTGGTGGAAATGGAAACGGCTACAGCCAATGCCCGGATGTTGTTGCAGGCATATAGAAGCATCGGTTCCAGAATCATTCACATCCAGCACATTTCCATGGGTCCTAACGGAACCTTTTTTTTACCGGAAACCCACGGTGTCGATACCCATGACCTGGTAGCGCCCCTGGAAGGGGAGGTGCGCGTCACAAAAAACTACCCCAATGCTTTTCGCGACACCCACCTGCTTGAAATTCTAAACAAAGAGAAAATAAGCGACCTGGTGTTTTGCGGCGCCATGAGCCACATGTGTATTGATGCCACTGTTCGAGCCGCATGTGATCTGGGGTTTAATTGTGTGGTGGCTGAAGATGCTTGTGCCACGCGTGATTTGTCTTTTTACGATACCACCATTAAGGCTTCTGACGTTCATGCCGCTTTCATGGCAGCCCTGTCCGGAACGTATGCAAAGGTTCTTTCGACTAAACAAATACTGAAAAACAACGCATAAACTTGACTGATCCAGAGGGGGCAAGGCTATCCCCATGTGACCGGAATGGGATACTGGAATAATGTACAAGCCTCTTAAAATTGGAATAATCGGTGACGATGATGTCAACAGACGCTCCCAGGTCAGAGCCGGAGAGTCATTGGTTCACTCTTTTATCAAAGGGGCAGCAAAACTGAAATTTGGTGCTTAAATCCCATTGGTGTGCGGTATCAGCCTGTTATTACCGGATGGGTCTCTACGGGTAAAAAACCACAAAAAGCGGGTAGGTCAACAAAAGAGAAAACCATGCGTTTCAAGGCAAAAAAACCCATACAAACCTGCCAGGCAGACGCCTGTGACGGCTGCGGTGTGGGTTATTCGATTCACTGTCATTTTACATGGAAAGACCTCATACCTTTTCTGCTTATTTCCCTGCCGCCATTTTTGTTGAGGGGCGCCGGCATTTATAACCCGTCGGTATGGCTTCTGGTTTTCTGGATCCTTTTGGTCGTCGCTTTTTTTGGATTTATTGAAATACGGGTCATGTGTTCCCATTGCCCCCATTATGCGGAGGCGGCTATCTCTTTGAAATATTATGCAAATTACAGTGTGCCAAAGTTATGGAAATACCGACCGGGCCCCATGTCTATATCGGAAAAGATTGTTTTTTTTGTTGGTATTGTGATTGTCTGGGGCTATCCTCTGGTGGTGCTGGCGGTTAGCGGGCAGTGGTTTTTGTTTATAGCCTGACAACAGCGGGATTTTTTATGACTCTGGTAAACTTTTTATGTTGCAGTGCATGAACTTTGCCTGTCCCCTCAACAGGGTTGCAGAAGATAAGCGATTGGATTATCTTAAACAAAACCCAGTGGTTGGCAAAGCCTGGGGAAAAGAACCGCCCAACGTTATATCATCCGGAAAAGAGGGTGTGTCCTGACCGATTGATGAGAGGAGAATCAATATGTTTGGAAAATATGAGCCCACTGGCTATACCGAGATATTTCCCGGCGTTGAATTAAAAACAAGGGTGTTTGGATCAAAAACACTTTTAGCGGAGTTTCGGTTCAAGAAAGGGAACCGCATACCAAGCCATCAACACCCCTATGAACAGACCGGTTATCTGGTTTCCGGAAACATCGATTTAACCATAGGCGGTGAGCGCTTTGATGTTTTTCCGGGAGACAGCTGGTGTATTCCGAGCGATTGTGAACACAGCGTAATAATTGTTGAAAACTCGGTGGTTGTCGAGGTTTTTTCACCGGTTCGAAAAGATTATCTGCCGGAAAACCTTTTAAAATGAACAATCCTTTTTATTCCGTCGTTTAAAACCTGATCCTCTGGATCCATACATCTAATTGGCAAGGAGCCATGTCAAAAAATCGTATAAGAGCTCTCCAGAAACACGTCAGACAATTGGGAAATGATGAAATCGCCAGGCATTCCCAGAGATTTTTCAAGACCGGAAAAGGTGAATATGGAGAGGGTGACCGGTTTCTGGGTATTCGTGTACCGGTTTTAAGAAAGCTGGCTCGTGAGTACAAAGACCTGGCACTGGAAGACACCTCATGGTTGCTTACATCCGAGTTTCACGAAGAACGGCTCTTGTCTCTTCTGATCCTTGTCTCCGTTTTTGCCAAGGGCTCGGAAAAAGAAAAGTGCGTTGTATACAGGGTCTATCTGGAAAACACCCGCTTTATCAACAATTGGGACCTGGTTGACAGTTCGGCCCAGCATATTGTTGGGGCCTACCTTTGGACACGCAATCGTGACCCCCTTTATCGCCTGGCCCATTCTGAAAACCTTTGGGAACGTCGGATATCCATCATGTCGAGCTTCCACTTTATCAAACGAAATGCGTTTGAAGATACCTTGCGCCTTTCAGAGATATTGCGGGATGATCCGGAGGACCTGATTCATAAGGCTGTTGGATGGATGCTTAGGGAGATCGGCAATCGAAAGGTAAGAACAGAAGAGCAGTTTTTAAAAAAACATTACCAGAATATGCCGCGGACCATGTTGCGGTATGCCATCGAAAAATTTCCAGAAAAGAGGCGCAAAGCATACTTGAAGGGAACTATCCTGGCGAATAACAGGTAGAAGCATGCATTCGAAAAAGACTATTTTGATAAGGCCTACAGATCCAAGGATGCCCGTCATCCAGAAAATGATTTCAGATTTGGATGATTACCAGGCATCCCTCTATCCGCCGGAAAGCAACCACCTTGAACCGGTGGACAAACTTGTTTCCCCGGAATATTTTTTTATTGCGGCATGGAACGGCCAAGAAGTACTTGGAATTGCTTCATTTAGACGCATGCCCGAAAACTATGTGGAGATCAAGCGATTGTATGTACCGCATCAAAACAGAGGCAGGGGACTGGCAATAAAGCTGATGAGCGCC
>JAHEIB010000179.1 GCA_024639645.1 Deltaproteobacteria bacterium
TCAAACCGGCCCTTTTCAAAACAACCGATGCTGTTTTTAACATCGGTTGTGCTGTTATCGCCGTTCAGACTCTTCTGCCTGGTGTCTACATTGTCATGAATGGGTGTGTATTTAGCCACGACCAAGTCAGGAAAAATAAACAGCATGGCATGTTCGAGGCATTGCCATCGTCAGAAAAATGAAAAATAGACCGAAAAAACAGGGGAACGAAGCGTGTCACTATTTGTATCGGGGTATTATTGTGCCGAAAGTGTTCTCTTGGCCATTTTGAAAGCGTATGAGACACAGTCCAAACGCATACCAAAAACAGCCACCGGTTTCGTTAATACGATTAAATAGGTCACACCACCCGCTGATATGGGCAGGAATAATCTGAAGGAAAAATCATGAGCAAAAACTGGAGTCAAATTATCCGAGAGTTGAAACCTTATGTTCCGGGCGAACAACCCAAAGACAAGCTTTTCATTAAACTGAATACCAATGAAAACCCTTATCCCCCCTCGCCCAAAGTCATCGATGCCATTAGAAAAAAAACCGATGCCTCCCTCCGGCGATATCCGGATCCCAATTGTGAGGCATTGAAACAAGCCATTGCGGAATACTATTCGGTAAAGAAGGATACTGTTTTTGTGGGCAACGGTTCGGACGAGGTTTTGGCCCTTTCCTTCATCAGCTTTTTCAAGCAGCCCCAGCCCATTCTTTTTCCTGATATTTCCTACAGTTTCTATGAGGTTTATTGCAGTCTTTTTGAAATCCAGAGTATCCGGATTCCCCTTGTGGAGGACATGGGCATTTCCCTTGTTGAGTACGAGCAGCCCAATGGCGGAATCATTTTTCCAAATCCCAACGCCCCTACGGGCAAATTGCTTTCATTGGATTCCATAGAAAAGCTGTTGAAGCAGAATGGCGGAAGCGTTGTTATTGTCGATGAAGCATATATCGATTTTGGTGGTGACACAGCTATTGCGTTGATTGATAAATATCAAAACCTGTTGGTGACCCAGACATTTTCAAAGTCAAGGTCGCTGGCCGGCTTGCGCGTTGGCGCAGCCTTGGGATCTGAAGCGCTTATCCAAGGTCTTGAACGGGCCAAGAATTCCTTCAATTCATACCCGCTGGACAGACTGGCCATTGCCGGCGCCGTAGAGGCCATAAGGGACGAGGCATACTTTCAGTCGACTTGTAAAAAGGTGATGGAAACGAGGGAGCGTACAGTTGTAGCACTGTCCAAAATGGGTTTTTCGATTGTTCCCTCTATGGCGAATTTTGTTTTTATCAAACCCACCGGAATACAGGCCAAGGAACTCTATGTCCGACTCAAGGATGAAAAAATATTGGTTCGATATTTTGATAAACCACGTATAGATGCATACCTGCGAGTCACCATCGGTACCGATGCAGACATGCAGACATTTATCGAAAAGACCGCCCAGATCGTTGCGGCAGCTTGAGTAAAACACTGTGAGTTATATTATCATTGTAGAATTATAGTGCTATTGAGGACGCACCATTGGATATCTGGATTGTTTCCATCATACTTGTGGGAACCCTGGTTCTTTTTATCACCGAAAAGATACCGGTTTCCTTGACCGCCATCGGGATCATGGTGACATTGGTCCTTTGCCAGGTCCTGGAACCACAAGAGTCGGTTGCCGGGCTGGCCCATCCTGCGGTTGTGACGATTGGCGCCATGTTTTTAATCAGCAAAGGCTTGGTAAAGACCGGTTCGGTTGAATATATTGCCAGGCGAATCATTCGATTGACCAAGGGGAACCCTGGGCTGACCACTATTTCGATCTTGTCGGTGGTGGCTGTGGCATCTGCCTTTATCAATAATACACCCGTCGTCATTCTTTTTATACCCGTTGTGATGACCATGTGCTGCGAGTTTAATTTAAGCCCTTCACGCTTTCTCATACCTGTTTCCTATGCATCGATTCTAGCGGGAACCTGTACGCTGATCGGTACGTCAACCAATATTATTGTGAGCGATTTAAGTGCCCAACACGGTATAGAACCCATATCTTTTTTTGAGCTATCGATTGTGGGTATTCCCATTGCCATCGCGGGTATTCTCTTTCTACTCGCTGCTGCACCCAAGCTTATGCCTGCCCTGGCAAACCCTGTCTGCCAGATTCAGGATAGTGAAAACCGAAAATATCTGGCTGAGTTGAAGATTCCACGAGGCAGTAATTTTCTGGGCAAGGAACCTGTGGCCTTGTTCAGGGAAAAATATCCGGATGTCCTGGTTCTGGAACTGGTGAGATATTCTCATGTTTTTCATCCTTCCAGGGATTCGGTTTCCATCGCCGCCGACGATATTCTGCTTGTAAAGGGTTCGGTAAACGATCTAGTGGGTATCATCAATCAGGAGGATGTATATTTACCATCTTCAGAAAAAGGTTTATCCTTTGGGGTTTCCAAAAATGAATCTCTCGTGGTCGAGATTATCATAACGTCTCAATCCTCCATGTTGGGACAGCGGCTGATCGAAACCCGTCTGATGAAGGACCCGGGCATTCATGTCATAGCCATTAAACGAAGCAATCTGCATTTTACGGAAAAACAGGTTCGGGATGTGAAACTAAAAAATGGGGACATGATCCTCGTCTGGTGTTTCAGTGATAAACTGGCAGACATGCGAGCGGAAAAAGACTATCTCATTGTCGAGGATGTCTACGAGGAAATAATTCACAAGCGAAAAACATGGATCGCTACAAGTATTTTTGTGGGAATGGTTGTTTTTGCTGCTTTTGGCTGGGTCGATATTATGATATGCGCTCTGGCAGCGGCATTTCTGATGGTTTTTACAGGATGTCTCCAGATGCGGGATGCGTATCGGGCGCTGCAGGGGAATATCCTGTTGCTCATAGCTGGAACCATTGCACTCGGGACAGCCATGGAGAAAACGGGTGCTAGTCAGCTGTATGCAGAATTTTTTGTGTCTATGTTTTCGGGGATGTCGCCGGGTTTCATTTTAGGTGGTATGATCCTTTTGACAAGCATCAGCACCCAGATATTGAGCAATAATGCCACGGCAGTTCTCATGGTCCCCATTGCCGTGTCGACCGCCATTGGTATCGGAGTAGACCCAAAGCCGTTTATTATCGGTATCTGTTTTGGTGCCAGCGCCTGTTTTGCCACACCCATAGGTTACCAGACAAACCTGTTGGTGTATACACCGGGCGGTTATCGGTTCAGTGACTATTTGAAAATGGGTATCCCGCTGAATCTGCTTGTGCTGATATTGGCAACCCTATTGATTCCAGTTTTTTGGCACTTTTAATCAGCGTTTGATATGGTTGAATCCTCATGACAGAGATCCTTCACAGGCATTTTTTGGCCGACACCTACCCACCACAAGACCACATGCTCAGAGATCTTTCCATTGAGGTGGTGGCCAAAGGAAAGAAGGGCGCGGCGATTCAGGCGCCAGTGGTTCCCCAGGCCTGTTCGGAAAGTGGTTGTATGTATGTTGGTTTGCTGGCGACGCTGGTGGACGTACTGGGCGGTGTTATCGCTATACCATCGGTTTCGCCGGACTGGATTTCAACATCGAATTTATCCATCCACACCACCCGACACGTGCTGTCCGGACAGGTATTGGCTGATGGTCACGTTCTGCGTGCCGGCCGTACTTCCGTTGTTATCGGTGTCGAAATCCTGATAGAAGAAACCGGTGTGTCCCACAAGATGATCCCGGCGGGTTTTGCCATGATAACCTATACACGACTACCGGGAAACAAGACGAAACTACAAATGCAGACAACGGACAACTCCCAGGGTTCTGTAAGGTTTTCACTGAAAGGAACGGGCTTGCACAAACCGTTTGTGGAAAGGGCCGGTATCCGAATCCTCGATCGCGCAGCAGGCCGGCTGGTTTTGAAAATGGATGACTATGTCCGCAACAGTCTTGGTTCCCTTCAGGGCGGTATGACAGCCTTTCTGGCAGACCTGGCCGGGCAATATGTTGTCTGCGGGGGTACGGGAAAATCCGGGCAGACGCGCGACCTGGTTATTCACTATATGTCACCAGGCATTACAGGCCCCTTTCAAACCACGGCAGAAGTATTGCGTATGGATGAACATTCCGCGTTGACACGCATCCGTGTGGTTGATCAGGGAAACGATCATCGACTCATGGCAGTCGTTATGAACACGGTTCGTTTATCACCCGAGGCATGAACGAGCCCGCCCGAACATTTCTTAAAGCCTGACAAATAATTTTTTTGTTGCCTTTAGATGTCATCACATTTCAGGTATGAATTAGATTTCGGATGAAGAAAAAGCTTTTACCAACACCCCTTTTTGATGTGATTTTCGAGGTGGTTCGATCTATTCCCAGAGGCAGGGTCGCATCGTATGGCCAGATTGCTTCAGTTGTCGATCGTTGCTCCCCTTTGATGGTGGGGTATGCCATGGCAGCAGTACCATTTGACAGTGATGTTCCCTGGCACAGGGTCGTGAACCGTAAGGGGATGATCAGTTCTCGTGGAGATGGTGATGGTGAGAAGATTCAACGGATCCTTCTCGAGGCGGAAGGCGTCCACTTCGATGAAAAGGGTCGTATCGATTTAAACCGGGTTTGGTGGGAGTTTCCTGTCTGCTGAACAACACGGTTATACCTTGCCGGAACAGAATTGGCCGTCCGGGCGGACGTCAGACGATCTTGTTATTCTCGGCGGCGTTCGTTTGATACATTCGTTGGTATTTCAAGACCTTCTTTATGAAAGTCTTTGTTTGAAGAAATGGAGGAATGCCGTTGTAATACCTGACATAACGACTGCCGGCATTATAGGCTGCCAGAGCGAGACGGGTATCGCCACCGAAACGTTTGAGCAGTTTCTTGAGATATCGTACTCCCCCGGTGATGTTATCTTCGGGATCGAATATGTCTTGGACACCCAGTGCTTCGGCGGTACGGGGCATCAACTGCATCAAACCGCCGGCCCCTTTTTTTGAGACAGCCCGGTGGTTGTAACGTGATTCCGCCATGATGACGGCTTTGACGAGTGCCGGGTCGATTTGGTTTTGTGCTGCAACCGTCTCGATGGTGGCACTATAAAGTAGGTGGGGGGTACCCAGATAAACAGACACCGAACGCCCGGTCTGTGAAAGGCTCTTGTGATGACCAATAGGACCGGCGATTTGGGAGGGTGTCGGCAGCGTTGCCGGTGGTATCGATTTGTCCCCAAGAATCAGCATGGCGCTTTGATGACTGCTGATGGCCTCCGGAACGGAAAGAATGCTAAAAGCAAAGAATATAGCCAGTATGGTTTTTAGGGTATTCATATGTACACCCAATAATGATCAAATAATGTCACGTTTTGTTGTTGATTGTCTTTATCTAACAGCAGCAACTTTGATGCCAGAAAAGAAAAAATTATTTTCATAATGATATTTATCTGTTGTATCGTATGCCATCTTATCTTTATGTAATACGATACCACTTGGTTGGGTAAAATATTGCCACTTTAGGCCTGCTCTACAGATTTCTCGATTCACACCAAATAGATAATCAGGAATCAGGATGTGTCAAACATTTAAAGCGCTCGAGATGGCTTGCCGATAGTGCTTGTTCGGCAAGCCATGACCAAAACCGCGGCAGCACAAAAAAGGAGAAACATATGAATTATCAGAATCTTACGGTTACCATTGGGGATGATTTTGTCGGCGAGATTATGCTCAACCGGCCCGAACACCTGAATACGTTTAACTCACCCATGGCACTGGAGCTGGATCACGCGTTCCATGACCTGGACAAGGAGTCAACGGTAAGGGTTATCATCCTGAAAGGCGCGGGTAAAGCTTTCTGTGCCGGGATCGATGTCAGTGAGTTTTTCGAAAAAAGTACCATGGAATACCGTTCCTGGGTGGAACGTATGGAGAACCCTTTGATAACCATCAGCCGTATCAGCAAACCCGTTATCGCGCAGGTTCAGGGAGTTGCGGCAGCCAATGGGGCAGGTCTGGTGGCAGCCTCCGACCTGGCAGTTATGGCGGAGAATGCTCGCATGGGTTTGACTGCCATCAATGTCGGGCTGAACTGTGTGGGACCGGTAGTGCCCGTATCGCGTTCGGTGGGGCGCAAGAGGGCACTGGAACTCTTGCTTTTCGGGGAATTGATCAAAGCCGACAGAGCCATGGAAATGGGACTGGTCAATCGAATCGTCCCAAAAGGAAACTTAGAGACCGAGACCCGGGCCTGGGCAAAAACCCTGGCAAAAAAGAGTCCTGTTGCCGTACAGATTGCAAAAAAGGCCTTCTATTCAGCTGCTGATCTTGATTATTATAAGGCTTTTGAATACATGAACGAGGCTTTTGCAAGACTTTGCAGCACCGACGATGCCAAAGAAGGCATCAGTTCCTTTTTGGAAAAGCGAATTGCCGAGTGGAAAGAACGCTGATTGAATCTGTCAAACCATAAGAAATT
>JAHEIB010000046.1 GCA_024639645.1 Deltaproteobacteria bacterium
AAATTCGATGATTCTGGCCACAAAGATACCGGAGTTGATATTCAGCAGGTGAACACCCACGAAATATCCGCCCAGGATACCGATGAAGTCAGAGGCGACCGTCAATATGGGCAGCATGACAATTCCTGCTACCACGCGGGGCATGATGAGATATTGAACCGGGTTTACAGACATGGTGTAGAGCGCATCAATCTGTTCTGTAACACGCATGGTTCCAATTTCGGCCGCCATGGAAGAACCCGTCCGCCCGGTAACCATCAAAGCGGTGATTGCGGGGCCCAACTCTCTGGTCATGGACAGCGCCACCGTTGCACCCACTAGACTTTCTCCACCAAACATTCTAAAGCCATAGTATGTCTGTACGGCAAGAACCATTCCGGTGAAAGCACCTGTTATTAGAACCACGGGCAAGGAACCGACTCCCACAAATGCCATTTGTTTGAAGATTTCGTGAAATCGGAAAGGTGGCCGAAAAAACCATGAAGCCGTTGATAAAAACAGGAGTAATATTTTGCCGAACTCTTCTGTAATAAAAATGAGCGGTCTTCCGGTAAACTCGAGAAATTTTATCATAAAGACCTGTCGCGAACGTTACTGATCCGTTCGATGAAATTTGCCGATCACATAGCCGATGGTTCGTTAACAGAACATATAAGGAAGGAAGCGAATAAAGTCAAGAACATGCGGTATCCAGAGAATTATCAGAATCAATTTATGGCCAAAAGGATTGAATTGTCGTCTTGAGGCAATACCATATATAGTAATTTCATCTAACAAGACACAATATATGGCAATTGAGTAAAATTATATATAATTTATATATAATTTTACTTGACATTGCTCAAATTTCATTCAATTATAGAGCCCAAATGTAATACCTGGAAAGCTTTTTGCCTTTGAAAGGACGCATTCTTGCCAATAATTATCAAGCCAATGTAACTATTATGACAAAAAATTCATTGAAAAAAATTAGAGAATCGCTTTTAATGAGCAAATCTGAGCTTGCTCGTGAGGCTAATGTATCCCCCATTACAATTACGCGCATCGAGCAAGGCATGCCATGCCGGATGGAAACCAAGCGAAAGATATTGCTGGCGCTTGGCTTTAAGCTTTCTGACAAAAATAAAATATTCGGTGATTAAGAGCTTATTATGGTTTTCAGAAGAAAAGACCATCTCGTAGGTTTGGATATTGGGTCTCGAACCATTAAAGCATGCGAGATAATCGAAGCAAAAAAAGGCCGAATTCTCGAGAAATTCGGAATGATCGACATCGAATCGGGGCTCATTGAAGATGGTTCCATAAAGAACCCCGATGTCGTTGCCGGTGCCATTCGGCAGCTCTACCAGACCCATCACATCCGGGAACATAACGTTGCCATATCCATCGGCGGCTATTCCGTTATTGTGAAGAAGATCAATGTTCAGACCATGTCAGAGGACCAGCTTCAGGAAAGCATTCAATTCGAAGCAGAGCAATATATTCCTTTTGACATCAGCGATGTGAATCTCGATTTTCAAATCCTGGGCGAAAATGAGCAGAATCCCAACCAGATGAGCGTTTTGCTGGTTGCGGCCAAGAAAGACATGGTAAGCGATTATGTAAATCTTGCCCAGCTGGCCGGTCTGAATCCCTGTATTATCGATGTGGATGCATTTGCTCTCCAAAATATATTTGAAGTCAATTACGATTCAAAAGATACCAATATTGCCTTGATCGATATTGGTGCCAGTAAGACATCTTTGAACATTCTTAAAGATGATGCATCCGTATTCATGCGGGATGTTTCTCTTGGATGCGGACAGATCAATCAGAGAATTGCCTCCATCACCGATTCGAGCCTGGAGGAGGCAGAAAAACTAAAGTTTGGCGATCAGAGCGACAAGCTTTCCAATGAAGACCTGGCCGATATCGTATCTGCCGTTGTAACCGATTGGTGTACGGAAATTCGCCGAGCACTGGATTTTTTCTATTCAACTTATCCGGACGAACAGATCAGGAAGATCGTACTTAGCGGTGGTGGTGGTGGTATCAAGGAATTCCGGCAGTTGTTGGCAGTGGAAACATCGGCAGAAGTTCAGACGATCAATCCCTTTGAAAATATTTTAACAGATGAAAGCCGTTTTGATCCATCTTATATCGAAAGCATCGCGCCCCAGGCCGCTATTTGTATGGGGCTTGCAATCAGAAGAGTGGATGACAAATGATACGAATCAATCTACTGCCTTTCAGGGCTGCCCGTAAAAAAGAGAATGTCAGGAGACAAGTGTCTGTCTTTCTACTTTCTTTTGCACTTATTATCATTGCCGTGCTTTACTACAACATATGGCTGGGCAACAGAATAGATAAATTGAAGGCGCGAAACAAGGATACTGTCGCTCAAATTGCTAAATATGAAAAAATCAATCAAGAAATCGCTCAGATTAAAAAGACCCTCAGTAATTTAGAACAAAAAATCAAGGTGATAGAGACCCTTGAAGGTGGCCGCAAGGATACAGTAAATCTTTTGGAATCCATGACCGAATTGATTGTCAAGGAGCGGATGTGGTTCACCAGTCTAAATGTTCAGGGGGGTACCATTACGATCCATGGGATTGCACTGGATGAAAGAACCATTGCCGATTTCATGAGAAATCTGGAAGGGAACGGAACCGGGCCCTACGCCAACGTCACATTGAAATCAATTCAACAGGAGCAAATCAAAGGTAAGGACATAAATTTAAAAAGTTTTAACGTTACTATGACCAAGGCTGCCCCGAAAAAGGCCACAAAACCAGATAACGCAGGAAAAACGAAAAAATCATGAAAAAACCAAGCCTTTCCATGCAAATATTTGCACCTGCTATCGAATGGGTGGAAGCCAGAACCAAATTACAGCGCATAATGATTTATGCTTCGGCCATAATTCTTCTTGTGGGGAGTTTTACATATTTTGCTTATCTGCCGAAACACAAGGAAATCGGCAAGCTGGAATCAGAATACAAGAAACTTTCACAAAAACTTGACAAAGCAAGAAAGACGGCCAAACAGCTCAATTATTACCGCACCAAGATGAAGGCAGCCGAGGCCCAGTTCAAAATTGTCATGAAAGCACTGCCGGAGAAAGAAGAAATACCGGCTCTGTTGAACGGGATCTCACAAGCCGCCAGAGATGCAGGTCTTGATATTACAAAATTTCAACCCAACCAGGAAATCGCCAGAGAGTTCTATGCAGAGGTACCCATAACCGTCAATGTATCGGGGAATTATCATAATGTGGCGATGTTCTTTGACAGGATATCCAATTTGCCCAGGATTGTAACAATTGGTGCCGTCAAGCTGTTACCTGACAAGGAGGGGCTTAAGCTTTCCACATCCTGTACGGCTGTCACATACAAGTTTATTGAACCCGTTCCCAAAAAGCCATCAGGCAAAAAAAAGACAAAGAAAAAGAAAAAATAATTGCAGGGAATGATAGCTAATATTATGTCTAAGCATACTTTTTTCATACGTATCGCCATCTGTTTACTGGCTCTTCTGGTTTTGTTCGCCGGGTGTCAGGAGAAGGCCGGTGAGGTTGAAAAGACATCAGCGGTCGTCAGCCAGAAAATATCAACGAAGACGCAGGGGGTCGCACCGCCGAAACCCGAAGCGAAAGAGGCTTCCCCGGTAACAGCCCCTTCCCAAACACTTTCAGCAGAAACCCAGAAGGGTTTGGTAGAGACGAAAGACATGACCAAGCCTCTTGCTAAAACGTTCGATACCCAAAAACTGATTCCTGACCTGGCGCTTGGGTATGATGCCAAGGGAAAAGTCGACCCGTTTGTTCCTTTGGTCAAGGAAGAGCCGGTCAAGGTCGAAAAAACGGAATTGATTGATGCGAAGGGTGAAGTTCGTGAAGAGCGCACCAAAACCCCCTTGGAAAAGATTGAACTCAGCCAGCTGGAACTAAAAGCAATTATATTGGCCCCAAGTGGCAACAAAGCACTTGTGGAAGAGACGAATGGAAAGGGCTATATTATAAGGAAAGGTACTTATATCGGAAGGAATGATGGCAAGGTTTTAAAAATATTGAAAGATAAAATTGTTGTCGAGGAACTGACGGAAAATCACGAAGGCAAAATGATAACAAGGGAAAAAGAAATCAAACTTCCGAAACATCCCGGAGAAGAATAACATGGCAGACTCAAGGAAAAATTTATTTACCAAAACGGCAATCATATTGACTTTGATTGCATGGATGATGGTATTTGTGGCTTGTTCGGCAACACAACCGTCGGTTTCACCGGATGTTGTCAAGCCACCTGAGCTCAAGGCAATCCAATCCATTTCTACGGTGCAGGAAACCGATCAATTCAAAGTTGCTGTCGGAAGCAATCGGTTGTTAACCTACACCTCTGTCAAAAAACCATCTCCCCTGGGTGTTGTACTCTATTTTCCCGAAACAGTGATAGACGATGCTGTGACAAATATAGTTGTTGATAATGATGTGGTGAGCTATATATCGGCATCGGCCATTTCCACTGAAGGGCAGGCCTCCAGAATTGAGATCGGTCTCAAGCAGGATGCGCCCTATGAGGTAATTCGTGGAGAAAGCGGACTGAACATTGTGTTCAATACGCCTGCAGATCAAAAAGCACTTGAAACCGCAGTGAGCACAGATGCTGAGACAATGCCACCGGCATTGGCTTCGAGCCAATCGGTCATCGTCGCTGCCGGCGAGACCACAACTGAGGAGATGCCGGCTGTTGTGGAGGTAAGTCAGGAATCTTCCGGAACTGAGCTTGCTCAGAACACCATGACGACCGCAGCAGACAGTCCTTCAACGGAGAAAACGTCTTCAGCTTCAGGCCTGGCCTGGGTCAACAGAATAGATTTCGCCAGTGAAGAAGCCGGAAAATCGACGGTTATCATTGGAACGACACATCCGGTAACCTACAGCATTAAGAAAAAATCCGACAAATGGATTCAACTGCAATTGAGCAACACCAATCTGCCTGATTATCGAAAACATCCTTTGGTAACGACTCGTTTTGAAAGCGCAGTCGATCGGGTCCTGCCGGTTCAAAAACCGGAAATGAAAACAGACACGATCTTTTCTTTCGAACTGCGTGAATCCGTACCATTCTTTGTGGAGCAGAACGAAAATTTCATCATGGTTCACTTTGAGGCGTCATCTATACCGCCGAAACCTCTGGCAGAAGCGGATCTGCCTCCTTGGAAAACCATTATGGCTGAGCTGGCCTTAGAGGATCAGACTGAAGCAGCTGGTACCGGTACTCAGAGCCTGACGCAGACTGCTGGAGAGAAACCTGTTGAGGCTTCTGCAGAAATGGGTGATGTTCACATGACCACATTGTCCTCACAGAAGCCAAGAAAATACAGTGGTGAAAAGATCGCTCTCGACTTTTTTGAAACAGATATCAAGAATGTATTTCGCATCTTGAGAGAAATCAGCGGCAAGAACTTTGCCATCGACAAAGACGTCTCAGGCCAGGTGACGTTGACTCTTGACAAACCAGTCCCCTGGGACCAGGTCCTGGATCTGGTTTTGCGGATGAACCAGCTGGGAAAAGTCTATGAGGATAACATCATCCGCATTGCCACATTGAGCACCCTTAAAGACGAAGAAGAACTCAGGGCCGCTAAAATTGCCGCAGCCCAGGAATCAATACAACAGGAAAAGGCGCTGGAAGCGTTAGTCACCGAATATATCGCCGTCAATTACAGCAACGCCACGACCGAAATCCTGCCTCACATCAAAAATATCCTGACACCGGAAAGAGGGACGGTCAGTGTCGATACCCGTAACAATCAGCTCATCCTGACTGATACCGCAGATAAGGTCTGGCAAGTAAAGGAAATTGTCAACCGGATCGACAAGGTGACCCCCCAGGTTGTCATCGAGGCACGCATTGCAGAAGTGAATACAGACGTTTCAAGCGAGTTTGGTTTTGACTGGGATGTGGCTGTTGGACCCTCCAACAGCGATTTTCTCGATGGGGATCTTTCCGGCGATATGGCGATGAATTTTCCGGCACCGGCAGCTTCATCCAGCATAGGTTTTAACTTCGCTAAACTCAGTGGAACGCCCTTTGTTTTGAACGCACGTCTCAATGCGCTAGAAATCAATAATGAGGGCAAGATTATTTCATCTCCCAAGATCGTGACCCTTGACAACAAGAAAGCCAAAATAAAGCAGGGTATTGAATATCCTTATCTTGAAAGGGACGATACGGGTGGTTCTTCGGTTTCTTTTAAGGACATCGATCTGCTTCTGGAAGTTACACCACATGTCACCCCGGACAATCGTGTGTCCATGGAAATCATGATAACCAAAAACGACATCGACAGCATCACCAATGGCGTGCCGTCCCTGTCTACCAATGAAGCAGAGACGGAACTTCTTGTAAATGATGGCGATACCATCGTTATTGGTGGCATCATGAAAACCCGAAAGATCGATGCTTCCCGGGGATTCCCCTGGCTGTCAAAAGTTCCGGTATTGGGCTGGTTTTTTAAAACAGATATTGCTTCAAAAGAAAGCTCCGAACTATTGATATTCATTACACCCAAGATTGTAAAGCTGGAACAGCGCCAGATGTTGTAATTAAGTCTGGCATGCTCCCCTCCCTGAAAAAGCCCGCCATCGCAATGGGTGCGATGCGCGGGCTTTTTTATTGACGAAACGAACAATCTAATCCAACGCGCTAGTCTTCTTGTTGATCACTATAGGGGGTGTCAGAAAAACGTTCCGATTGAGGACCGTTTTTCTGCTACAAACCCTTATGCCGCCATCCTGGTTTCGAAATATTATTATGACAAGCGGTATAATATGCCGCAAACAAGCGACCGGCTGCTTGCCGTCTACCACCTCGAAGCGCAAGCCAAAAGTCAAACGGAACATACTCACGACAACGGCGCTATAGTGATTGACGTATCGATATTTGATTAATGGGTCCGCTTATTAAAAAAAATAAAGACTCCCCGGAGTTTGTAGCGGGGATTTTTCATTTATTTGCGGCTTTCAATTTTCAAAATCTCTTTTTGCGCAGTTTCTGCAACAGGTGTGTTGGGTGATAGGGAGATGACTTTCTGATAAGCGAGAAAAGCCATCTGGGTGTCACCTGACATGTGATAGGCGTTACCCAGGTCCAGATAGGTGATTGCAGACTTGGGTGCGTTCGAAACCGCTTTTTCCAGTATTGCCACAGCCTGGGGGAGCTTGTTCATGGCAATATAAGTTTTACCAAGGTTCCGGAGGGCTAAAACAAATTTAGGCTCTAGATCGAGTGCCTCAAGATAGTATTTTTCCGCATTGGTATAATCCTGCTTGTTGTAGTAGGCAATGCCCATATTGGTGAGGGGAAAATGGGGTGTACCGTACAGGAGATCACCGGCGACGGTTTTGAATTGTTCAATGGCGGCATCCCATTCCTGCTTTGCCATATATACCGTGCCCAGGTTGTTTTTTGCAGGCGCATATTCAGGGCGGATGCCGATAGCCTTTTTAAAGTGGAATTCAGCTTTGTCATAATGCTGTTTTGCTATATAAGCCAGACCCAAATCATTTTGTAGCAGATGATCGTTGGAATAGAACTTCTCGGCCTTTAAAAACTCTTTGAGCGCCTCTGTATAATTCCCCTGCTGTAGATAGGCCTCTCCAAGTGTCCGTGTCACGCGGGATTGATTTTTTCGTTTCTCAAACCCTCCAGCGCAGGCGATCAGGCTGATCAGCCACAGAATCGTAAGCAAGTATACTTGGATTTTATTTCGTGTCATATAATCCTCCAACGCTGTTTTACTTGTAGCAGCGAATCTCGTTTATGAACCTGCCATACAGCATGATCACTCTATTTGATCGAGCCGGCCAAAACCACTTTGATATTATCTTCATTTAAAAACTGGAGCACCCGATTGTGCAAAGGAATTGCAGAGATCAGCACTCTTGAGCCTTCTGCTTTTGTGACCAGAAATCCCTTTACTACAATTTTCGTATTGAAGTCAGCCGGTCTTTTTGCGGCATAGAATACAGGGTCGCTGACATAGGGATTGCCTATGGCATCGAGGATACGTGTAGCCATGGTGCGCATACCGTCATTTTGCTTTAACTGAATGACTTTGAGCCCTGTTTTTTTTATTTCTGCAATGGCATCGCCATAAAGATCACCAAAGTCGATCAAAAATTCCCTACCGTTACCGGTGGAAACAAGATTCGATACCGCCTGCACCTGGATTCCGGCATAGGGAAAGGTTACCTCAATATCTTTGGTATACTGATTGCCCATGGCTTCGATCAGATCTCTAACAAAAGCCTTCCGCGATATGGGCGTCAATGCGACCACATCCGGTATGACAAAAGGCGTCGACGAGGCGGTACTACTTTCAGGTGCATGGGTCCCGGTCTCATTTTCAAGGATGTCTTTTATGACAATATGGTGTTGATCCAGATAGCGCGCAATGGCATCAGAGGTTTTTTGAGTCATATTTTCTATCAATGAAATACAGGTTTGACGGGTTGTACCATCTTCCCCGGGGGGGCTGGGTTTGATCCACTTTGCCGTCACAACAACCTCCATGCCATTGTCGGAAAATGATAGCTTACGAGGAGTTTTCTCTTGGGTGGTGTTTTTAAATACGGCACCTAATATGGTGTCAACGGGGGTGTCTTTTTCGACCTCGATAATATTGACATTTTCCCATAAGGAGCGGAGCAGGCTCATGTCAGCAGTGGAAGCCTCTGTTTTGTTGACAAAAACGATTCGGGAACCGTCTTTCAGTTCGATGACCGGAATTTTTGACAGGTCCAAGGCAAAGTCTTCTTTGCCTTTGCTGGGGAAAAAATAAGTGCCCTTGTTCAGCAGTTTACCGTTCAGTACGGCAGCGGTTTCGGATATGGGATCAACGGTGGGTTTTTCGATATTGTCCGTTACGGTCGGTGTTATGGCAGGTGCGTTCAGGGATGTTCCTGTCAACTCCTTTTTTATCTGCCCGGCCTTATCAAATAACGACTGGTACCAGGCCTGATTTCGGAGAGTGACATCCGGCAGTTTTATCTCCTGACCGACATAAATAAAATTAATATTATCCACCTGAGGGTTGATGGTTTTAAAAAGCTGGACCCCCTCCTGGTAGGCTTTGGTGCCATAGGGTCCGAACCTGTCAGCTATCAGTTCGGAAATGGTATTCCCTTTCTGAACTTTGTATGGATTGGCATAGGAGCCTAGAAGCTCGGAGAGCTTGGATATGGTGACAAAGGGAATGGATACGACTCCGGAGGATTGATTTGGAAAGGTACCGGGCTCGATTTTCTTTAAGGGGATGATAATGTTCTGCCGGGGTCTTATTTGGTCGATATTATTGATGTGCGGATTGAGCCGTTTGAAAATATTGATAAATTCACTAAAGTCCTCGGCAGAAAGCTCTCCCTTCTGTCGAAATATTTTATAAACCCAGTCATTATTTTGAACCACGTAGGGATCACAAAGGATATCCCATCCTTGATCGTACTTGACCAGATAACTTTTGTACAGCACGGCACCGTTGACGGGTGTCAAGGTGGCGCAAAGTATCCACAGCCAAGTTATGGCAAAAAGGGGGGCAACATGTTTAAGACAAGAACTTTCACGTAGTTTCATCTATTTTCCTAAGCGCCAATACCGATGCAATTTCATCTGAAATTCGTCTGACAAACTGTTTCAACGCTTTTTGATTCAAGGGTTGACCTGGGGCGGGAACATCTTCAAGGTCCTGCGGGTGTACGTAAACCGGTGCATTGACGAGCTCCGGGACAGGTTTTACCTTGAATTCCGCGGGAAAACTGTCATTAAAATACATCTCCTGAAAACCTGAAAATTTCAATGCATGAGCTGTCGAATCAACAATGGCCACTTCATCCTGGTGGACGAATTGATTGTCGATCGCTTTGGCAAGACCGGCAAGAGATTCACCGCCATGGGTGCAGGCGATATGACCATTTCTATTTGCCAGCAGTTCCCAATCCATGATCGACTGCTCATCCACTTCCATAAAAAATACGTTTTGCCGAGCACTCAGGGTGTTGTATTGATCCACCAGGTGGATGACGCGCGGCATGGAAACCGGATTGCCGATCATGGCCGCCTGGGCCACGCTGGGGCTTACATGGACGGGCTCGAATTTACGTTTGTTGCCATCCGGTTCCTGGTAATACCGGAATACCGGGTTGGCATGTTCGGACTGGACCCCCACAATTTTTGGAAGGTCCATGATGATGCCCGTCTGGTAAAATTTGATGAATCCGTTTAATACAGCCGTTATGTTACCGGCGTTGCCTATGGGTAGCACAATGACTTTTTTCCGCATATCATAATCAAAATCCTGTGAAATTTCATATGAATACGATTCCTGACCCAGAATTCTCCAGGCATTTTTCGAATTTAACAAGGCCACATGATACTGCTCCGACAAGGCCTCGACCACTTTCATGCAATCATCAAATACGCCGGGGATCTCAAAAACAGCTGCACCACTTCCCAAGGGTTGCGATAGCTGCTGAGGGGTCACTTTTTTGTGCGGTAAAAGGACCGCTGATTTGATATGGGGCTGGAGGTAGGCAGCATAAAGAGCGGCAGCCGCGGATGTATCACCGGTTGAGGCACAGATGGCCAGTAGGTCGGAAACAAATCCTTGCTTTACCAGATAATGGATATAGCTCAAAGCGCTTGCCATACCGCGATCCTTGAAGGATGCGCTGGGGTTCTGCCCATCGTTTTTGAAATAGAACTTGATTCCCACCCGTTGTGATAGGGCGGAATTGGCTTCTACCAGGGGCGTATGCCCTTCACCGAGATAAACAATAGAATCAAGGGGTATGGCAGGCCCTAAAAATTCATGGTAGCGGTAGATGCCTTTAAGGGCAGGGATATTCAACATCCGGCGGTAATCAAAGATCTTGTGCCACATCTCGCTGGGGATGGATTTTAAACGATTAAACGTCTTGTCAACGAGCAGGAGTACATGACCGCATTTTGGACAGGTATAGAGCAGTGTTTCAATGGGGTGTTCGCGGCCGCATCCCAAGCATCGATATTGAAGGGCACCTGCCAATTTCGGAATCAAAAACGGTTGAATATCGTTGGGAAAATCCGTGATTTTCATGGTTCGATCATTTTCATGTTGCCCATATACGGTTGAAGGGCTTTTGGAATGAGAATCGTGCCATCGGCCTGTTGGCAGTTTTCCAAAATGGCCGCAACGGTCCGACCGACGGCCAACCCTGAGCCATTGAGGGTGTGAGCCAGTTCAGTGCCTTTTTTCCCTTTTCTGCGAAATCGAATACTGGCGCGCCTGGCCTGAAAATCTTCAAAATTACTGCAGGATGAAATTTCCCGATATACATTCTGAGACGGTAACCAGACTTCGATATCATATGTTTTTGCAGCGGAAAAACCGAGATCACCGGTACAGAGGGTAATAATTTGATAGGGTAGCTCTAGAACGCTTAAAATTCTTTCTGCATTTTGTAATAGTTTTTCAAGTTCGGTATAGGAATTTTCGGGTGTCGTAAATTTTACCAGTTCAACCTTGTTGAACTGGTGCTGGCGTATGAGTCCGCGTGTGTCTTTGCCATAGGAGCCTGCTTCCGAACGGAAACAGGGTGTGTGGGCTGCGTACAAGAGTGGCAGGTCTGACTCGTCCAGGACTTCTCCTTGGTGGATATTGGTCACCGGGACTTCGGCGGTGGGAACAAGGTAATAGGGCCATCCGTCAATTTTAAACAGGTCTTCCTTGAATTTGGGTAGCTGACCGGTATTCGTCAAGCTCTTGACGTTTACCATGAACGGGGGCAAGACTTCCTTGTATCCGTGTTCACTGGTGTGAATATCGAGCATCAAAGTGATCAGCGCCCGTTCAAGTCTCGCACCGGCCCCATAGTACAAGGGAAACCGGGTTCCGGCAATTTTAGCTGCCCGCTCAAAGTCAAGGATACCCAGTTGTTCACCAAGCGTCCAGTGGGGTTTGGGTTCGAATGGAAACTCTGGAAGGTCGCCGACGGTTTTGATGACCGGGTTATCGGCCTCGTCGTTTCCCACCGGTACAGATGCATGCGGCCGGTTGGGTATCTGCATCAAAATTTCCTGCGTTTGCGCCTCATTTTCTGACAATGGTATTTCCAAGGCCTTTATTTTTCTGGCAACGTCCCGCATGTCAGCCACCAGGGCATCGGCATTTTCCCCCTTTTTTTTCAATGCGGCTATCTGGTCTGACACAACGTTTCGACGATGCCGTAAATTTTCAATTTCAAAAAGAATCTCTCTTCTTTTCTCATCGGCAGCTTTGAATTGTGACAGGTCTGCGGCGATGTGGCGGTTTAACAACATCTCTTCGATATCATCCAGGTGATCTCTTACGAATTTGATTTCCAGCATAGCAATCTCATATTGGGTCGTATTGAGCCATATCGGGTTGTTTCATCTTGACGATTTTTCGTGAGTTGAAACGAATCAGGGAGATTATTTCTTGGCAATTTCGGGCTTTCGAATTACCCGTCCGTCTAACATGCTCGTTCAATTTAGTCAATGATTAATGAAAGTTGACTTTTTGCCGAATATTTATTATAATACTTTGTTCATACAAATATTGTGTACATGTTTTAATTCTGATTTCCGGAGAATACCATGGAAGAAGTCCAAGAATCAAAAAGTGATATCCGCAATCGCGTTGTAACGGCCATTCAGGCTCTTTCTGTAGAAGAACTGGCAGAAAAAACCTCTCAAATTGAAACGCGCCTCTTTGAGTTTGCAAATTTTTTGGAGGCAAACATATCCTTGCTTTATATGCCGCAAAAATTCGTGGTTGATACGAAAAACATCATACAGCGTTGCTTTGATTACCGTAAGATCGTCGCCCTTCCGGCGTTTGATACGGAAAAACACGGGATGCGGCCTTTCAAGGTTGATACCTTTGATGGAGACATGACACTCGGGCCACGCAATATTCTTGAGCCGGACCCGGAACGGTGTAAAATCATACCGATAGAACGAATTGACATTGCCATTATCCCTGGGGTGGCACTGGATGAAAAAGGGGGCAGGATCGGTTCCGGTGAAGGTTATTACGACAGATTTATTGGGAAATTACCCATTACGACCCGAAAAGTTGCCTTGGCATTAGAATGTCAGATCGTTCAGCAGATTCCCATGGAGTCGCATGATAGGTTCATGGATATCATTATTACGGAAGATCGGGTTATCTATAAAATATAGCCTGGCAAGTTTCATGCAATACCCGGGATAAATCAATTCTCAGGAAGGATTCAATACCTTATCGAGTTTCTGTAGGTTTTTACTTTCTCCCACCGCAATGACCGTATCACCTGACATGATTCTGGCCTCAAACGAAGGATTGAAGATCATACTGCCATCAGGTTTTTTGATGGCAATAATGATCAGGTTAAAGTTTTGACGTATTCCCGAATCTTTGAGTATGACGTCATTCAAAGGTGAATCATGATTGATGGGTATTTCTTCCATTTGTATATCGCTTGTTCTGGATTCAAGTGCAAGATCCAGAAATGTCGTGACTGTCGGGCGCATGATGCGCTGCGCCATTCGCATGGCCCCCTTTTCGTAAGGGGATTCGACAATGTCGGCGCCGGCTGCTCGAAGCTTGTTTTTCACATCCGTATCGGAAGCTCTTGCTGTAATGAATAGATTGGGTGCAAGTTGTCTGGCCGTCAACACCAAAAAGACATTTTCCGCATCCGTTCCCAATGCTGCCACCAGACCTTTGGCGCGTTGGATACCGGCTTTTAGCAGTAGGGCTTCATTGGATGCATCTCCCCATAAAAAGAGTGTCTTATCCGTGTTAATTTCCGGGACAAGCGTTTCGTTGTTTTCTATTACCACCAGATCGATGGGTGATCTTTTTAATGTTTCACAGATTACTCTACCGATTCGCCCATACCCGCAAACAATATAGTGGTTTTTCAAGTGATGGATTTGTCTATCCAATTTTCTCCTCCCTAGCACGGTCCGAATTTTTCCTTCAACCATGAACTGTATGACGGCACCTGCTACATATAGAAAAAACCCGACGCCCAGAAAAATTAAAAATACGGTGTACAGACGTCCGATTTCACTGATGTTGTGCACTTCGCTGTAACCAACGGTGGAATAGGTGATAACCGTCATGTAGAGGGCGTCCAAAAAGTTCCAGCCTTCGATCAGCATATAGCCGACAGTACCGATTGCCACGATGACGATGGAAAAAAAAATCGCTATAACAAGATGTTTTGTGCTATTCATAGATTCTCTTGGCCAAAGATTATGTTGGTTTATTCTGGACAAATATTACATAAAATTCAAGTAGTTTTTCTGTGCCAATGGTTTTTCAATAATCTCTCGGCAAGCCGCACGGCAGATCCCCCGGGCTTGTCGCTTGCTGTTGCGGTTCAACACTGCTTTATTTCAGCAATTAAAAAAGCGAATCTAAAAGAAAAGAACCTGTAATATCCGGTGCTGGTATATTGACGGGAAATCATTGTTCTGATAGAAATCTGCCCATGAAAAAGGAATCGAGAAAATTCGAACGCCAGCGGATGGAGATGGTGAATAAACAGATCGAAGCACGTGGTATACACGATCCGAATGTGCTGCTTGCCATGGGCAGGGTTCCCAGACACCTCTTTGTCAGTGAGGCCTTGATGGACCAGGCCTATGGCGATTTTCCACTGCCCATCGGAGACCAGCAAACCATATCGCAACCCTATATTGTTGCCGAAATGACCCAGGCACTTGAACTGAAGCATGAAGACAGGGTGTTGGAAATCGGTACCGGCTCCGGTTACCAGGCAGCGGTTTTAGCCGAAATTGTATTTCGGGTCTATACCATCGAAAGACTCCACTCGCTATTTATCAAAACCCGACGTCTTTTTGATTCATTGCGTTATTATAATATTGTCACACGATATACTGACGGAACGACTGGGTGGAAGGATGAAAGCCCTTTTGATGCGATTATCGTGACGGCCGGAGCGCCAAGTATACCTAAAATATTGATAGAGCAGCTTGCCCCGGGAGGCCGGATGGTGGTTCCGGTGGGGGACCGTTATTCACAGGAATTAATTAAGATAACCAAAGACGAGAAGGGTGTACGGGAGACAAACCTTGGTGGATGCAGGTTTGTCAAGCTTGTGGGAGAGCATGGATGGAAAGCATAGCCCTATGTTAAAAAAGCTCTACAAGTGGGTACTGAAATGGGCAGATACACCTTATGGTGGCTGGGCGCTATTCATACTTGCCTTTAGTGAATCATCGTTTTTTCCGATACCGCCGGATGTGCTTTTGATTGCCCTGGCGGTGGGCAAACCAAAAAAAGCTTTGAAGTTTGCCCTGATCTGTTCTACCGGATCGGTGCTGGGCGGCATCCTGGGTTATTTGATCGGTTGGCAGTTTATGACGGTGGTGGGCCATAAGATCATCGCTTTTTATGGGCTTACGGAAAAGGTTGCCACCATAGCGTCCTTGTACAATCAGTATAATGCCTGGGCTGTCGGGATTGCCGGTTTCACACCGATTCCCTATAAGGTTTTCACCATAACAGCCGGTGCATTCAAAATCAATTTTCTCATATTTCTGCTCGCATCGACTGTTTCGCGATCAGCAAGATTTTTTCTGGTGGGCGGGCTTATCTATATGTATGGACCCCGAATCCAGGTTTTTATCGATAAGTATTTTAATATACTGGCCATTGCCTTTACTGTGTTGCTCATTGCCAGTTTCTTCCTTATCAAGGTGATTGTTTAACTGCATTTGGAGAACCCACAGGCATGACAGTTAAGGCATCCCTCTTCGTGTGACAGCACACTGCCACACTCCGGACACCCGCCCATGAGTACAGTGTTTTCGGTTACTTCGGAATTGGTCAGATTTTTCAGGACCCTGGCCATGGCATCCGGGCAGGATAAAACCATTTTTCCATTCTGCCATGCCGGGGACGGGCAGCGGATACCGGTAAGCTGTCTGATGATGGCATCCACATTCACACCGGAGCGCAGTGCCAGCGATGCCAGACGACCAGCGGCTTCAATTTGAGATGAGGCACACCCACCTGTTTTACCCATCTGGGCAAATACTTCACACATTCCTTTGGCGTCTGAGTTGATGGTTACATAGAGTTTTCCGCACCCGGTCTGGATCCGCTCAGTCATTCCGTGTGTTCGCAACGGTCTCGGTCTCGGTGCAATGGTGGGCTTGTCCTTGGTATCCTTCGAGCCGGCGCCTACCGTGAGAACCTGTTTGTCCCGGCTACCGTCCCGGTAAATAGTGACCCCTTTGCATCCGAGCCTGTAAGCTGCAAGATAAATTTCCTCCACCTCTTTTTCAGTCGCTTCAGCGGGAAGGTTGACTGTTTTTGAAACAGCGCTGTCCGTGTATTTCTGAAAGGCGGCCTGAATTTTGACATGCCACTCAGGTGAAATATCGTGGGACGTTTTAAACAGTTTTTGAATATGCTCCGGAATCTCGTCAATTTTCGAGAGAGTGCCGCCACCGGCAATTTTATCGATCAGACGCTTGTTAAAAAATTTTTCTGCTTTGGCCATCTTTACAAACAGCGGATGCACGTCATACAGCACCTCACCATCCAGTACACGACGTGTTTGCACGATCGAAAAAACAGGCTCTATGCCACTTGAGACTCCAGCAATGATGCTGATGGTTCCGGTGGGTGCGATGGTGGTTGTGGCGGCGTTACGCATATAAGGCGTTTCAGGGGTATCATAGATACTACCGGGATAGTTTTTAAAATTACCCCGCTTTTCAGCCAGTAAAGCAGAGGCGTTTTTTGATTCGTGGGAAATAAATTCCATAAGAGACGCGCCTTGCGATACAGCCTCCTCGGAATCATAGGAAATTCCCAGTTTCAATAATAAATCGGCAAAACCCATGACGCCCAGTCCAATTTTTCGGTTGGCTTTGCTCATGGTTTCTATTTGAGGCAGGGGGTATCTGTTCATTTCGATGACATTGTCCAGAAAGTGTACGGCATCATGAACCGCGTTTTTCATCCGTTTCATGTTGAGGCTGTTTTTCGTTACCATCCGGGAAAGATTGATAGACCCCAGTGTACAGGATTCATAGGGCAGTAGCGGCTGTTCCCCACAGGGATTTGTTGCCTCGATGTCCCCAATCTGTTTGGTTGGGTTGTCATCGTTGATTTTATCGATAAAAATAATGCCCGGCTCACCGGTTTTCCAGGCAGAGCGAACGATCATGTCAAAGATTTTTCTTGCGGAAACACGTTGAGATGTCTTGTTGGTTCGTGGATTGATTAGGTTGAAATCGGATTTGGTTTCCAGAGCTTCCATGAATTGCTTTGTCAAACCCACTGAGATATTGAAATTGTTCAAGCGGGTCAAGTCATTCTTGGTTTCAATAAAGGCTTCAATATCCGGATGATCGACCCGTAAAACGCCCATATTGGCACCCCGTCGGGTACCACCCTGTTTGACGGTTTCTGTGGCGATGTCGAACACGGTCATAAAAGAAAGGGGACCACTCGAAATACCTGCCGTGGAGAGAACGACATCTTTGGCAGGTCTGATTTTTGAAAAGGAGAAACCGGTACCTCCGCCACTTTTATGAATCATGGCTGTGTGTTTGACGGTTTCAAAAATAGATTCCATAGAGTCTTCTATGGGAAGTACGAAACATGCCGCCAGTTGTCCCAGCCGCCTGCCTGCATTCATCATGGTGGGCGAATTGGGTAAAAACCACAAATTTGAAAGGAGTTTTTGAAATTTTGTTTGCGTTTTCTTGACATCAGCATCAGGGTCAAGCAATCGGTCTGCATCTGCTACGCTCCTGGCAACCCGTTGAAACATGTTTTCCGGTGATTCAATGGCATTACCGCTATCGTCTTTTTTCAGATAGCGCTTTTCCAGAACCACCCTTGCATTTTTTGATAGTGATATTTTCATATTATTTCCCTTAGACAGTTTTTTTACTGTATTTAATCTTTAGTTTTTTATTGACAATGGGCGGCACCATGTCGTTGATGTCACCGCCAAATTGGGCAGCCTCCTTGATAATCGACGAACTTGTGAATATCCAGCGCAGGCCAGTCATCAGGAATACGGTTTGAATCTCGCGCCTCAACCGCCGGTTCATCAAGGCCATCTGGAACTCGTATTCAAAGTCAGAAACAGCCCGCATGCCCCGTAAAATGGCATGGGCTTTTCGACGGTGGGCATAGTCCACCAGAAGTCCATCAAACACATCGAACTCGACGTTGGCAAATTTTTTCATGCTTGTCTGCAGCATTTCCATACGTTCTTCTACGGAAAAAAAAGATTTTTTGGATGGATTCAACAAAATAGCCACGATAATTTTATCGAAAATGGAAAGCCCTCTTTCAACAATATCGAGGTGACCGTTGGTAATTGGATCGAAAGAACCCGGATAGATTGCAATTTTTTCCATTCTTTTTCAGCCTCCACGCAAATAGATTGTAATAACAATATGTTAGGTAATATATTCTTTTTGTAGGTGAAAATTTTCATACCATATAACTCAAAAAAGAGACAAGGGTTTTTCCATACCTTCTCTGATCCATTCGTCTAAAATCGGCAATGGCCAGGGGCAGCTCATCCACAGCACCATGCTCCAAGACAAGGCAGGCACCCGGTGCCAAAGCCTTACACTTTTTAAGATGTGATAAAGTCGGCAAGAGTAGGCCTTTGTGATAGGGGGGGTCTATGAAAATGAGCGTGTACGGACGGTCATGGGATTGCAGACAGTCTAGATTTTGTTCTATATCCCATGGGATAATATGGGTCCGATTTTCCAGAAAGCACGCACGCAGATTTTTATCAAGCAGCGAGACAGCGGCAGGTGCCATGTCGATAAAGGTGGCCATGTCGGCTCCCCTGCTGAGGGCTTCTATCCCCAAAGCACCGCTGCCGGCGAACAGATCCAGAACAATTGCATCAGGAACACGATCAGACAGAATATTGAAGATGGCTTCTCTTGTTCGATCGGAGGTGGGACGAATACCTTTCCCCTGAAATGGGTGGAGTTTTTTTCCTCTTAAGGTACCACTGATGACTCTCAAGATGTTTCCTGCGGTGATTGAAGAATCTGTGGGTTAGTGCTCGTTGTTTCAGTTCAGTAAATAAAGTCGATGGTATACCAGTCGGTGTCAAAATCCCACAACGCGACAAAGAATAGAACATAGTGTAGATAAAATGGGAGCGTCAATTTTCGCAATTTTGCCTTGGTTCGAATTTGATACTGGCTGCCTTTTTCAAGACGATTGAGTTCCACGACCTTTAAACTGTCGATTTCAGCCATCAATTTTTTAGCTTTATTAATTGATTCCATTACCCTTTGCGTATTCGCATCCCAAGAACGTTCAACAATATATTCGGTATTCAGACTATCGTATTTGATTGTATGCAAGATTTTCAATTCAGAGATTTTTTTATCAAACCAGAAGCCGCGTTTTTGATAAAGATTCACAAAGAAGGAAAATGTGGTGGGAACACCGCTTGAAATCACGGTTTCCATATTTTCGCGAAAAGCGCCTTCAACCGTCAGATAAATTAATAGATCTTCTCTGGTGTTCGTGACGATAATATTTTTGAGTGTTGCGTTCTGGGCGACAACCATCGCCGGTTGAACCATGATGACGACACACAGCAGGATGCCCATGTTTTTTATTGTGAGTGATTTCATATTGCAGAGTTTTATGCAGCAATTGACAGGTGTCGGGTGTGTCGCCAAGATGATGTCGATGTCGGAATGTTAACCGATTACGGATCAGTTTACTAACAGTTGTAATATTTTTTGATGGCTGTTCATATTGAACAAAAAGGTACTAGAATCCATGCTGTCGTCTCAAGATTATATACCAACGTATTATATTTTCAAGTTGTTTTGTAATAACCCGCAAGCTGCCGGACAACTGGCGCATACACTTTTTGCAAAGGAGCGGTAACAACGCATCGCATAAAATCGGTTCTGGGATTTTATTGATATGTTAAGTCATATGAGATACAATGCCCGCCACTAAGCGATGGTTGACGTTGCCGCAGCCAATCAAGAAGATCTGTCTGGAATGAGGAGGTCGGGTGCTTGCAAGAGTATTAAGTAGTGCCGTCATCGGAATCGATGCATATCTGGTAGAAGTCGAGGTTGACATTACCAGAGGATTGCCAACGTTTACTACCGTTGGATTACCGGAAGCCGCAGTAAAGGAAAGCAAAGAACGCGTCAAATCCGCCATTAGCAACTCGGGTTATACCTTTTCAGACGATAGAATAACCGTCAATTTAGCCCCCGCAAACATCAAGAAAGAAGGTACGGGTTTTGATCTGCCCATCGCTCTGGGTATTCTGGCCGCTGAAAAGCTGATTCCCCAAGAGCGTGTTAATGATTATATCATCATGGGCGAACTTTCCCTGGATGGGCGTATCAAACCTGTC
>JAHEIB010000047.1 GCA_024639645.1 Deltaproteobacteria bacterium
CAGTATCCGGCAGAAGAAAAAGTTTTTCTGGGATACCATGAAAAACTCTCACAGACATTGGCTCGCAGCCAACATGGGCGGTGAAGCATTTCTCGGTTTTGGGGCCTTCAACACCAAGAAGATCACAGGACAGGATACCGTTGACTTTATCAAGTTTCGGCAGAACATTGCCGAATGCAGAGGCTGGGATATGGACATGTTTGCAGAAGTCATGGGCAAACCCAAATAAAAGCAAAAATCAATATTTCGAACACGACAGAAAGAGGGAGGTTGCCGAACGGTGAGATATCCCAAAGAATGTATCCTCAAAGATTGTGAAGAGGCCGTGATTCGTCCGCTGAACTCAGAGGACGAGTCACTGCTGAATCGGTTTTATAAAAAAATACCCGAAAACGATCGTTGGTGCATGCGCTATGACACCACCAGGCCGGAAACTGTCCGAAGATGGATTGCCAACCTGGATAACGGTTCCGTGTTCTCTATTATTGCCCTCTGCGACAATGAAATTATCGGTCACGGCAGTTTACATTTTAGGGAATTCGGGGCTACCAAGCATGTTGGGCGTTTCCGTATCGTCGTCATGCCGGAATTCCGCAACAAACGGCTGGGAACCTGGATTCTGCTGGACTTAATTCAGGCCGCTATGGACAAGGGCCTGAAAACACTACGAACGGATCTGGTCAGAGGTATGGAAGATGCGGCCATCGAGGCCGTTAAGAAATTTGATTTTTTTCAACGAGCAGAGCTCAAGAACTATGCCATCGGCCCCAATGGCAGCAGTTATGACATGGTGATAATGATTAAACGGTTACATTCTACGTGGACTGATTTTTAAGAAAAGGGTTCGAGGGGTGGAGGGTGAGCGATAAGCCATAAGTTTTAAGCGATAAGAAGCTTCCCAGTTAATAGCATCTAACTGCCTACAGCCTAAACGCCTAAAAGACTATCAGATAAAACCATGGTCGAATTTACAGAAGACAAACCCTTGATCCCTCGGACCCTCGGAACCACGGACCCTGTTCTTTCTCCCTCCAACCCTAAAATCCACATCCGCTCTTTCTGCAAACCTGAGGAGATAAAACGCTATTCCTTTGATGGGCAGTTCGGTATGCATGCGCAATACAAGTCCCTTTATACCAAAAGGGAGAGTCTGGAAAATAATACGACACAAATTAATGCGAATGTCACACTGGCTTTGGAAGATGAGAATATTATAGGTTTTGGTGTTCTCAATCACCCCGATGACGGTGACCGCTGGCAGGAGATGGCGCCCGGGTTGATGATGGAGGTAAAAGCCATTGAAGTCTGTCGGAGATATCGGTCTTATGGGGTTGCAGGAAGAATCCTGGGGCTGCTATTACATCCTTCCGTCGTAGAGAAACTGATCGTGTATATGGTTGGTTACTCCTGGACTTGGGACCTTGATGGTACAGGAATGTCAGCGCTGGCTTATCGGAAAATCCTCATCCGGTTGTTTGAGCCTTTTGGTTTCCATGAACTCCAGACCAACGAGCCAAACATCTGTCTTAAACCGGAAAATCTTTTTATGGCACGAATGGGACGCTATGTGTCAGATGAAAATCAGAAAAAATTTAAATGGCTGAGGTTTGGTATAACACCATGAGCCCTTGAAGGGTTAGAGGTTTCAAGGGGCTGAGGGTCCGAGGGTGGCCGAAAGCTATCCGCTGATAGCGCTTAACAGGCTATAAAAGGGTTTATTCGGGTTTAAAGGTAAAAAGAAAGATGGGCTGTGGTGTTGGGAAGCAAGGATGCTATAAGGCTGTTATCGGCTTTCAGCTATTCACTGCAGCCAGCTTTCCAGCCTCATAGCTTCCAGGCTTCCTAGCATATTACCATTAGTTATCTGGAAACACTGCCTTGGGTTTATTGCTATCCCCAGTGGCGTTGGGGAAGTCTTTTGCGATATAGGCCTTTTCGTTATGTTCCAGCAGATGATTTGCTTCTTCCATGTAATTGGCGAATCGAAGCTTGCATTCATAAAACCCATGCCACCATGCATAATCGGGAGCCATCATCATGACGCCCATGCGAGCCCTTCGACCTTCATGATGCCACAACTCGTAGTATTCAACTTCCAGGCGTTCGTCGAAGAATTTTGTATTGTCCAGCAGACCTTTTTCATAAAGCTCTCCAAGCTTGGCATTGGCCGGCTTAAAATAAACCTCGTTATATTCTTCTATAGCCTTATCAAACCCGTCATAAAAATCGTCGATCCAGGCATTGCCATGGCAGGAACTACAGATATTTTTCATTTTCTGGCGTTCGGTTTGCCAGTTGGTTCCGGAAGGAAACGGTTTAAAATCCTGCGGTCTGACCGTAAGTGGTGCCTGGGTTTCCCATGACAGACGTTGCGTGACGTCGTGACTGGTGGGCTCTTTGCCGGATCCTGACATATGGCAGGCCGCACAAGTGGGTGCACGGTAATCGACGCCCGGTGTCCAGGTACCGCCGGCTGCATTAAAATTATATTCATCTTTGTATGCATGATAGATGGTTCCGTGCTTGGACTCTTCGTAGATTTCGATTTGAGGATGATCGGGTCCCAGATGGCACTGGTCGCAGGCTTCGGGCTTGCGTGCTTCTGCTACCGAAAACCGATGGCGTGTATGACAGGAGGTGCAGGAGCCCTTGCTGCCGTCCAGGTTTACGCGGCCAACACCGGCGTTGGGCCAGGTATCCGGATCAATCTTGCCTTTGTCGTCTATTTTTACAACAGTTCCGTGACAGTTGAAGCAGCCTGTTTTGCGTTCGTTGTCAGAATTCATACCCTTGTTTAGCCAGGGATCAAGTTTCCACATGATTTCGATGGTATTGGCATGTTTGGATTTACTGTACTGGGTTGCTTCGTCTGGATGGCAGCGGGAGCAGTCTTTGGGTGTTACGATGGAGGCGATGGGCATCTTGTATTTTTCTTCACCCCAGGGCAGGTCCGAGCGGCCATAGTACTTTTCATGATCCTGGGCAATATCCTGATCACCCGGCTGGATCAAATGGCAGTCCAGACAAGTAATGTTGGCATTGGCATGTCGACTTTTGGCCCAGTCAGCAAAAACACCTGGTGTGGTGGTCTGGTGACATGCGATGCAGGCCTGGGCTTCTGGCGGTACGCTGCGTTCGATGCGATATTCTTTGACCTTGGCAAAGTTGGGCTGGGCAAACGCCATAATAACGCCTGCAGCCACCAGAGCCAAGCTCAAAATTCCCACAAACGCGTAAAGATGGTATCTCTTCATGGGCATCACTCCTTTCGGTACTAAAAACGTTTAAGGCTTCTTTACAGCTGTCTCAGCCCCTTGGCTTGGTAGGGCATATTTCGAGTCTGACGGAACATCACCAGTCCCCGTTCGGAATGAACGAGATCGTAGTGGCAGTCGATGCATTTTTTTTCATAACCAGGGCGTGCATAAACAACTGTTCGGTGCGCCAGCATGGCCCCCCGCCGGGTGGGCATATACAATACATTCCGGTGGCACTTTTGACACTCATTGTTATCAAAGGCGGCATAGGCCGCCTCACGTGCTTTTTTGCGGTCATATTCACCGGATAAAAAATGAACGGCGACATCTTTGAGACCATGGTAGCTCTTGGCAAAGAAAAACTTGAAGGTGTCTTGGGGAGCAGGTAAATGGCAGTCCATACAATCGACAACGACTCCGGCAGCATTATTGGTGTGGGTGGAGGACCGCCAAGCTACCACTGCCGGTTTTATTTCATGACAGGAAGCACAAAACTGAGGTGTTGAGGTCCGAACCATGGTGTAGTAGCTGAGACTGAAAAGGGGAAACGCAACGAGTACACCAAAACCCACTAGAGCGGTAGCGACAATGAATTTTTTCATTTCACTCCTTCATGTCTTGTGACAAGGTTGGGTGAATGGATCAAATTAATTGTTGGTCAAGCGTATCGGTATCGAGATATGTATACAGAGTGGTATTTTATTGTAGTAAAAATACCATACACAAAGCATGGAGATTTTGTCAAGCGCTAAATTAATTGGGCAAGAACATTATCCCGGACTGACCGACTCTCCTGTGTGGCGGGGACAAGTTCAATATGTTCAATGGACGTCGCGCCGATGCCGATTTCAGCGGCTCTAGCGATCTGTGCATGATCGAAAATTCTGGTTTGCATAATTGTTTGGTTGCTACCGAGCATTTTTAATGCGGCAACGCCCACCGCATCTATGGCGACACGGTCTGTGGCAGCCAATAAAAGGTTTCCTTTGGCACGTTTCCCCGTGGCTGGACCGCCATCCACAAAAGCATCGATACCGTCGATGAGGACCAGGTCAGGTTTAAAGGGCTGGTTGATTTCAGCGATCAGTTTGTTCTGATGCGGGGATGTGTGAAGTTCGGTCATGTAATCAAATCCATGACGGGTTGTGGGAACGACTCCCACATGGAGTTTCAGAGACAAAGTAAACACACCACCAAACTGGTGTGTTTTCAGACAGCCGGTAGAAATGAGGCATTCTGCATCCATAACAGGCCGGGCGACACGAAATCCATCCTGCCAGTGCGTATCCACCGGGTTTATTTTTACCCAATCTTTTTTGTCCAATGTATCAAAGTCCACAACATTCACATCCAGGTCTTTGAGAAGGGGTACAATACCTTTCTGCTCCATGACTTGAGATGTCAGGGGAAAACTGCGTTCTCCAATTCTGATGGATTTTGCTCCCATGTCCCATACTTTTCTGACAAGGGACACGAGGGTGTCGTTGTGGGTGGAACCCGGAGCAGGATCCGCGGTGTTGAAATTGGGTTTGATGAGTACGTTCTTGTTTGTGACAGGATTGACACCCAGGGCGTCGATGCAGGTACCGATGCCGGTTGCCCTGTTTTCAGTAGCTAAAAGCGATACAATGGTTTTATTTATATCCATGATGTGTCTCCTTGTCTATCCATTTTCTGTTTACTGGTATATATACCGTATACCAGATTAAATTAACAGACTTTATCTCCGGGCAATCCCGGTATTTTTATTTGCCGTAGTATGTGGTAATGAGCCCTAAGCTGTAAGCCCTAAGCCATAAGTTGCTTACCGCTTAAAGCTTATAGCTTATAGCTTCTACCCTCCAACATAAGGAGAAATGAAAAAACATGGCATCCATCGTAAACCATGCACCTCGATTCTCAGTAGCTGAAGCGGAAAAAATTGCATCAGACATCTTTGGTGTAGGCGGTACATTCAGGCAGCTTCCCAGTGAACGCGATCAAAATTATCATGTAGTGACGAATGATCAGCGTGAATATGTTCTCAAAATCGCCAATAAATCCGAAGACAGAGAGGCGCTTGAATTTCAAAATCTGGCCATGATTCATGTGAATCAACATAAATATCTTTTCTCTGAAGATATGCGGGTGTGCCCTGAGATATGCACCACACGCAAAGGGGAGGTGATCGGCACGGTTAACACCCCCGAAGGCAATCAGCATTATGTGCGCCTCTTGTCCTATCTGCCAGGCTTACCTTTTGCAAAGGCAAAACCGCATGACAGCGATCTTCTGAAAAGTCTGGGTTGGTTTATGGGCAGTTTGGATGCCGCACTCAGTCGCTTTGATCATCCTGCAGCACGCCGAAGATTTCACTGGGATCTCAAGGAGGCCCCCACGGTCATACCGGACTTGACCCAAACGATTCGTGAAAAAGAAAATCAGACCATGGTCACTGGTTATCTCAATCGCTATCTGTCCCACACCCAGCCAAAACTAAATCGTTTACGGCAGAGCGTGATTCACAACGATGGCAATGATTACAATGTGCTGGTGACCAAGGAGAACCCCTGGCAGAACCGGGTGGACGGCGTCATCGATTACGGTGACATGGTCTATACACATACGGTAAATGAACTGGCTATTGTCTGTGCTTACGCCATGATGGGGAAAAAAGACCCGCTCTCGGCTGCTAAAATGGTTGTGAACGGATACCACCAGGCCCATCCAATGGAAGAAATAGAAATGTCCGTTCTGTTCGATCTCATTCTCATGCGGCTGTGTATGAGCGTGTGCCATTCAGCCCATCAATCCCGAATGGCGCCGGACAATGCCTACCTGCAGATATCTGAAAAACCAGCTTGGACCCTGCTCGCTCAGCTCAGTAAAATTCATCCACGGCTGGCTGAATATCATTTCCGGGATGCCTGTCAGCGATCGCCGGTACCCCACACGAAAAAAATCATTCAGTGGATCAAGGGGCATAGAGACCAGTTTAAACCCATGGTAGACCCACCCCCTGGAAAAGATTCGACCATCGTCCTCGATTTGAGTGTCGAAAGCCCGCTGTTCAATGGTATCGCCGTTGAAAATGACGCCGCAGGCATGTCACGTGCTATTTTCGGACAAATGCATCAAAAAGAAGCCGTCATCGGTATCGGCTGTTACGATGAGGCAAGGGCCATATATATTTCAGACGCCTACAGGCAGCAGCGTGAACAAATGCCGGAAATGCGGACGATTCATATGGGTATGGATCTTCACATGGCACCGGGATCCAGTATCCAAGCCTTTTATGACGGGAAAGTCAAAAGTTTAAAAAACAATGCAACAAAGTATGATTATGGGCCTACCATCATTCTTTCACATGAGACCGAGGAAGGTTTCAACTTTTATACACTTTATGGCCATTTGAGTTTGACATCCCTGGAAAACCTTCGTGTCGGCCAGAGGATTGATCGCGGCGAAATATTCGCTGAAATTGGTGACACCTCTGTCAACGGTGGCTGGCCGCCCCATCTTCATTTTCAAATCATTACGGACATGCTGGGTGAAACAGGGAATTACATGGGCGTGGCGCCTCCAAGCCAGAGGCGGGTGTGGAAAGCGCTTTCGCCGGATCCTAACCTCATACTGGGCATCCCCGAAAGCCTCTTCCCTGAAAGGGGGAGGAGCCAGGGGGAAATTCTGAATTATCGGAATGAGCATATTGGTAAAAACTACAGCATTTCCTATGATAAACCCCTGAAAATTGTAAGGGGTAGGGGCCAGTACCTCATCGACCAGGATGGTCAGGCCTATCTTGACGGCGTCAACAATGTCACTCATGTGGGGCATTGCCACCCTGAGGTGGTTGCCGCAGGACAACGTCAGATGGGAATACTCAACACCAATACCCGGTATTTGCATGACCATATTATCACGTATTCCCAAAAACTGCTGTCCAAGTTTCCCGCACCGCTAAGTGTATGCTTTTTTGTGTGTACCGGAAGTGAAGCCAATGAACTCGCTTTCCGACTGGCACGCAACTATACCGGGCAAAAGGATGTCATTACCGTGGCGGGTGCTTATCACGGCAACACCAATCTGCTTGTGGACATCAGTCCCTACAAACATGATGGCCCCGGGGGCAAGGGAGCTCCCTCCTGGGTTCAGACGGTTGAAATGCCCGACGGATATCGAGGACCTTTTAAGGGGCTAGGTTCCAGCACGGGTTCAGCATACGCCGATTATGTCAAGAAAGCCGCCCACCGTGTGACATCACGGGGTCAGGGCCTTGCAGGTTTCATCTGTGAGAGTGTTTTGGGATGTGGCGGTCAGGTCGTACTTCCGGACAACTATCTTAAAGAAGCTTTCCAGCATGTCAGAGAGGCTGGAGGCGTCTGTATAGCAGATGAAGTCCAGGTCGGTTTCGGACGCGTGGGAAGTCATTTCTGGGCTTTTGAAACCCAGGATGTGGTGCCGGATATCGTCACGCTGGGAAAACCCATTGCCAATGGACACCCCATGGCGGTAGTGGTTACGACCCCGGAAATTGCAGCGGCGTTTCATAATGGTATGGAGTACTTCAACACCTTTGGTGGGAACCCTGTATCTTGTGCCATCGGCATGGCTGTATTGGATGTCATTGAAAAAGAGCACTTACAGGAAAATGCACAGAGGGTTGGATATCGCTTGCTAAAGGGTTTCGAGAAATTAAAGGAGAACTTTCCGCTGATCGGTGACGTTCGCGGCCGGGGTCTTTTTATCGGTGTGGAACTGGTTAAAAACCGCGAAACCCTGGAACCTGCTGCAGAAGAAGCCACATATATTATCAACCGCTTGCGGGAGCACGGTATTTTAATCAGTACGGACGGCCCGCTACACAATATTCTGAAACTGAAACCACCCATGGTTTTTTCAGAGCAGAATGCCGATGATGTCGTGGAAGTACTAGGCAAGATTTTAGCGGAAGACTGTCTGAAAATATCAGCTTAATCTTTTTGGGTGATATTATTTTTACTCGGCCATAATACTCATCACAAAGCAACTTGCATAGACATTCCAGTTGGTATCATCGTCACCCTCGTCATTCTCATGATTTGGATCGGTATTGATGCCGATAAAGGCACTGCTGCCAGCCTGATTCACTGACGCAAGGATAGTGGGTGCGTCATTTCCACCCTGGTCCGTTCCGGAGAGCGTCAGTAAATTGTCTTGAATACCATAGGCGTATGTAATTGATTTGCCCACATCGTCACTGTTTGACCCATCCTGGATATAAAGATTCAATTGTCCGGTAGCCGAATCCGATTGACTGGTGTATGTGCCTTGGATCCAGGATGTTTCATCTTCTATAATAAAATCATTCGCTTCACCAAAAGACAAAAAAACGCTGCCATCTGACGGTTTTTTTGCAAGCCAGTTGCCTGCAATTTCCGTTGCATGTGACAAGGTCCCAAATAACAGGACAATAAGAGTCGTCCATGCCATAAAGTACCTCATCATTGGCGATTTTAAACTTTTCACTGCATTCCCATGAACTTCATTTGCCTCAGTCGTCCTGCCCGATTCGGTGAATCTTTATCACATTGGTTGAGCCCTTTTTAAATCCGAGCCCGATAACGATCACGATGAGGTCGTTGGTTTTTATTAAATTTTTATTAATCAGTACACGCACACTGGCTTCAACAAGCTGTTTGGCAACCTTGATATTGGGCAGATAGAGAGGCGTGATACCCCATACAAGGGTCAGTTGGTTGCAGGTGGACATTCTGGGCGAAAAAGCAAAAACAGGTTTGGATGGACGGTTTTTGGAAATCAGCCTGGCAGTGCTGCCGGACACAGAAAAAGCGAGTATGCCTTTGGCGCTGAGTTCGTGAAGAATTTTAACGGCAGAGCGGGTAACGGCATGCGCTACCGGGTCATCCGGAACACCCTTATGCTTGAGATTGTATTTCATGAACACGGATCGCTCGGTTCTGGCCGCAATTCTTGCCATCATACCCACTGTTTCCACCGGATATTTTCCTGTGGCGGTTTCAGCGGAAAGCATGACCGCGTCCGTGCCATCGTAAATGGCATTGGCTACATCAGATGCTTCGGCCCGGGTGGGAATCGGGTTGGCCACCATGGTTTCCAGCATCTGCGTTGCTGTAATAACGGGTTTGCCTGCCAGAATAGCTGCTTTGATGATTGTTTTTTGAATTGTCGGCACTTTCTCGGGCTTCATTTCGACGCCGAGGTCACCCCTGGCAACCATGATGCCATCCGCAACGTTAAATATGGCATCCAGGTTTTCGATAGCTTCCGGTTTTTCGATTTTAGCGATGACCGGTGTGTCTTGCCCTTGCTTGCTGATGTGCTTCTTGATCTGTTTTACATCATCGGCACTTCGGACAAAGGAAAGGGCAAAGTAATCGACGCCCATCTTGATACCGAAATTCAAATCTCTGATGTCTTTTTGTGTCAGGGACGGCGCGCTGACCGAAACCCCGGGCAGATTGATGCCCTTGTTCTCCTTTAGCCAGCCGCCGTTAACAATCCTGCAGGTGATAACATCCTTTCTTTTGTGCATGACAGCAAGCTCAAGCAGGCCATCATCCAGAAGAATGGTGTCTCCTTTTTTAACGTCGCTGGTCAGATTCTTGTAGGTTGCCGATATTTTATCGGCTGTGCCGGTGATAATCTGGGTTGTTATTCGAATTTTCTTGCCGGTTTCCAGGTAAACCGCTTCACCATCTTTAAGTTTGCCGGTTCTGATTTTGGGACCCTGAAGGTCTAGAAGTATGCCCACGTGCCGGTTCATGGTCCGTGAAAGCGAGCGAATCAATTTGATAGACTCGGCATGGGTTTCATAATTCCCATGAGAAAAATTGAGGCGGGCGACATTCATGCCGGCTTCAATCATTTTTTGAATGACTGCCCGGGTATTGGATGCAGGACCCAGGGTGGCGACTATTTTGGTTTTGTTGATCATATACAATCCTAAACAATTTAGTAAAATAGAGAATTACTATCCGTTAAAGTTAAATAAAGGGTTCAAGGGGCCATGAGCGATACAAGGGTTCGAGGGTGGCTATCAGCTATTAGCTGACGGTCGCATCATTGCTTCCAAGTACCCTGGTATTCCAACACACAAGGGGTCGAGGATTTGAGGGGTCAAGTTGTTTTTCCCACGGATTGGGTTTATCAGTTTGAATGATGTCATTTGTTCTATTTCCTCCCTTGCAGCTTGAATGCTTATCCCTCGAAATCTTGGACCCTTTTTTTATTTCCTCAACACTTTCTTGTCAATTTTGCCTACTGCCGTCAGGGGTATTTCATCCATGAATTCGATGATCTTTGGAACTTCATAGGGTGAACATTTTTCCTTGGCAAATGTGATGATATCTTTTTTCAGCGCATCCTCGCCTGTATCTTTTAAGGCTTCCGGTGTCAACTGGATGTAAGCCTTCACTATTTCCGAACCAGGACGATCGGGATTATCGATTCCAATCAAAGCCAGAACTGAAATGGCAGGATGTTGGGCCAGTATATCTTCCACTTTACTAGAGAAGACTTTGAATCCTCCCACAATAATCATATCCTTAGTTCTGTCAACAATCTTGATGTAGCCTTCTTGGTCCATAATACCCACATCGCCGGTGTGCATGTACCCATCGCCATCGATGACCTGAGCTGTGGCTTCGGGTTTATTTAAATATCCTTTCATGACCAGGGGACCCTTGACACAGACCTCTCCCGGTTCACCCAGGGGAACACTTTCTCCTGAAGCGGGGTCCACAAGTTTGATCTGCGTATTCAAAAACGGCATGCCTACCGTGCCAAGTTTCTTTTTTCCTCTGGAAGGATTCATGGTAGACACAGGGGACGTTTCCGTCATACCGTAAAGCTCCAGCAATTTTCCCTCTCCAATAATATTTTCCAGAACGACTTGAGAGTCTTTGGGAAATGGTGCAGCCGCAGAAATACACGTTCCGAGATTGGCGTGGTCCATTTCCTTGAATTTTACGTTCTCAATCAACATCTGATAAAGGGAGGGGACATTGGCCATGTTGGTGGGATGGTATTTAAGCATTTCATTGCAAATGTGGTCAGTGTCCCGTGGGTTGGGAATCAAAACCTGTGTCCAACCCATAAAGATGGCACTTTCACATACGGTCAACCCGGCAATATGAAAAAAAGGGAATCCCGAAAGCAGGACGCCTTCATTACGGGTCCAGCCAAGCCAAACAGCAATGCTCATTATGTTGTGACACCCATTTCTATGCGTCAGCATGGCGCCTTTGGGATCGCCGGTTGTGCCGCCTGTATATTGAATCCATCCCAGGTCATCCGGGGTTAAATCAACAGATACAGCCTTGGTTGCGTATTTGGCAAAAACATCTTTGTGATAGTCCAGAACAATGATTCCGGGTAAGGGCGTAACGTTTCCACTTGGGATTTTTTTGAGAAGCTTTCCCATGAACTGTTTTATTTTTGGAAGGAAGCTGGCGACACTCGTGGCAATCACCAACTTCAACTGGGGTATGCCGGACGCAATCTTTACAAGATGACCAGCAAAAATCGCATCGAGGGTGACAAGAGCTATCTTTTTACCTGTGCTTCCCAGGTCATTGAGTTGGTATTTTATCTGCTCTGCAGAGAGAAGGGGTGAAACACCCGATACCACACAACCTGCCCGCAATGTTCCGATAACACTGATGACGTACTGGGGAATATTGGGCAGGTTGATCCCTACCACATCTCCTTTCTTAAAACCATTTTCTATGAGCATATTGGCAAACTGATTGGCATAGTCATTCAATTCTCCAAAAGTTACATCAATGCCTAGAAAGCCCAGGGCTGTTTTATCCGGGACCTCTTGAAATGCCCTTTTGATAATATTAACGAACGTTGTTTCAAAGAGGATAGGATCCAAATCATCAACACCTTCATCCCAATTCTTTTTCCAGAATCTATCTTCATACATGCTAACCGCCCTCCACCTCATAAGGTTAGAAAAATATATAGCGAACACCAGTGATCGTAAAATAATGGATTGGAAATAGTGGCGCTTTTGTCACGGAATGGAAACCATAGGGAGGTGTTTCAAACCACATAATACAGAAACACGTATCTTAGGTTACAGATAAACTGTCAGATGTCAAGCTGGAATGGCCATATTGGCCGAAACACCATGAACCGCAACAGCGGCGCATTCCTCGCAGCTTACTGTGCGGTTCTTCAATCAAAAAAATAACGAACCCAACTGCATAGCGCCTTCCAGCTTGACTTGTTTTTTGCCTTTAGGGTACAATACACCCTATAAACGTAACGTTCGGGATACAGTAAATACGAATTGAACCGATATAAAATTAAGAAGATTAGGGGAAGCAAATGAAAATCAACAAGATTGACCACATCAGTATTGCTGTCAAGGATCTGGAAGCGGCCAGAAAAATCTGGGAACCGGTATTGGGCAAAGAAAAACCTGATGATGCCTACGTAGATGAGCCTGAGAAAATACGTGTTGCCCGCTATTGGTTAGGTAATGTCGGGTTTGAACTGATGGAATCAACAACCCCAGATGGAGAGGTGGCAAAGTTTATTGAAAAAAGGGGGGAAGGCATTATGTTGATCAGCCTGAATGTCGACGATACCCGCGAAGCCATTGATGAACTTGAACCCAAGTCATATCCATTCATTGGTGGTGCCCGTTCTTTTCGCGATTGTGAATTTGGCTTTATTCACCCGGATAAAATGAATGGGGTATTGCTTGAACTGATTGATGACAAGTGGGAAGCAAAAGATAAATGCTAATGCAATAATCACAGCGATTGAAGAACGAATCACGAAAGCACGAAAACTAGAAAACACGAAATTGTACTTGGTTTTTTAGTATTTTCATTTTTTCGTGGTTTCCCTCTTTCGCGCTTTCGTGATTCGATTTTTTATTTTTTCACCAAAGACCAAACACAAACATGATCAAATCAATGAACATTGCTTTCTGGGTGCAACGCTGGCGGGAACTGCACCCAGAAAAGCCGGCAATTATTTTTAATGACCGTGTCATTACTTATCGTGATCTGCATACCCGATCCAACCGAACCGCTTCCTGGTTGCAATCTCTGGGGATAGAAAAGGGGGACAGGGTTGCGGTGATGCTGACGAACTCGCTGGAATTCATAGAGGTATTTATAGCGTGCTCCAGACTGGGTGCAATTTTTGTCCCCATTAACTATCGTATCACTGGTAGAGAACTGAACCATCCTATCGCCAATGCCAGGCCCAGGGTTTTTATCTTTGACCAAGCATATATGGATATGATTGAACGTATTGGCTTGGAAAAACAGCTTCCGCCTTTGCTTCTGGCTGTTGTGGGTAATGTTTCACCATCAGGAAAGATCCGCTATTACAATGGTGAAACCGCTGAATTTGACGGCAAGCAACCCTTTGTTTCAAGGTCACTGGGACCTTCGGACCCGGAAGAACCTCAGGTGATTATGTACACCTCCGGAACAACCGGTGCACCCAAAGGCGCCGTATTATCACACCGCAAAACGTTTTTTAACTGTTTGAATGCGGAAATTTTTTTCAAACTCAATTTTGATGATATCATGCTGATCGTGCTACCGCTCTTTCACTCCGGCGGTTTGTTCATTCAGGCGGCACCGACCCTTTATAAAGGTGCAACCATTCTGCTCCACTCAAAATTTGATCCTATTTCCATCTACAGGGACATTGAAAAATATCGTGTAAGTAAATTCCTTGGCGTACCAACAGTTTTTCGATCACTTCTCAATGTTCCGCATGAGCAACGCAGAGATGTGTCGTCACTGAAAACAATTGCCGGCGGTGGCGAAAAAACAACCAAAGAACTTTTTCAAGCCTGCAAGGATGGTGGGTTTGGATTCCGCCAGATTATGGGGCAGACGGAAACATCCATCCTTTTGTGGGCGTCTGAAGATGTTTCCTTGTCTAGGCCTGGAACGGTAGGAAGGCCCGTGTTTCATGCCGAGGTCAGCATTCTGGACAGAAGCGGCCGGCGGGTAAAACCTGGAGAGATCGGTGAAATTGTCGTTCGAGGATCCATTATGATGAAAGAATACTGGCAGGATCCTGAACAGACCGATGCAACCATTAAGAATGGATATCTCCACACTGGGGACCTGGCTTATGTGGATCTCGACGGCTATTACTACCTGGTGGATCGAGTCGATGACATGTATATTTCCGGAGGTGAAAACGTATACCCTGCTGAAGTGGAGGCGGTACTACGGGAAATAGAAGGCATTGATGACATCGCCGTTGTGGGCGTACCGGATGAAACCTGGGGATATGCTGGTCATGCCTTTGTTATACCACAAAAAGGATATACCGTTGAATTGGACGATGTACAGAAACACTGCCACGAGCGGCTGGCCCGCTACAAATTCCCCAAACAAATATCCTTTGTAAAAGATTTTCCACGCACAGCCCTTGGAAAAATAAGAAAAACTGAGTTGCTCCGGAAGCTTGAACAGTAGAATACCCACCGTTATTTTATCTACTCCCGGGCAACGGTACCTGTTGAAAGACCTTTTTCAAAAACCAGCAAATTGATATCCTTGAATCGTTCTGGACTGATGGTCTCGATGGTCTCTCGGAAATCATCCGCCGTAAAAGATCCCTCCTGAAATGCTGCAAAAAATCCAATCATTGCAAGATTCGAGGAAACAGGCGCACCAAGATCCAGGGCAATTTTCCCGGCTGGCAGGGCGTCATATTGTATGGCCATTTTATCAAGGTAGGCTTTGACGCTGTCCTTTGGGAAAATATCTAAAGCCGTGTCGCTGTAGAGATGACCGTTCTTCGCAAGAAAGGGAAGATTACGGTAGGCTTCATTTTCTTCGAGAGACAGCAGAAAATGCGCCGATCCGGGTTTGACGAGACTGCTGTTGACATCACCTAATCTGAGATGGGAGATAACGGATCCCCCTCGCTGCGCCATACCATGTGTTTCCGCTCCCATGATATTGTAACCTCTACGCAATGCGGTTTTGGCGATGATTTTGGTCATAAAAAGGATACCCTGGCCACCCAGACCGCTGAGCACGAAATTTATGGACGGCATTTTACCTCCTAAAAATATAGTTATAATGGTAAATTTTATAAATTTTGTGACAAAAAACAAAAGCAATCACGAAAACACGAAACATGAAAAACACGAAATTGTTTATGGTCTTTTTCGTGGTTTCGACTTTTCGTGTTTTCGTGATAAAATTTATACCTTTTCTATATTATCCAGTTTAGGGGTTCAGGCCGAAAGCTGTTAGGCGTCAGTAGCTGACAGTTTTTTAGCTATCCAAAAGTCCTTGTATCACCCTCAGCCCCGGTTTGGTCTATCAGAGATTAGGCTTTAGACTATTGGGCCATAAGCACCTAACGGTCTAATAGCCCGACAGCCTAAAGCCTGAACTTCTCACTCCGCCATAATCGCCCCTTTGGGGCACACATCTACACAGACGGCACACCCAATGCAAAGGGCCGGATTGATGGCTGTTTTATCTTTTTCGCCATCATGATAAAGCGCCGGACACTCGAACCGATCTATACAGTGGTTGCAGGCAATACATTCATCACTGATCGATATCTCTTTTCTGTTTTTAACTGCCAAATCCCGGTAGGCAATGATGCAGGGATGTCGGGCAATAATCACCGCTATACCGCCATCTGGGTCTTTTACATAGGCAAACGCCTTTTTGATTGTTTTGCGCAGATCTTTCATCCCATACGGATCGATAACTTCTATGAAATCAATACCGCATCCGGATATAAGTCTTTCCAGTGGAATCTGTTTCCCTTTACTGCCGTCAGCCCGTATTCCAAGTGATGGGGTCGGCTGCATGCCTGTCATGGCGGTTGTCATATTGTCCAGGATGACCAGGACAAAACGGGCATCGTTGTAAACGGCATTCAGCAAACCGGCAGGTCCTGAATGGTAGAATGTAGAATCGCCGATGGTTGAGACAATCGGCTGTTCTGTGCCGTCCTGCGCATAGGCATGGTAAAATCCTGAAGCCATGGTAATGGAGGCCCCCATATCCAGTACCGTATCCACACTACCCAGATTAAGACCCAATGTATAACATCCGATATCCGAAGTGAAAATTGCCTTGGGACGGGACTTTCGAATGCTGTAAAAAACGGACCGGTGCATACACCCGGGACAGAGGGTCGGTTTTCTTACGGGAAGATCAAGGCCGTTTACAAGCGTCTGAACATCCTCCTGGGAATCGATATTTAAAGATGGTAGGGCCAGTTCATCCAGGGCCGTTTGGAGAATGCCTTCAATCTTCTGGGCCACAAGTTCACCTTCAGACGGAACATGGCCGGAAAATCGACCCAAAACGTTGTCTCGATTCCGCAGGCAATATTCAATCAGCGTGTCGGTTTCTTCGATCACCAGGACCTTGTCGCAGGCCTGTAAAAACGTCATGGCAAGACTGTCGGGAAAAGGGTAGGGTGCCCCAATTTTCAGCAAAGGGATATCTTTGCGTCCATGGTCATCCAGAATGTCTTTAATGACCGAGCTTGGGACACCACCGGCAATAATACCCAGAGGAAAATGCATACCGGATTTTAAATTGTGTGTGTTGTAGGGACGCAGCGTATTGAATTCTTCTGAAATATCTTTCAACTTATTATTGAGATCCTTGTGAAGTAGGAATCGAAATTTTGGCGTGGCCGCCCAGCGACGGGGATCTTTTTTAAATGCGGCTGGATTGCGATTGGCCTGCAGCTTGTCCCAGGTCAGGTTTTGCCTGGCATGACACACCCGAATTGCCGGTCTCAAAATGACCGGTATGCTGTATTTTTCTGAAAGTTCAAAGGCCGTTTTAACCATCTCCCGTGCCTCCTGCGGATTTGACGGGTCCAGTACCGGGACTTTGGCCAGTCGAGCCATCAGGCGTGTATCCTGTTCTGTCTGGGATGAATGCGGGCCGGGGTCGTCACAGGATATAATGACCAACCCCCCAATTGTTCCAATATAGGCCGCACTCATCAGCGAATCTGCAGCAACGTTCAGTCCCACCTGTTTCATACAGCATGCAGATCGTTTGCCGGTAATGGCCGCAGCATAGGCATTGTCCAGGGCCACTTTCTCATTGGTAGACCACTCCACGTAGGTGTCGAGTTTCTCCGATTTTATGAGACGAACCGCTTCGGGCAGTATCTCTGAACTGGGCGTTCCTGGATAAGATGTGAGCACCTGGCATCCGGCTTCAAGAAGGCCCAGCGCAATGGCTCCGTTTCCGAGAAAAAAGTCTTCTTTCATTGTTACCCCTAATTTATTCTGTCATTTAAAACCTGGTCCTTTTGGGCCCGGTCAAAGATATATATCAATGACGATGGCGGTAGTTACTTAAATCCGAAGCACGAAATTCGAAATCCTAAACAATACCAAATGATCCAAATTCGAATGATCAAAACAAGACCTTGGAGATACAAGTTCAAGTATCATGTTTGAACCGCAACAGCGAGCGCATTCCCCGTAGCTTGTTGCGGGGTTAGCGAGCGAATCTAAATTAGCCAGAATTCCTTACGGTCGAAGATTCCTCGTAGCTTGCTGCGAGGTTCTTCAATCATTTGAGCATTCGATATTTGGATTTGTTTCGCATTTCGATATTCGGATTTAATACTTATCACACGTTGTATGTGCATAATATTAATCATTATAGGGTTGAATCAATGCCAGACCCCTTGGACTCGGGTATCTATGTGAATATGGGTTTACGTTTTTCAAGGAATGCAGATATCCCTTCCTTGGCTGCAGCGGAACAGGCAATGTTGCCAAATCCTTCATACCCTATCTCCAGCGCCGTTTCCAGATCGTCGGCAGCCGATGCTCTTCGAACGGTATCGGCAGTAATGCCAACAGCTTCTTTGCTTAGGGGCTGTTTTCCGGCGACGGGCATTTCGGGGATAGAGATTTCAGGAATGTCAACAGGGGCGTCACTGATTCTCGGTATGTTGTTTTGGATCTTTTGAACTTCCTTAACAGCGGCAGTTATCAGATCTGCTGGGTCCTTGACCAGATTATTGATGATTCCCATCTCAGCGGCTGTTGTCACCGGTACCGGTTTTCCGAATAAAATCATTTCATGAAAAAAGGCTGCCCCCTGGGGCCACTTGCGGTAAGGCACCACACAACCGCCAATGCCAGGCAGGATACCGAGGGTGATTTCCGGAAATTGCAGAACTGCCTTTTCAACCGAAACAATTGCGTGACAGCGAATGGCAAGCTCCAGTCCTCCCCCCATAGCAAGGCCATTGAGAGCTGCTACCACTGGCTTGTTCATTTGATCCATGAAACGCTGAACTTTGGCACAATCCCTGGCATACTGCATGGACGCATTCTTATCACCCAGCATGGTCGGAAATTTGCCAATATCGGCACCAGCTGAAAAAGCCATGTTACCGAACCCTGTAATGACGAACCCGTTTACCGCGGGATCTTTTTCGCTGGCTTCCAACACCTGGCATATTTCATCCGTAACATCGTCATTGAGCGCATTCATGGCATGGGGGCGACGGATGGTGATAATTTTCACTCCGTCCATATCATCCGTCAGAATATGACGATGAAAGCTCTGATAGGATTCAATTGTCTGGGCAGCGACAGGAAAACCGGGGCGGTCTTCCTGAAAACGTGTCATGATGCGCTGGACTTCGGTTTTACCCAGACGCTTCATGATATCAAGAGGCCCTTCCTTAAATCCCAGGGCAATCTGGCAACCGAAATTGAGATCCGCAATGGTGCCGATACCCCTGTCGATAATGTCAAATGACTGTGAAAAGAGAATGCCAAGTAGTCGATCTCGAATGACATTGTGTAGATTTTCAGGGATATCAGGTCCACTTCCGGGGCGATGGGTTGTCCATCGGTCGACGGAATGAAGAATAGGTGCTGGTTGATAATGATCACCTTCTTCCATCTGCAGGGTATTTGTCTCTATAATAATGGGATTGCCATTGGCCATATTCAGAACGAAAAAGGGACCGGCAAAAACGAATTCTTCGGCCACCTTGTCAATTTGGCTGGCTGTAGCCTTGCTCAGGAGAAATGCGGATTCATTGCACCAGTTGTCAAAAATTCGATCCAGGACAAAACAGATAGCGTTGTCAGTCACGATAGGCGCCTTACCGGTTTTTGCCAGAAACCAGAACAGGTAGTCGATGGTTTTCTGGTCTGCACCAGGCCATGATATGACTTCCACAGGAAGACTCCGCCAGGCAGGGGCAAAAAAATGTGTGACCGTGGTTCGGTCCGGGTGTTTCATTTTCATGAATAACCGGTCGGCCGGAATGGAGCTGGTGTTGGATGTGATGATGGTGTCTTGACTGACTATATTTTCAATTTGAGCAAATATTTTCTGTTTCAGGGGAATGTTTTCCGTCGCGGCTTCTATGACCAGATCACAGTTTTTCAGCTGGTTGTAATCTGTGGTGTAATAAATATCCTTTAAAACGGTTTCCGCCCGTTCCGGTCTCATTTTCCTGCGCGCCACAGCCTTTGAGGCATAAGCCGCCAGACGTTTTTCTGCCGACTTGAGAGGCTTGTCGTCAATATCCACGAGGGTCAGTGTCATGCCCGGCAATGCGCTTTTGAGGTAATACCCTATGTCGGGACCAATAGTGCCGGCCCCAATAATGGCAGCGGACCCGGGCAGACCGCGATGGGGTTTTATCAAAAGCGGGTTGCAGGCGGTGGGGTAGAGTTCAGTGCTTGATTTCATGGGGAATTCCTTCTTTATTTATGTTAAAAAATAGGGTAAGTAACATTATTCTCTTGACTAAAAACTGTATACTGTATACACAATTGAAGTCAAGTTAAAAAATGAATCTTTTTCAGCGTGTTACACCAAGTCTTACCCTGTACGCATTCCATCAAATCGTTTAAATTCATATCAGGAAGGAGGAGTCAATGGAAACAAAAAAAATACTGTTATCAGAAGATGAGATGCCGCGACAGTGGTACAACATTCTTGCGGATATCAAAATGAATCCACCCTTGGGTCCGGATGGTCCCATATCACCGGATATGCTTGCCCCGGTCTTTCCGATGAACCTCATTGAGCAGGAGGTGAGCACAGAACGTTGGATTGATATCCCTGAACCCGTTTTACGGGTTCTGAGAATATGGCGTCCATCTCCGCTGATAAGGGCATTTGAGCTGGAGAA
>JAHEIB010000180.1 GCA_024639645.1 Deltaproteobacteria bacterium
CGTGTCTGAAAAAAGCAGATAAGTTCGTACCCCAGTTTTTCGTAATCCAGTTGGGCGGTGAAGCCTTTAATCACACCGGCCAACTGCAGCCGTTTGAGACGGGAATGGGCAGCAGGCTGGGACAAATTAATCCGCCTGGCTAACTCGTTATTGCTGATCCGGCCATTCTGCCGCACTTCTATTAAAATGGCCAAATCTGTCTCATCTAGTTTTGTTGTTTTTTTTTCCATGTCAATAAAATTACCATAACATTCTGAGCAAATAAATAAATAATATTCTATATTTTGTATAATCATCAAAATAATTCAAATAAAAAGAGGATAAATGTTGAATTTTTTATCTAAATGCCCAGGCAAATACCGCTGCTATGGAACTATTCCAAGTAAGAGATCCTCAGGCATTATATTGGCTGATCAGAATGGGATTCCCTTGCTTGAATTCAAGAGACAATAGTTATTTTTTTCTTCTTGCAATCAGTGCAGCGATCAGGATAGTCTCCAGTAAAAAATAGTTGGTCAAAGAACATGAGGTAGTTGTAAGTGTCTTTCCCATGATCGACGAAAAAGGGGAGAGGTTTGTCAATATTTTCTTTGCCACAAACGCTCAGAATCTGGCAGAGCATCTGGAAAGAACACAAAAGGGGTTGCTCAATTTCAGTTTGACAGTCGCATGGTCGGTTCGTTTTACTCCGGGAGGAACGGCCGGCATTATCAGGAGGAAACATGACCCTGTTCAGCACAAATGAGTATTTTGATCGCATCGCAAAAACCAAAGCTGCCATGCGCCAAAAAGGAATTGAGGTCATGGTGGTCTGTGATCCCGCCAATATGAACTACCTGACCGGCTATGACGGCTGGTCCTTTTACGTACCCCAGGCCGTACTGGTCATTGACGATGAGGAAGAACCGGTATGGATCGGCCGGATGATGGATCTCAACGGTGCAAGGCACACCGCTTTCATAAAAGAAGAACACATGATCGGTTATCCGGAAGATTATATCCAGACCGAGTTGCGCCATCCCATGAATTTCATGGGTGACTATATAAAGGAAAAGGGCTGGGGAGGCAAGACCATAGGCGTGGAAACCGATGCCTATTATTACACTGCCAGAAGCCATGGTGCCTTAAAACATAGTCTGGGACGGGAGACCCTCATGGATGCCAACCTGCTGGTAAACTGGGTTCGCCTGATCAAGTCAGATGCAGAAATCGCCATGATGAAACAGGCTGGTAAAATTGCAGGGAATGTTATGGCCGCTGCTCTAGGCCATCTTCGCCCCGGTATTCGGGAGTGTGATGCCGTGGCCGCAGTTTTTCAGGCCCAGGCCTCCGGTACGCCTGAGTTCGGCGGGGACTATCCGTCAATCGTTCCCATGATGCCCACCGGGGAGAAAACATCAGCACCCCACCTGACCTGGACTGACGCTCCATATCAGTCTAACCAGGCTGTAAACCTTGAATTGGCCGGGTGCCGGAACCGCTACCACTGCCCCATTGCCAGAACCGCCTTCATCGGTGCCGCCCCGCCCGAGAAGCTTCAGCGCCTTGCTGACATCACTGTGGAGGGGCTTAATCTCACTCTGGACGCCATAAGACCCGGAATGACAGGTGAGGGCGTGGAAAAGGTGTGGCGGGAGCATATCGCCAAACACGGATTTGAAAAGAAATCCCGCATCGGCTACTCCATGGGCCTGAACTATCCCCCGGACTGGGGGGAGCACACCGCAAGCCTGCGGCCGGGGGACAAAACTGTATTGTCTCCTAACATGACCTTTCACATGATTCTGGGGATGTGGATGGATGATTTCGGGTTTGAATGTTCAGAATCCTTCAGGGTAACGGATACGGCGGCTGAAACCTTCGCCGATTGTGAGCGCAAACTCTTTCTTCTTGAATAGGGTCGGCTTTCTAATGGACCCTATTCAAAAACAAATTAATGAATTAGAGCATGAGGTTATCAGTCTGCGCCGGGAATTCCATATGTTTCCGGAGCTTGGGTTTGCTGAATTTGAAACCGCCGTCAAGATTGAACACTATCTTCGTAACATTGGACTTACCACAAAGCGGGTGGCGGGAACCGGGATTGTTTCCGTGTTTGACAGCGGCAGGCCCGGCCCATGTCTGATGTTGCGCGCTGACATGGATGCCCTGCCGATAAAAGAAGCCGGTGATCTGCCGTATAAATCAAAAAATGAAGGGGTGATGCATGCCTGCGGTCATGACGCCCATATAGCCATGCTGCTGGTGGCTTCCAAAGTGCTCAAGACAAACAAGGACCTTTTTGCCGGAAAGATCAAGTTTGTTTTCCAGCCGGATGAGGAGGTCGCGGGTGCTGTGAAAATGGTGAAACACGGAGTGCTGGAAAATCCGAAAGTGGATGCAGTCATGGGGCTTCATATCTGGAGTCTGATTCCGTCCGGCCGGGTTTGCATTTCATCCGGTGTTGTCATGGGCGGCCTGGACGTGTTCAAAATGAAGGTCAAAGGTAAAGGCGGTCACACCGGCTATCCCCATGAAGCTATTGATCCTGTGATTGCCGCAGCCAGCATCATCCAGTCGGTCCAGGCAGTTCAGACAAGAGAAATGGATGCTCAGAAACCAACCGTCATCATGTTCGGCAAACTGGCAGGGGGTGAAAAATCCAATATCATTCCGGAAGAAGTTTATTTGGAAGGGACCATTAGGTTCCTCCACGATACTGATCCAGATGGCCCAGAAAGCCCCAGCAACAGGTTTGTCCGGATTTGTAAATCCGTATGCCAGGCCCACCAGTGTAATTGTGAGATCAGCATAGAACATGAAAATATCCCTTTGGTCAACGATGAAAAAATGGCTGGTTTTGCACGAAAGGTGGCGGCAGATGTTTTCAATAGCCCTGATATCATCGATGCAGGCCAATATATCGCAAGCGAGGATTTCAGCGAATACTCTTCCCGCATCCCGGGGGTGTTCATATTCTTAGGTTGTGCCAACAAGGACAAAAAGAGCGATTTCCCGCATCATAATCCCAGCTTTAATATCGATGAGGATGTTTTAACAAAAGGAGTAGAACTGCATGTAAAAGGCGCATTGGAATTTTTGAGACCGGTATGATTTCAAGCGTTTTTCACTCATAACCCAGAAGATTAACCAAAGAAAAAAGGAGTCGGGCAATGAAACGAAAGTTGAATGTAACAATGCTAAAGCTCGTGTTTGCGAGCATTCTGTTGATCGCGTCAACCAGCATGAGCTTGTATGCAGCGGAGTGGAAGTATGCCATGGGAGAGGGTGTAAGCGACCCCCAGGGTATTTATGCAACGGCTTTTAAAAACTTTATAGAGGAAAATTCAAGACATAAAATTGAAATTTACCCTGTAGGAAGTCTTGGTGAAGAAACCGATATGATGGAACAGACCAAAGCAGGTATTCTGCAGTTTCTGGGGCAGTCAACCGGTTACATGGGAGGAACGATCCCTGAAATGGATCTGTTTACACTGCCCTATGTGATGCCGACGGATACCAAGCAACTTGATTACTTTTTTAAAAATTCCAAAGTCATCAACGAGATGCTTCCGCCGGTCTTCAATAAACACGGACTTGAACTCTTATCTATTTTCCCCGAAGGTGAGATGGCAGTGACTACCTTTGAGCCGTTTCACTCACCTGAAGATTTGAAGGGCAAAAAAATGCGTGTTATGCCCGGTTCTCCGATCCTGGTTGAAACTTATAAAGCTTTTGGTGCATCACCGGTTCCCATGACTTGGGGAGATCTGATCGGTGCCCTGAAAACCAATATGGTGGATGGCCAGGAAAATCCAACGGTCTGGATTGAAGCATACGATCTGGATAACCTGACAAAAGTGCTGACCTATACCGGCCACGGACACTTCAATGCATCGGCATCTGCAAATAAAGAATTCTTTGACGGGCTGGGCGACCGAGATAAGAAACTGATTCGCCAGGCTGCTGCCCATGCACACCAGGTTATTTTGAAAGAGGCCCAAAAACTTGATGCATACGGCATCGGCCGTATCGTCAGGACCAACCCGGACTACAAGATTGTGACCCTCACTGAAAAAGAACGTGCACCCTTTAAAAAAGCAGCAACAGCGGTACAGGACTCATTTGCTTCCAAGAGCGCCTCGAACAAAGCATTTTTGGATCAAATGATGGCGGATCTCAAAGAAGCTGAAGCACAAACTAAGTAATCATAGAAAAACCGAGTGGATCGCAAAATTGATGGAGCAGCTTTTGTGCCTGATCTATTTTGCGATCCGGGAGAAAAGATGACCGAGGGAGCAGGATACAAGAAAAACCCCGTCCTGAAAGCACTCGACTTCGTTGACGAGCAGATCAGCAGGCTTGAGGGCGTCATTCTCGCTGTCGGCGTGATCGCAATGACTATCAATACCATTGCCGCAGTAATCAGCCGGTTTGTGTTTAATAATGCGATTACCTTCACGGATGAATTGAACGTCATATTTATCGTTCTGGTGACCTACGCCGGGTTGAGTTACGCCGCTCGAAATGGTCGTCATATAAGGATGTCTGCCATTTATGATGCCTTGCCGAAAAAAATACGTAAGGTGTTGATGGTTGTGATGACCTCGGTGACGTCCCTGTTCATGTTTTTTCTCTCATTCTATTCGTACCGCTATATTGCCGAGGTGTATGAAAGCGGCCGGATTTTGCCGGCTTTGGGACTGCCGGTGTTCTATATCTATTTATGGGTGCCTTTCGGCTTTATGCTGACAGGACTGCAGTATGCGTTTACAGCGGTTAAAAATCTTACACAAAGTGATGTCTATCTTTCCACCCATGTTAAAGACGGATATGCTGACACATAAATGAGAGTGAGATTCAGGAGGCCATGAAACGGTACCGGATCAAGAAAATACTAGTGTTATTTGCTGTCAGCTGCTTTTGGGTCACTTCTCTTTTTGCTTCAGATCCTGTCAGGGTTGTGATTGAAGAGACAGTCATTGATCAGAAAATACTTCTCTCCGTATACGGTTATGCAGAAGGGGTAGAGCCATGGCATACTATCAGCATCACCCTAACTGATGAAGAGAGTGCAGTTATTGAAGAGACCGTCGAGATTAATAAAATAGGTAACTGGAGGGTTGAGGCGGTGGATATCGTCTCCTTGGCTGACGGCAGCATTAACATCGCGGCAGCGGTAAAAGATGACCGTGGAAAGATAGTGGCACAAACCGGTTCCCATGCTGTCCTTGATACAAGTTTCAGCTTGATGGACTACATGAACAGACATTTTGCGCTCTCTATCTTCCTGCTGATGATTGTTTTACTGCTATTGGGGTTTCCCATGAAAATCCCATTAATTGCCGGGGCAACCTTGGGAATCTGGCTGCTGTACAAGGGAGACCTGTCCCAAACCCAGTTCATGATCCAGCAGATGATGGCAGGGATTCGTCCGGCCGCTCTTATTGCCGTGCCCATGTTTATTCTTTCTGCCGATATTATGACCCGGGGCAAATCGGCTGAGAAACTGATAAATTTGGTGATGGCATTTGTCGGGCACATCAAAGGGGGGCTTGCTGTTAGTACGGCCGGGGCATGTACGGTGTTTGGGGCTGTTTCCGGCTCCACACAGGCGACGGTTGTGGCCATTGGTGGCCCCCTTCGTCCAAGGCTTCAACAAGGGGGATACAAAGACTCCTTTATTCTTGCCTTGATTGTCAATTCCAGTGATATTGCGTTTTTGATTCCCCCGAGTATTGGGATGATTATCTATGGTATTGTTGCCAAAACCTCCATCCCTGAACTTTTTATCGCCGGCATCGGTCCGGGGCTGTTGATTTTGTTTCTATTTTCAATCTACAGTGTGATCTATGCGACTGTAAACGACATTCCCACCGAACCCAGGGCATCTTGGAAAGAGCGGAGAACGGCATTATATCATGCATTGTGGCCTCTGGGATTTCCGGTCATTATTATCGGTGGTATTTTTGGGGGAATCTTCAGCCCGACTGAAGCCGCTGCTGTGAGCGTTGGATATGCTATTGTGCTGGAGGGTTTTGTGTTTAGAACAATGAACCTCAGTGACTTTTATGCCACCGCTTTATCAACCGGACTGGTCACCGCCGTTGTTTTCATTCTGGTCGGTGCAGGGGCGGCATTTGCCTGGGTATTATCCTATGCTCAGGTACCCCAGCAGATTCTAGGGATGATCGGTATTGCCGAAATGGGCAGATACGGTGTTCTTTTTGTCATTTCTATTGCCTTTTTCATCGGATGTATGTTTGTGGATCCCATTGTGGTGATCTTGATTTTGGTCCCCATTTTTACACCTGTGGTGAATGATGTTGGATTGGATCCCGTACTGGTGGGTACGATCATCACGCTTCAGGTTGCCATCGGGTCTGCAACGCCGCCATTCGGCTGTGATATCTTCACGGCCAT
>JAHEIB010000181.1 GCA_024639645.1 Deltaproteobacteria bacterium
AAAATGGCCACTGGAATTATGGTCATATTAGCTCTTGGTATTCCCGCCCTGAAAAAAGGGAAGGAGGGCAAGGTGCGCCTGAGAGGTATATGATGCTTGAATTGAAAGGTGTCAGGAAAGTGTTCAATACGGGTACTGTGGATGAAAAAGTTGCCATTGACGATATCGATATCGTGCTTGGCAAAGGTGAGTTCCTCACCATTATCGGCAGCAATGGGGCCGGGAAAACCACGCTTTTGAATCTGATCACCGGGACCTGCGAAGCAGATAAAGGCGACATCTTCATCGATGGATTAAATGTCACCCATCTTCCGGAACACAAACGGGCCGTTTATATGGGCCGCATTTTTCAAAACCCACTCATGGGAACGGCCGCTTCCATGACCATCGAGGAAAATCTCGGTATGGCTGATCTGCGCGGTAAGAACCGGACCCTGAGATGGGGCGTTTCCCGCAAAAGACGGTCGCATTACATCCAACTATTAAAAAAAATGAAACTAGGTCTGGAAAATCGCTTGAAACAGTCGGTGAACCTCCTTTCCGGCGGTCAGCGTCAATCCTTGACGCTCCTGATGGCAACCCTCTCGCTCCCCAAACTGCTGCTCATGGATGAACACACTGCTGCGCTGGACCCCAAAACCGCCATGCGGGTGATGAAACTGACGGCAGAGATTATCCACCAGCATCAGCTCACTGCCATCATGGTGACGCATAACATGGAGCAGGCCATCAAATACGGAAACCGGCTGATTATGCTGCATGAAGGCAGGGTGCGACTCGACATCCGTGGCAGCGAAAAGGAATGCTTTACTGTGGAAGAAGCGGTCAAGCGATTTGGTTCAACACTCAAAGACGAGACATTGCTGTCCTGCTAGAAGCCATCTCAAAGGCAGGAAACCAGAACGATTACCCGGTGTTTTTGTCAAATTAGGCAAAGACTTGAAAATATGAAAATCATCACCACCCATCGAAATGCCGATTTTGATGCACTGGCATCTGTCATGGCGGTTAAAATTCTCTTTCCCGATGCAATTCCTGTTCTTCCCAAACAGGTCAACCCCAATGTCAAAGCATTTTTATCAATCCACAAGGATGTTTTTAACACCTATACGTTCAAAGATGTAGATCTGACCCAGGTGGAGCAGTTGGTGGTAGTGGATACCAACAAATGGGAACGTCTGGAAGGAATGGCGGATCTCAAGACAAGAAGCGATCTTGATATTCAGCTCTGGGATCACCACCCCATACGTGGCAACATCACCACCCCCTGGAAGGTCTGTGAAATCATCGGGGCCACCATCACCTTGCTGCTGCGCAGGATCAAACACGAACGAAAAATATTAACCCCCATTCAGGCAACCCTTTTTCTTCTGGGGATTTACGAAGACACCGGCAACCTGACGTTTCCATCCACAACAGCGGAAGATGCCTATGCTGCCGCCTATTTACTGGAACGAAAAGCCGATCTGACGGTTGCCTCATCGTTTTTAAGACCCGCTTATGGTGAAAAACAAAAAGAGATCCTTTTTAACATGCTCCAGGATGCCGAACGTCTTCGGATAAAGGGGCACACCATCAGCATCAGTCACATCGATATCGGTGGTCATGTAGAAAGTCTGGCTGTGGTCATACGGATGTATCGCGAGATATTGAATGTCGATGCTGCAGTGGGAATTTTCTCCAACAAGCAGAAAAATACCTGTATGGTGATCGGGCGGAGTCATGCCGATGAAATCGACATCGGTTTGATCATGCGGAGTCTTGGCGGTGGTGGCCATCCAGGGGCCGGCTCCGCTATGTTAAAAAACAGTCATCCAAAGGATGTCCGTGATAATATTCTGAACCTGATCCAGGGAAACCAGCCGGCATCGGTTCAAATAAGCGACATTATGTCTTTTCCCGTGGTAAGCGCACAAACCAACGACACCATGGAAGAGGTGGCGCTTCTGTTGCGCGAGAAAGGATGCACCGGCGTACCTGTACTGGAAAACAATGAACTTGTGGGGATTATCTCCAGGCGGGATTTTCGAAAAATAAAAAAAACATCACAGATGAAATCACCGGTAAAAGCGTATATGAGCAGAAAGATCATCACCATCTCACCTGGCAAGAGCCCAACAAAGGCGGCACAGAAGATGGTGAAATACGATGTGGGTCGACTTCCGGTGGTGGAAAATGACAGGGTTATCGGCATCGTAACCCGGTCTGATACCATGTTGTACTTCTACGACCAGTTACCAGACTAAAAGTGGTTTCAAAATCCCATCTAACACCCAATAACTGTGTTGTGGTCTTCCTCAAAATACTCACATACAACATGTATTCTTCGCTTTTTCGTCGGCCCACACCTTGTTCTTGGGCGCGATCTGGAATTTTAAACCAATTTAGGCATTTTTAATAAGTCAACTTTCGGTTTTATCCATCGAAAGAGCGAAATGGGCGATCCAATGGCGATTTGCGCTGTTTGAGTCGTCTAGGGCACCTTGCATCAGCGCATGGAAATAAAAAACCAATATGCAAACGCGATCATTTGGCAACCATGCCTGCTTGACCATATGGCCGACGCTGATGTTAGGAGCCCTTGCGGCGAGTTCGCAAAGCGTCAGGGGATTATTCATTTCGCGTTCGTTGAACCCAAAAACAGGCTCAATACCGGTAAGTGGCTTATGGGTGACCGGCCTCATATTCTTGAACAATTTGTTGTATTTTTTCTTCAACATAGGCGCGAAGTTTTGTGATGGTTTCAGGGGATATATGCTCTATATCCTGAGCCAGGTTTTCCACTTTTTCTTCATCGATTTCGGTGATCTTGTTGATCAGGAATGCGTCAACTTCTCCGTCATCCATACATTTTCCACAGGCTCCCACAGCACCGATAAAAGAATCCCCCACAAAAACGGGCACGACAATTTTGACGATGCCGGCATCACATTCCTCGACAACCGTCTTTCTGCTGTTCTGGGCCATGACAGCCAGGTTCATATGAGCCACCGCACAAATAAAGCTCTGCCCTTTATCGGTCGCTTTGATCTCGGGACATATCTGGTTCACCCATGATTTATAGGGTGTAATCCGGATACCGTCGGTGTTGAAGACATTAACATCCAAGCCATATCGTTTATGAATCTCTTTTTCCAGGTTCATCCATTCTTCCACCGACAAAAGGTCAGTCAATTCCATTTTTCCATCCAATCCTTTAGTTGCTTTAATCCCTCTTCTTGCGACACTTCCGGTACGTAGTCCAGATCCCTTTTTGCAGCGCTGATATTGAACCAGTGACTCTTGGATAGCTCATTGGCCAGAAAACGGGTCATCCTGGGTTCAGATTTTATTCCCAGACTTTTATAAACACCTTCCAAAACCCAGCCAATGGCATACGCAAGACCTTTGGGAATAGATTTCGTTACCGGCGGTTGACCAGCGGCTGCTAATAGATGATTCACCATGTCCCACAGATAGACAGGCTCTCCCTGGCTGATAAAGTAGATACGGCCAGAAAGCTGCTGGTTTGCCATCAGTTTTTTTGCTGCCAGGATATGGGCCTGGGCCGCGTTGTCGATATAGGTTGTGTCGATACGGTTTTTACCGTCACCCACCTGCCTGAGCGTCTTGGCCTGTTTTATGATTCTAGGCACAAAATGGGTGTCTCCCGGTCCCCATATCAGGTGGGGCCGCAGTATGATTGCCTGGACGACACCCTCCTGGCATGCCTGGAGCACAAGCCGCTCAGCCTGGGCCTTGGTTTCCTGATAGGAGGTCTGATATCCATCGGGGTAGGGGGCCGACTCATCCACACCCATCACATCGGCTTCTCCATCATAAACCACACTGGGAGAACTGGTGTGGATCAGATAGGCAATCTCTTCCTGTTGGCAGGCCTGGATAATGTTGCGGGTGCCAAGGACATTGGTCTCATAGAACCCTTGATAGGCTCCCCACATGCCGCCGGTTTTAGCCGCCACATGAAACACAAGATCCCGATGCTGACAAGCCTTTTCCACAGCAGCATGATCACTGATATTCCCCTGAATCTGTTCTACACCCAGGGTGTCCAGTTCTGAATACTGTTTCCGACTCAAAGACCTGATATTCGGCGTTTGCTTCAAGAGGCGCTTGATAAGCGCCTTGCCAAGAAATCCACCGCCACCTGTCACGAGAACACGGGCGTTTTTCAATATGGCGCTGTCAGATAGCGTAATTGACATATGTATTCCGTCAGTTAAAACTCGGTTCTTTAGGCCAGGTCACAGATATTTGGCCATTCCGATGGTGGTCGGTACTTAAATCCCAATCACAAAATTCGAAATCCTAAACAATACCGAATGATCAAAACAAGACTTTGGAAATACAAATTTAAGCATTCTGTTTAAAACATTTGAGCATTTGATAATTGGATTTGTTTCGTATTTCGATATTCGATATTCCAACCCCTTTCGTGGAGACTTATTTAGCCCACCCCCTCCGCGGGTGGAAACTCAGTCAAGGTGCTTTCACCGAACCCTGGCCTGCGCCCAAATCTTAAGTTTCTCACGGAAAATCTTTGAATTGTGACGAATATCCACCGGAAATGATTTGTGATATAAAATGGTGTCAATTTCCTGGGTGAGGACCGAATCCTTGGCGAGTTCTAAGAGTTCTTCGGTAATCTTCTTTTTATTTTTCTTCTTGTGGGTCTTTTCCAGTTCAATGCATATAATTGGTTTTTGTTTTGGGCGTGGCCGGATACCCACCAGGGCGCTTCTGAAAACCTGTGGATGGCGATTAAATATGGCTTCGCAGGGAATGGTAAACAGGGTCTGGGTCTCTGTTATGACACGGTGACTTTTCCTCCCGCAAAACCAGAGTCGTCCTTCCGTATCCATCCATCCAAGATCCCCCATACGGTGCCACACACTGGTGCTCTCTTCAATTTTAGAGAGTAAGTCTTCTCTTTTTCTTTGAAAATATTGACGGGTTACCAGATCTCCCTTGACCGTGATCTCACCGATTTCACCGTCCGGGACAACCAGATCATCAGACCACTGGGAAATAGGCTCATCGCTAATCTGGATGATACACACCTTCAGGCCCGGCAAGACCCTACCGACACATATGCCATACCCCTGTTCGCTCAACTGACGTGTTTTGCCCAAGATCTCATGACTCCCCATGACCGAAACCGGCATGGCCTCGGTGGCACCGTATCCGGGGAATATTTCGGTTTCGGGTTCCAACATCTGACTGAAACGCTCCAGATTGTCCGGCAATGCCGGCGCGCCGGCAGAAATAACCCGCTTTAGTGTTGGAAGTTTGATATTAAGCGTCTCGCCATATCGTCCCACACGATTGAGAAGTGCCGGTGAGGCAAACATATTATCGACACCATGATTCAGAATCAGCTCGATGATGCGTTCAGGATTCACCCTGGCCGGCTTGGTGGGGTCCATGTCCGGTATCACGGCCGTCATACCAAGCGCTGGATCAAAAAGCGCAAATAAGGGAAATGTCGGCAAATCGATTTCACCCGGTTTAATATCAAACCTGTTTTTGATTTGTCGCACCTGGGCATCGAAGATACCGTGGGTATAGACCACACCCTTTGCCGGACCTGTACTGCCGGTAGTAAAAAGAATTGCTGCTGTTTCGTCCTTCTGGGTTTTTGCCATTGGAAATGGTTTCCAGGGTGTATGACGAACATCTCTGAGTCTGGGGCCTCTCCAGAACCAGCGCTTTCCGACCGTTATGGATGTGCTCAGTGATTTAAAATAGCTAGGAGCACATATACGTATGGCATGCGCCAGGGGTAAACCGATAAAAGCGGTTGCCTTGCTCTCTGAAAGACAGTTGAGCATCCGTTTAATTCCCATTCCTGGATCCACCACAACGGGTATTGCGCCGCATTTAAAAAGGGCAAAGGTCAGAGCAAAGAATTCAAGGCTTGGCCTTACCATCAAAATGGTCCGGGTACCCCGACTGATACCATGCCGAATAAGACCATGCGCCAGGCAATCAGATTCCCTGTCCAGTTGTCTGAAGGTGAGGTGGGTGTAAGCGAGACCCTTGTAACGGTTCTGCCGCAAAGGACAAACCACAGCCCTGGTGTAAGGCTGTTTTCGTGCCATCTCACGAAGCAGGAAAGCTACGTTCACTATTTTTTCTTCTGCGTATTCATCGGGCATGAGTAATTGGTTTTAGGTTTTAAGTGTTAAGTGTTAGGTTTTTTACCCTTACCTAAATTAAGCGATTGTCGAGGCTGCCGTAACTACAAGGAAGATGCCGTTCCGCTATAGTGGACTATGTGGTATGGCATCTGACACCGTAGATGCGGTAAGATCGACAATCCCAAAGGGTTTTAAATTTTGAGAATTTAAATGGATCAAATCCTCTGAAAATATTTTCAAATCCAATATTCTTAAAA
>JAHEIB010000182.1 GCA_024639645.1 Deltaproteobacteria bacterium
CCTATCCATCTCAGCGAATGCCGGTCTTTGCACAAAATATCGTGGCCACTTCCCAACCACTGGCTGCCCAAGCCGGTTTACGGATGCTGATGAAGGGGGGAAATGCTGTTGATGCAGCCCTTGCAGCTGCAATTGCCCTTACAGTCGTAGAGCCAACCAGCAACGGTATCGGAAGCGACGCTTTTGCTATTGTATGGAACAGAGGCAAATTATCCGGATTGAACGGTTCAGGGAAATCACCCCGGGCCTGGACGTATCAACATTTCTCCGGTTTAAAAGAAATGCCTCTACTGGGCTGGGATTCCGTCACTGTACCTGGGGCGGTTCATGCCTGGGTTACCCTTTCGAATAAATTCGGCAAACTGCCCTTTGCTGATCTGTTTGTCCCCGGCATGGAATATGCGAAAAATGGTTTTCTTGTTTCCCCCATAACCGCTTCCCGCTGGTCTGAAGCCCAGAGTATGTATCAGGATTTTCCCGACTTCTGCAAAACATTTTTACCCATGGGAAGGTCCCCCCTTGCAGGTGAATTGTTTTGTTGTCCTGACCAGGCCTCAACCCTGGCTGCAATTGCAGAAAGCCACGGTGAATCCTTTTACCGGGGCGATCTTGCTAATAAAATCATTGAATGTGCCAGGGCAAGCAATGGTACCTTAACCCGGGAGGACCTGGCAAACCATGCATCTGAATGGGTTGATCCAATTTCAATTGATTATCACAACAGTTGCCTGCATGAAATTCCCCCCAATGGTCAGGGTCTGGCAGCCTTGATCGCATTAGGTATTCTGCGTCATCACGATATTAAAAATTATCCGGTGGATTCAGCGGAAGGTGTTCACCTGCAGATCGAAGCCATGAAAATTGCATTTGATGAAGCCCATCGCCATATCGCAGATCCTGAATATATGTCGCGGCCGTATACGGATTTTTTGCAGACCGCATTTTTGGCCCATCAGGCAAAAAAAATTAAAATGGATCGTGCATCTCATCACGTATCTACGATCCCCACAGATCACGGGACTGTATATCTTTCAACCGCGGACAAAAACGGCATGATGGTGTCTTTCATCCAGTCCAATTATTTGGGTTTCGGGTCCGGGATCGTCGTTCCTAATACAGGAATCAGTATGCAAAATCGAGGCTTTGGGTTTGTCGTTAAGAAGGGGCATCCCAATTGTGTCGGTGGCTTAAAACGCCCATATCATACGATTATTCCGGGTTTCGTTACCTATAAAGACCGTCCTTTGATGAGTTTCGGGGTTATGGGTGGGCATATGCAGCCCCAGGGGCACGTTCAGATGATGGTTCGAATATACGATTATGGTCAAAATCCACAGACAGCATGCGATGCACCACGATGGATGGTGAATCAAGATTCGAGTGTCAGCCTTGAATCCGGTTTTTCTTCTGATGTCGTCGGAAAACTCAGGGATAAAGGACATAGGGTATTACCAAGTTCTCACCGCTCTCTCAGTGGGGACTTTGGCGGAGCCCAGCTTATTTTTTGTCTGGATGATGGTTATTGTGCAGCCTCTGATCCCAGAAAGGATGGACTATCCGTGGGATTTTAATCCGGATTATTTCATGAAACTTGACCATAAGAAGCCTCATGGTATCAGAGTTCAAACGTATCCACCACTTTCCGGCACAGATAGTCAGCGATGGGCATTGCCGATGTGGCCGCCGGAGACGGTGCATTGCAGACATGCAATGAACGAGGGCTCTCTGCAAACAAGAAATCATGCACCAGGCTGCCGTCCTTTTTCACGGCCTGTGCACGAATGCCGGCTGGATATGGCAGAAGGTCTGACTTTGCAAGACTGGGGCAGTACTTTTGCACCCGTTCAAGGTAACCGGATTTGTGTATAGAGTCTTTCAACTCACGCATACCGGAAAGAAGATTGTTTCCCATGACCTTCCAGAACCCCGGAAAGGCCAGCATATCGAAGCTGTCTTTCAAGTTAAGATTCAAGCAGCCATAGCCTTCGCGTTTCCATCCTAAAACTGCATTGGGACCGACAGTCACCGAACCGTCGATCATCCTGGTGAGGTGAACCCCTAAAAACGGCAATTCTGGATCTGGAATGGGATAAATCAAATGCCTGAAGGTATGGTTGTATTTTGCCGGTAGCTGATAGTATTCACCCCGAAACGGTATGATGCAAAAATCGATATCGATATGCATCATCCTGGCCAACCGGTCTGCCATCAATCCACCGCATGCGATTACGAATCGGCTTTTAACGGTATGGTGCTCTAAAAGAATATCGATGCTGTCGCTGTGTTCGTGGATGGCCTTGACTTCTGCATCGAAGCACATCGTACCACCACCTTGGATCAGCAGCGCGGCCATTTTTTCGGTAATTTTTGGATAATCGGTAATGCCGGTTGCAGAAACAAACAAAGCACCGATGCCTGAAACGGCGGGCTCACGCTCTCTTAGTTCCTCTCCCGATAATCTCCGGACCTCAATCCCGTTTTTAATACATCTTGCCTCCAGTGCCGCCATGCGTTCATGCTCCAAACGGTTAGTCGCTACCAAAAGCTTGCCACATTGCTGATACGGCAGATCATGCTCTTTGCAAAAAGAAATAGTTTCTATCGCCCCGCGTTTACAAAAATCAGCTTTCAAACTGCCGGGCTGATAATAAACCCCGGCGTGGATGACACCGCTGTTGTGACCTGTCTGATGCATGGCTGGACAAGGCTCTTTTTCCAGCACCATGATTTGTTTATGGGGAAAAAGGTTCTGCAGTTGCCTGGCGGTCGATATACCGACAATCCCTCCCCCTATTATGACAAAATCATATATCATTGCCTACCATTCATTAACTCGATTTAACCCGATTGTTGCGTTATTGTTCCAAGAAATCAACAGATACCACCATTCATCCGCATCCATCAAGTATAAAAAGTTAGGGTCTCTAACGGCCTAAAGTGGAAACTGAAGGCTGAAGCAGTAAGCGGTAGGCGGTAAGCTTTAAGCTGCTTATGGCTTTTTATTCCTTGACACGGCAAACAATTTCTGCAATAAATACTGACCGGTCGGTTTATTTTGTCGAAAAACATTTCTAAGGGGAGTTTCCATGTCCGACAAGGGATATTTAACCAAACGCAGGATTATCGAAAAATCACTCCAGCTTTTTTCGGTCAAAGGCTATTACAACACCTCCATCAGTGATATCCTGGCAGCTACCCATCTCACCAAAGGAGGGCTCTATGGTCATTTTACCAGCAAAGCCGAAATCTGGCAGGCGGTTTATGACGAAGCCGTATCCATCTGGAGAGAAAAAGTTTTTTCAGGTGTCAGGGACCGAACCGATCCCTTAACCCGCATCACCACATTTATTGAAAATGATCTCAGAAACTATCTGGGAGCCGATGTATTTGAGGGGGGCTGTTTTTTCCTGAACATGCTTGTGGAACTCTCAGGACAGTCAGATCCCATGAGCAAACAGATCCTGCGCGGATTTATCCGCATTTCGAAACTCATCCAGGCCTGGCTGGACCAGGCCGCGGACCAGGGCCTCCTGAAACCCGGCCTAAACCATAAGGAAATCGCCAATTTCATTGTCATCTCCTTAAATGGAGCAGCCGCTCTTTACACATCCACCCGGGATGACGCCATTGTTGATGAAACCATTGGACAGCTGGGATTCTATGTTCAGCAGCTCAACGCGTGAGATCTTTGAGGAATACGCTCTTTTGCTCAATTTCTGTGTCAGGCGTAAAATTTTGTTTTGAAACTCGCTGCTGCGTGACAGAACCCACAGGCTTCGTGCTCGCTGTTGCGGTTCAGCCCATCGTATCCAATAGACAGATTAATTTATATTGAAGTTTAATATACCGACCGGTCTTTACTTATTAAACATAAGCACCAGCAATGAACTTAACCAACACGTGTAACGGAGACAAGCCATGCTGACCCAATCCTTGATTGCCGAACGTACCGCCCGAATGCGCGTCAACGCCATACGCGAGATTCTAAAAGTGGTAAGCCAACCGGGTATGATTTCCCTTGCCGGTGGAATCCCCGCCCCAGAAAGCTTCCCCATGAACATTATCAGGGAATTGACACGGCAGGTCATCGACACCTATGGGTCAAAAGCTTTTCAGTACGGCCCCACCGAGGGATTTGGGCCACTGAGGCACCATCTGGCAGAACACCTGAAAAAAAAGAAAGACATTCAGGCCGCACCGGAGAATGTGTTCATATCAAGTGGTTCTCAGGGAGCTCTGGATGCCGCAGGAAAAGCCCTGATATCAAAAGGGGATAAAATCGGGATGGCGTCACCCACTTACCTGGGTGCCATCCAGGCATTCGATCCATATGAACCCGAGTATGTCGCCCTGGCCACCGATGAAAAGGGATTGATTCCGGAATCACTAAAAACCGTACTCAACAAGAACCCATTGAAATTCGTCTATTTGGTGCCCACATTTCAGAATCCAACTGGGCGAACCCTGCCCATGGAACGGCGTGAACACATAGCAGCGATTCTCACCCAATACGATGTGCTGCTTATTGAAGACGATCCTTACAGCGATCTGCGGTATGACGGCAGCCCCTTAAAACCCCTGAAAGCACTGGCCCCGGACCATGTGCTATACATTGGAACTCTGTCAAAAGTGTTTTCACCGGGTTTGCGCGTTGGTTTCTATGTACCGCCTGCTTTGCTTAAGGAGTGGCTGGTCGTTGTCAAACAGGGGGTTGATCTGCACACCAGTACATTCAACCAGGCCCTGGCTTCTGAATACCTTTCCGGCAACCACCTGGAACAGCACCTACCGCGCATTATCGCACGCTACAAACCCAAAAAGAACGCCATGCTGGAAGCGCTTGCAAATCACTTTCCAACCGACTTTATCTGGTCCAGACCAGAAGGCGGTATGTTCGTCTGGGTGGAGGGGCCACCCGGTTACGACATGGAAGCACTCTACCATAGGGGAATCAAGAAAAACGTCGCGTTCGTACCCGGAAAGTACTTTTTTACCGATTCAAAAAGTGGAATGGAAACCATGCGGCTCAACTTCACCATGGCAGATGAGGCCACCATCCATACTGCGATCCATGTCTTGTCGAAGTTGTTATGAAAATAAAATCATGTCGTATATTACCACGGCTTCATGCTGAAATGTCTTGTGCCAGAACCCATCAAGTTTGCGATATTTCCATGCTACAAACCCTTATGCCGCCATCCTACTTTCGGAACATTATTATCACAAGCGGTATAAACTTCCCAGTTCTTAGCAATCCTGCCGATGATAACGGCACTGAGCCCCCATGCCATGGGCAGGGAGATGGGCATCCCAATACCCTTGAGATAAGGAAAATGATAATGCCAGAAACCGACCTTCATGCAGATGGCCTCTCCAATGGTTCCCAGGGTTGCGCCCACCAAAAAAATGAGAATGTCCCTTTCTCTATGCCAGAAGACAGCAGCGATCAGAATAATAACGGTATATACCATCGCTATGGATCGCGCGATGGTTGCAGTCACCACCAGATAATAGACAAGGATCGCACCAATGAGAATGCCGAAGACAATTTTTCGTGACCTAGCCGTGGGAACAGGCCAAATGGTATCGGCAACAGCTGTGAATGTAAGGGTAATCCGCCGGAACAGACAGAAAAGAGATGCCCAAATCAGTGGTATCCATACCGGTATTCCCAGGAAAAGCCCGGGTGCGTGGTATGTCCAGACACCATAGTTGACACATATCACCTCGGATGGTGTTCCAAGAAGGGCCGCAGCCAGCATTGTGGCGACATCGGCTTTGTTCTGGTATCTCAACACCCAGAACCCGATTCCGGCGGCAAGGAGCAATGTTGCGGCCACGGGATGCCCCCACAAAAAGACAACAATCCCCGTCAGATAAACACCGACGACAACCTCAACAATAATTTCAATAGCAATTTTTCTTTGCATTTCAATAGTATATAGATGAAATAATAGATCGGCCCTGTGCCACGCAAACCGGTAATCAATCACACAAGGAATATTATTGGAACTTATTTTTCATGTCAAAAACAATTAGTAGAAAACCAATAGATATTAAAAATTGGCCCTAAAATCAAAAAATTGAAAAATCAGCTTGATATTTTTAAATTTTATCCTTATTTATAGCAGTATTAATAATACCCGACAGGGTATAAGGCCGGTTTCGTACTGAAGGAAAGATCCATTTGCCAGCGTGGCAGTCTGAAGTTTGGAACCATGAGATTTTTTTTTAAAGGAGGTTGTTACAATGGCTAATGGCATAGTAAAATGGTTTAACAGCAGCAAGGGTTATGGTTTCATCGAGCAAGAAGATGGTCCGGATGTCTTTATTCATCATTCCGGAATCAATGCCACCGGGTTTAAAACCCTTGATGAAGG
>JAHEIB010000048.1 GCA_024639645.1 Deltaproteobacteria bacterium
GCAGCCACTTGTCCAGCTGTTCTTCATTTTCGGCAAACAGGAATTTGGCATCGGCATTTGACACCACATATTCCACCTGCTGCCAGGCGTTTGTGGCGTACACACCGGCGGCACCCGCACCGCAGCATTGAATGGCGACACTGGCGTAGACCCATTCCGGACAGTTATCCCCGATAATGGCGGCACAGTCGCCTTTCTCGAGACCCAGGTCCATCAGTGCGCAGGCAATATTTATTACACTTTCCTGATACGCGTTCCAGCTGATATCATGCCAGAGCCCATATTCCTTCTTGCGCATGGCAGTGCGGGAGCCCCATTTTTTGACGGCGGTTAAAAATGCCATCGGTACGGTCTGATTGTCTGTATTCATCGTGTTGGTTGTGTTCATAGAGTTTATTGCGTTTGTTGTGTTCGTTGAGTTTATTACGTTGCCTCCGGCTAATAGTATGAACAAAATGGTGTGCCTAATCAATCAAAGAGCGGCAAAGCCACGTTCTATAAAATCGTGGAAGGATTTTATCGCCACGCCTTCTTACGCTTCCAACGTTGATAGCCCTTTACGGAAGCCTCTGATTTGACGCCCATGTAGAACTCTTTGACGTCCTTGTCTTCCATCAGATCGCAGGCGTTGCCTTTCATGACAAAGCGGCCGTTTTCAATGATCAGTCCGGTTTTTGAAACCCCCAGGGCCATACGGGCATTCTGTTCCACCAGGAGGATCGTGACTCCCTCGGCGTTGATGGTTTTGATAATATCGAAGATATCCTTGACCAGAATAGGGGAGAGACCCAGGGACGGTTCATCCAGAAAGAGAAGCTTCGGCCGACTCATGAGGGCACGGCCGATGGCCAGCATCTGCTGTTCGCCACCGGAGAGGGTTCCGGCCCACTGGTTCACACGTTCTTTCAAAATGGGAAAGTAGTTGAACACCCTGTCAAAGTCTTGTTCGATTTCATTTTTATCATTGCGGATGTAGGCACCCATGAGAAGATTTTCCCGGATCGTGAGTTCTTCAAACACTTCCCGACCTTCCGGCACCAGGGTAATCCCCATACGGACGATCTTGTCCGTGTCCAGGCCGTCGATGCGCTTACCCATGAATTCGATGGTTCCCTTGTCCGGCTGGTCCTCGATGAGTCCCATGACCGTCTTTAAGATGGTAGATTTCCCGGCCCCGTTGTTTCCGAGAATGGCGGTAATACTGCCTTCTTCAACGGTGAGGGATGCGCCCCGAATGGCATAAATCAGATCGTAATAGGTTTCAATATTCTTTATTTCAAGCAGCGCACTCACCGTCGTCTTCTCCCAAATAAGCTCGCAAAACTTCAGGATGTTTCTGAACCTCTTGCGGCGTTCCCTCGGTAATGGTTTTCCCGAAATTCAAAGCCAGGATACGGTCTGAAATATCCATGACCATGGTCATGTCGTGTTCGATCAGCAGGATGGTGATGCCCAGTTCATCCTGGATGTCCTTGACCCAGAAGATCATGTCCTGCTTTTCTTCTGCGTTCATGCCGGCACAGGGCTCGTCCAGGAGCAGCAGCTCCGGTTCCAGTGCCAGGGCTCTGGCCAGCTCGATCTGCTTCTGGGTGCCGTAGGGCAGACCACCCACAAATTTATTCCGGGCCGACTGAAGATCCAGAAGATCGATGATTTCTTCCACCTTTTTACGATGGGACGTTTCCTCTTTACCGGCAAAGGAGTTTTTCCCCCACAGAAAAGCGCCTCGGAACAGACCGGTTGCCATGTGCAGGTGCCGGCCGATCATGATGTTCTCCATGGCGTTCATGTTGTTGAAGAGCTCGATGTTCTGGAATGTCCGGGCAATGCCCATTTTGGCAACTTTGTCCGGTTTTTTGCCACGGATATTGCGGTCTTTGAAAAGGATCCGGCCCTTGTTAGGTTTGTAGATTCCGTTGATGCAGTTGAACAGGGTGGTTTTGCCGGCACCATTGGGGCCGATGATGGCGTAGATTTCACCCTTTTTGATCTCAAAGGAGATGTCGTCAAGGGCCTTTAATCCACCAAAACTGATGGACAGATTTTTTACCTCAAAAAATGCCATGAACGTGAATCCTGCAGGTTAAAGGTTGGCACTGGAGGCTGGATGCCTTGACGCATCACAACCTCCAATGTAGATTTAAAAAATTGGTTAGTTTTAACTCAACCTAAAGCGACAAAGTCGCATTTCATAAAATCGCACGGCGATCTTATTTTTCCATGGGAATAAAATCCGTCGTAAACCAATCCGTCAGTATGGTAGACGTACCGTCTGCTTCGGCCCGTACAAGAAAAACTTCCTGCTGTCCTATCCTACAGAGCGGGTCATTTGGATCAAAAGGTGCATAGCTGACATTGCCCATGATGCCTTTGAAATTCTTAATTTTTTCCATCTCAGCAACAACTTTTTCACGGGTGAGGTCTCTTCCCACGCGTTTAAGCGCTTCAACAAAAGGTTCTACGTAGCCGATACCGGCTGTAAAGGTCATACCCCAGCGTTCTTCTTTGGCAGCAAATTTGTCAAAAGCTTCTTTCTTGTATTTTGCCAGTAACGGGAGAGATGGGTTATTGGTATCTTCCTTGTTTCCAATACCGATTGCACCGGGGTCCATCATACCAAAAGCGGCTGAGATTGTTCCGGCATATAGCCCCTTGGTAATGGCCATCATCAGTGGGTGATCTCCACAGGTGGTTGTAGAGAACCACTGAGGGTTAAACTTCATAGCCTTGCCGGTGCCGATGAGGCGAGCCACATGACCCGGACCGACAAAGAGCAGGACGGCCTCGGCTTCGGCCTTCTTGAACTTCATGATATGGGGTTTCATGTCCGTGTCCGCCACATTCACCGGAATCTGTTCCACAAGCTTCAACCCGTATTTATCCAGCTGCTTCTGGGCGCCTTCCAGCCCTTGTTTGCCGTAGTCATCATTCTGGTAGGCAATGGCAAATTTCTTGAAACCCATGGTTTCATGCCCGTATTTGCAGAGCAACTGAGCATCGCCCAGGTAAAGCGGATAGCTATTGAATAAATATTTGTTGGGAGGTTGAATCCAATGACGGGAACCGGCAGAAGGGCCCAGCCAGGGTATTTTTCGCTCCATGAGGTAATCTTTGACGGCCAGACCAGGAGCGGTGCCTACACCGGATACATAGGCAAACATACCGATATCCTCCTGGAGCTGCTTGACGCCAGCCAGGGTTTTGGCCGGGTTGTAGGCATCGTCAAAATAATGGTGCACGAGTTTGCGGCCATGGATACCGCCTTCGGCATTGATCATCTTGAAGTATGCATCGGTTCCCCGGGCAACGGCCCCCCAGGGTGCTGCAGGGCCGGTCTGGGGTCCCCATTGACCGATGTGGATTTCAGTGTCTGTGACACCTTCTTCGGCGGAAGCCGTCAAGACCAGACCGAGTATCATCACCATCACAGCAAAAACGCTTAAAAGATTTTTTTTCATCTTTCCTCTCCTTTTTTGTTATTTGGTGTTTGGTGTATCGTGTGTCGTGTTTTAATCCCATATACTTAAAATTTGAAACGATCATCTTGGGTTATACTTTTTTCACATAATGCCGGGCAAATAAGCCACTGGGTTTAAAGCACAGCACCAGGACAATAACCACAAAAGCCACCACGGATTTGAATTCAATAGACACGTAGCCACCGAATAGATGTTCTACCACCCCCACGATGTAGGCGCCGAAAACTGCTCCGGGCAATGATGTCATACCCCCCACCACGGCACCGGCGAATCCCTTGAGCATGGGGTCCCACATCATGTAGGGTTCCATCAGGACTGGCGCGATTAAAAGACCCGCCACACTTCCCACGGCAGCTGATATGCCCCAGGTAATCATACGGATCTGGTTTGTCTTGATACCCATCAAGGCGGCGGCGTTTTCGTTCTGCTGGGTCGCTTTCATGGCCACGCCGATTTTGGAGAATCTGAAAAAGAGGAACAGGATAAGCATGATGAACAGGGCCACCACCAGGGTCAGCATATCCAGGGTGCTGATGAAAATATCGCCAATGATAATGCTGTCATAGCTGGAAATAGGAAAGGGCATGGCGCGTTGGTCCGCACCGAATTTCCAGGAGACAAAACCGAGCAGCAACATCTCCATGCCGATGGTAATAATGATCAGACCCAGGACGTTGGGTTCTTTGGCGCGTCGGAGTACGGCAAATTCCAGAATGCCACCCAGGAAAAATGCAAAGATGAGTGTCACGGGAAAAGCAATGTAGTAGGGAAGTCCATAAGAGCTAAGCAACATATAGGCAATAAAGACCGGCAGAAGCGCCATTTCCCCCTGGACGAAATTGGGAACCTCTGAAGCCTTGTAGATCAGAACCATGCCGAGCCCCATAAGAGCATAGGAACTGCCCACGGCAATACCACTGAGAACCATCTGTAAAAATTCGATCATTGCAATCCTTTTGCTTTCTCGCCAAAACTGGAAAATTGTTTTTACGAGGGTATTTTGTATCTAGTATGTTGTGTTTCGCGCCTTACCCAACACGCTCACCAAACAAAAAGACCAAAAACTAAATACCAATTAAGAAACACAATACACGAAACACTAATAGGGCCACATCTTCCAGTATTTTTTGGTTCGTATCCAGATGCCGTAAATACCCAGGGGTTCAAAAAGCATGATCGCGATCAGGATCGATCCGAACACGATCATCTGGATATTGGAGACTCCGGTGATGGAAAAATAGTTTCTGGAAAGGGCTTCAAGCCATTCTCCAATATAGGGTATTCCCAGGATATTTCGCAGTTGAAGATCCAGCAAGGCCAGAAGAGAGGCGCCGGCAATGGGGCCCATCATGGAGCCGAGCCCCCCCACCACCGCCATAGTCAAAAACATGACGGACATAAAAAGGCTGAACAGTTCCGGTTCGATAAAACGCAGTACAAAGGCATACAGACCGCCACCGACCCCTGCATAAAAGGCGCTCACGGCAAAAGCCAGTGTTTTGTAAAAGGTCAGGTTGACCCCCATGGTTTCGGCAGCAATATCGGCGTCACGGATGGCGATAAATGCCCGGCCGACCTTTGTGTGGACAAGATTGCGGGCCAGAACCGCCAAGAAAATGGTGATGGGAATCAGAAGAAAATAAAAATCCCTGTCGGTATTCAAATGCCAGGGGCCGATGGTCAATTCCGGGGCGTGCAATCCCTGACGTTCTCCCAGGATTTTTATTTTTCCGATAATCTGGGTGATGGTGATACCGAATCCGAGTGTAGCGATGGCAAGATACGGCCCTTCCAGCCGCAGCGCCGGCAGACCCAACAGAAAACCGAAACCGGCGGCAATAAGTCCTGCCACGGGCAGGGCCAGCAGAAAGGGAAAGTGCGCGTGGGTCATCAGGGCAACGGTGCCATAGGCGCCGATGGCAAAAAAACCGGCATGCCCCATGGATATTTGTCCGGTATAGCCCACCAGAAGGTTGAGACCGATGACAACGATGACATTGATGGCCATGTAGTTGGCCACATACACATAATAATTTTTTGCAACAAACGGGAAGAGGGTGAGTCCGATAACCAGAGTGCTCAGCCAGAAGGTGATGGCACCGGATGTGAAGAACTGCACATCCTCATAGTAATCCCTTTTCATGTCCATGGGCGAATTCTCCAGAATACCGGGTCAGCAATTGTTGAAATGAGTGGTCTAAATACTCATGGAATCCCATTTTAGTCAAGAAAAAAGAAATGTGAAATCTCTCGGGAATGCGTGTTGACTTTTGTCCAATAGCAGATAAAATTGGCTGCGGGATTTATTAGGAGATACCCATGTGGCGCTTCATAGACAGGATACCATACACCCTTCTGATCATTTTGAGCGTGTTTTTGCTGCTGGCGCCATTTCGACCCATGCCCCACGTGGTTGAGAAGTTGATGATGCTCAAAAACGGCACATTGCACAGGCCCATTGACATCTTCGATCTGTTTTATCATCTGACGCCACTGATAGTCCTACTGATGCGGCTATACAGGGATCGTACGCGTAACTGAAGACGGTCTGATACTTGGAGGCAAAGAAGCCAAGAAGCTGTTTATGGCTCAAAGCGAAGGGCTTCCCCTCCAAGCCTTGAACCCTTCTGTTACTTCACCACCCTCAGCCGATGCGTATCTTTCAGTTTTTTCCACATTATTTTGATAAGCGCCATGGGCAGGTTCGATTTGTCCAGATTTTCCTTTTCGGCCGCCGTCACACATGCCTGGTACAGGGTTGCATCCTGGGACCAGATATCGAGTTTTTTCTGGATATAAAGCCCCAGGGTCAACTGCAGTGGAGCGAGCTCCTCTTTATTCAAATTGGCCATGAGTATCCGATCCTTCAGGTGCATCTCATTGATAATGACATCAATCGCAGATTCCATTGTTTTAGGTGGAGCTGCTGTGCTGGAAGGTTGCGCCAGAAGGTTCTGTATTCCCATGGAGTGGTTCATGCTGGTCTCTGTCAGATTCAGAAAATAGACGGCCTGCAGAATGTCAAATGTTGCCGAGTATATTTTGTCGTCCTCATTTTCGGTGGGGCCTGTAACATGAAGTATACTGAGATCGTTATCGATAAGCCAGTCATTGATCAGGGATGCGGCATTAAAGGCGTTGGTGCTGTTCAGATCTACATGAAGCAACGGAGTACTGTAACGTTGAATCGTATTTTTTATGTTTTTTACATGGCTGGACAATGTGCCATAAGAAAGCATCAACGTCCCGTCGGATTCCCGGATACTTTTTTTGATGGCTTCAATTCGACGCTTTGTGGGCATTTCAGTCAAGTTATACTTGTCTGTGTTTATGCCACCGGAGATGCTGCTAACTTTGGGTATCCATCCACCGTAAGCCATACCGAGCTTGATGGCTGCATCGAGAGAGGCTATTTCTGCGCCGGTTTGACCACTGGATATTATTTTTTCAATCATGGTTTCCCGAAATTTGTTGAAAGAGGGGTTCAAAGAAACTGTGCAGCTGTTCATCGGTTATTATGCCAAGGCGGACAGCCAGTTTGGATGATAGGATCGTGAAGTCACCCCTTGATCTGGCACAGGCTTCTCCATTCTCTCGCGTGATAACACCTTCAATCACGGCATTTCTTTTACCGTTTGTTTTTACAATACTGCCAACAGCCTTGAGGGTTTCTCCAACATATGCAGCTTTAGAAAAATCAACGGTCATGTTTTTGGTCAGCACAATATGCCGTAATAAATATAGTCCTGCCCAGCCCATGATTTCATCCAAAAGTGTTGCTAAAATACCCCCATGCACTACATTGGCCCAGCTTGAAAAATGTTCCGGCAGGGTAATTTGCGACATAACGACGTTTTCGTCCGTGAACAGTTCCATATGCAGCCCATAGGGATTATGGGGACTGCAGGCAAAACAGTTATGGGTACTGGTATTGGATAGTTTTCTAAACGTCATTTTTCTACCACTACCAAAACGCTATCAAAGCTTAATAGGGGACGTTCCTTGATAATTCGGTAACATCGCATCATAATAATCTCAAATTACACTCCCTAACGAGTTTTTCCCCATGGCCAGCGGATTGACTTACCGTCGAAGGTGATATTTTTAAACGTTTGGATAATTCCACCATGGTCATGCCGAGTTCCCTCGATGCCCAGAAACATAACAATCTTCTGGCTTTTACCCGTATGGGTTGTCTGCCTGCGGACAAAACATCTGTTTTTTCGATGCCCAATACTTCAGCGACACGAGCGACAACAGTGTCAAAATTGTATCCTTTGGTTTTTAATAGATATTTTTGTTCATATCTATCCTGGGAGGATTGAAGTACAGCCTGGATAAAGTCACTGTCGCCCAAGATGCGCTCATCGCCCTTCATATAGGCTTTTCTTTTTCTCAAATCTTTGAGAGCCTTCCAGCCACCAACACTCCTGACGAGACCACCACCGATGAGATCCGGCCTTTTTCCGAAAGATATTCCTTTTTGGATGTATGCCCGGTACTTCCGACGCGCTAATGATAATATTTCAGAAAAATGAGCGAGAATATAATCGGTTGTCTGCCAGTCGTTCTTATTTTTACCAGTTATTGTTGCATGACCACAATATATGTATCTATCAAGCGATTCAAGGTCTGGTACAATACCAGCGCGGAGAGGGTTCAAATGGATATATCTTACCAGTTCCAAAAGATATGTGTCTTCCTGGCAAAGAATCGATTTGTACCGGTTCTGAAATAAATGTCCAGTACGATCATGTTTACGATTGAAATAGATAGCATAACCGGTAAGAAGCCTTCTCATGATAGTTGAAATCGATGTTTTTCCGGTTTTCAGAAGCAAATGAACATGATTGGGCATTAATGACCAAGCAAAGCAGAATGCTGCATCATCCGTTAAGATGTTTTTCAATCGCTCTATGAAATTATCCCTATCAGCATCATCTCGAAAAATAGGTTTTTTTTCGATGCCTCTCATAATCACGTGATGCAAAGCCCCAGGAGCATCTATTCTAGCTTGGCGTGGCATTTTTACTTTATTGCAGACATATTTCAGATTGTCAATATATAAAGGAACGTCCCCTAAGTGAAAAAACGCTTGAAAAAATAATTTGACCGGGTATAGATGTTCGGATGTTGAAAAATAGATTGCACATACTCGATAAGATACCGATGACCTTGCCTTTTGGGGAAATCAGGCGCCAGCTACACTTGAAAAAAGACACGCGCTGGGATGAGGTCAAACATCTCATTGAAGCGACGCTGCCGGACATTCAGGCAAAAGCTGTATACCGCGTTTGCTATATCGATGAAAAGCAGGGCCATAACATCGCTATAGAGGGGCAGCGTTTAACAAGCCAGGTGCTGGCAAAAAACCTGGCATCAGTGGAGAGGGTATTCCCATTCGTTGTCACCATCGGGAGTCATTATCTGGAACAGATGGATGCACAGAAAGATCTGGTGGTAAAATACTATCTGGATGTGATCGGCAACATTGCTCTTAGTGCCGCACGAAAATTTCTAGAACAATCGCTGCAGGCAGGGTATGGCCTTGAGGGTATGTCCTTCATGAGTCCTGGGTCATTGACCGATTGGCCTCTGGAAGAACAGCGGCCTTTGTTTGCTCTCTTTGGAGATGGAGAAACTCCCATCGGTGTTTCCCTCAGCAGCAGTTGCCTGATGATCCCCGCAAAATCAGTGTCCGGTATCTATTTCCCCACAGAGGTTCCATTTATGAGCTGCCAGCTTTGCGACCGCAAGGATTGCCCTTCCCGAAAGGCGGCCTACGATGCCAAAATTGAAGCTGAATATGGTATAACCTAGAACAACCTGGACCTGGGGTTAAAAAACGTAAACCAACTATTTCATAATTATTATATAACCTATTTAAATATAATAAAAAATATTGAGCGAATATGCATGCAAAGTAAAATATGGGTGATAGGCGATAGTCATTCCAGAGCATTTTCATATAACAACAATTTTATTCCCTTCTTTATGGGTGAAGGAAAAAAGCACTGTTTTGTAAATGATGAATGCCTGTCCAATTTAATTTCAAAGGTTTTGCATATTGCCAAGGAAGTTATCGCTCAGGATTCCATTCTTCTTTTTTTGGGAGAACCCGATACACGATTGTATTTGGGAAGAGGATGGAAGCCATGGGAGAAAACAATTGGGTTTTCCATCAGGCGAAGATCCAAAATAAGAAGATCGTTCGGGCGCTATCGTCAATTAATAAGAGCGGTAAAGGATGCAACCAATGCTCGATTGTTGATATTGAATATTACCCCATCTGATAGAAAGGATCAGAATAAACTTGTCGATTATTTCAATCAGTTATTGTCGGATTTTTGTTTAAAAGAAAAAGATGTGGCGTTTATCGATATTAATAGAGCTATTTATAGCCCAGAAGCAAAAACCGTCAAAGAAGCGTATTACGGTGACCCGGTGCATTTGAATATGAAGATTCAATTGCTTGTTGAAAATTGGTTGATAGACAAAGGTATTATTGAAAGATCATTTTATGACGAAGAAAATACAATGGACAAAAAAAAGCTAAAGAAAAACTTTAAGTATAATGAAAAATTTGGCTGTTATACCTTATGATTATAATACTCCATCATCCTTATTCTTTTTCAGCAATTGTGAGCCATAATGTCGCCTGAATTGTGTGGATGCGTATTTTTCGAGTTTCCACTCAGGGACACCGCAAGTGCCACAGGCACCATTGAACCATTTATTGCGAAGCCATCTTGCTGCCCGGCTGTTTCGAGAGTTGTTTACCATGAATATTTTATTGCAGTGGGTCGTGATACGAGCCTGATCACCCATGAGGTCGATGAATTTAATACCGTGGAGGAGACCGCTTCTGGCGGGCCATAGCTTTATTTTTTCGATCAGGCGGAACAGCTCCACCCGTTTGCGGTAAAATCGTTTGGCTGGTTTTTTTGACTTCATAGCACGATACTCCTAAAAAAAGCGCCACAGGTTAATGAATGTCCGGTACTGATTAACTAGAAGCTATCTCAAAAATGTCTATTGGCCCAAATCCTGCGTTGGGCTCTCGTTTCAACTCCTCAAAATACGTTAGTATTCCTGCGGCTTGAAACTCGACCCCGCCTTGACTTTGAACCAAAATCCTATTTTTCAGATGGCTTCTAGGAAAATGTGACAATCCATTGCTATGCAACGACAAATAAAAATTTTCATCAAGCTTCATGGAATGTACGGGCTAAAGCTCCTACCACCATGGTTGCAACTCCGATCTGAAGCGGGTCGTGGAGGAGTCTCTCGCCAATGGCTGCCAGTGCTGCGCTGTCAAGACCGAGGGGCATGCCAGGAGCACTGATGATCGTATGGGGCTTGATATGCCGCGCCGGAATGAACCCGCCCGCCGGGGAGGCATCGACCATGAGCGCATGTTGATTAAATGCTGGTTCAAGCTTGTGAAAAAAATTAATCTCAACACCCGGGTCGTTTTTGAACTCCGCTGATAATGCGTCATATGCTGCAGGCTCGATGTCGTAGACAGAGATACGGCAGCCTGTTTTTGCCAAAGCTTTCACTACACTTCGCCCCACGGGGCCACATCCCAGGACAAGTACCTTTCTATCCTTTAAACTCCCTGCCATGAGGTACAGACCCGCCACAAAGCCCCTGCCGGTTGCATCGGCATTGTCCACGAGTCTGCGGCGCTGCATATCAAGGACAACAAAACGATTCTCATCTGCAAACATCAGAAAGCCAGCTTTCTTTTCCACTGCTTCAGCAATACCCGAAGCATCGGTATTCCGGGTAGCAAAGGCTCTGCAACCGATGTGATTGACAATCTTTGCCACAGTCCCACAGAATCCTTTTATTGGACCGCCACCCGATGTCATGGGTATTACACCGACAAGGGTGTGTTCCATAGATGCCTGGATATCTATTTCAGCTACTTCCATTGCCTGACAGGCAAGCTGCCGAAGAGAGCAGCCGGTTTTTTCCATCAGTGATAATTCGTATGCGGTCAGTTCTTCTGAAATGCTTTGAATATCACGTGTTGTCAGTCTGGTCACTTGATTGATCCTTTTAACAATAGAGGTTGCTTGCGACACCATGATGCGTCGGGGTGCAGTCCCTGTAGGTGTCGAGATTGAAAAACCGTATAATCTCGGCGATAACTGCTTCTCGTTTCTCCCATGCCTCAATTCTGGTTTCTGCAGAATTGATCAATGTTGCAACCCAATCCGTCTGCTTGTTCGACCGGGAAGTGATGGCTTCATCGGCACCAAAAAAATCCTCTTCCAGGTGAAGGGTGCCTGCAGATGCCATGGCATGTTCACCCGTGACAGTTAATGTGCTGCCGTCAACCCTGATATGTTCGTAAATAACACCCCGCTGGGCAATGGGGATACCCGTTGTTTTGTATGATGGCAGAAAATGCTGCGCCGCCAGCAACTGCAGCATATTAATACCGGTTGAGGTCAGCACCGTTATGGGGGTCTGGCTGGGCAGGCGCGCATCTATTTCAAGGACCCTTAGGACATCATGATCAAGAATGACTTCTACATCCATCAAACCATTTAATTTCAAGGCATTAGCAGTTTTGATAGCGATATTTTCAAAATCAGCAGTCAATTTTTTGGAAAGACCCGAGGGTGCAATCACACGTTTACAATCAAAGACCGGATCCACTTCAAGTTCGGTTACCTGAAGGGGACAATAGTTTCCCGGACAACCGATAATTTCCAGGGAATATGAGGGGCCATGGATAAATGTCTGAATTACCTGCTCATCGGTCGCCGCTGCAAGATGAGATTCAAGTTGTTTTGAATCATGGACAACACAAACGCCATTACTGCCGCTGCCGATACTTGGCTTGACGATAACTGGAAAACCATCGTGGGGATAGGGGGCCGGGGTGGGAATTTGGATGTGGGAGAGCAGTTTGTCTGATTCAATCTTGGAGGAGGTGATGGCATATGCATCAAAATCGAAAACAATTCCTGCCCTTTCTTTTTCGGCGTAATTATGGAGACATTTGAGAGCGTCTTGGTTTTCCAGGGCAGGTACCACCATATCAAACGGTTGCAGAAGACGCTTCAAGTCTGTTTGGGTGGTAATGTCGGCAAGCAAAAACTGCTGGCAAAGACCCCCAGCCGGTACATCGGGCACCCGATCGATCATTGTCACATCCCAGTCTGCTTTTCCAGCCAGATATGCCGCTTCAAGTCCTTGAAGCTTTCCACCGATGATCGCTACTTTCATTGTCGAATAATGTTCTTTCTTAAGGGTGCCTTATTCATGCGTTGATATACTGAGATCGTGGATTTTTTTTTCCAAATCCAAAATAGATAAAAAGAATTCTCCGAGTACTCAAATATTTAACCGTATACCGTCTAAATAAGCCAGGCTTCGACAGAACCTGGCAAGATTTCTGGATTGGTGGGATGCCATCAGGAGGCGTTCGAGACCAAAACCGAGCCCGATCCAGGATTCATTTATCTTCCATGGCCGATCCAGTGGATGGGGTCCCATGGCTGCAGAGGCGATTTCCAGGTCGTCTTTTCCGGCGACGATATCGATGGTGTCGCCGTATACTTCAGATGTCACTGTCTCAAAATGAAAGTTCTTCACGCCTGCTGCCGTGGCCACGCGTGATCCCAAATCCTGGATTCTTTCTTTCCGGGTTTTCTCGGGTGTGCCCATTTCAACCAGGTTCAACATGGTAAACTCACCGGCATGTTTCGCTCCTTTTGATTCTTTTCGGAAACAGGGGCCGATTTCGAAGATTCGCACAGGACGTTCCCAAACCCGGAGCAGGTCAACAAGAAGGTAGTAAAGGTGCGGCGCCAGCATCGGGCGCAGGCATTTATCGTCCTGGATCCAAAATATCTGGGAATTGAGCGGGTGCTTTGCATCGATTGACATCTTATTCAAAAGCCCCCTGGACATGATGATGGGGGTCGTTACCTGGGCAAACCCGGCTTGCGTCAGAATCTGGGCAAGCCTGGATTCAAGCTGACAGAGTTCGGGACGGCCGTGTGTGGTTTGAAATTTCGCCAGATGCTGTCGCTGAGTCATTACGAGTGATTTTTCCAGCGCCTGATACGTTTTTTCACGACTGGATTTATCTTCGAACGTCTTTGCCAGAGTCAAATCCGTGGCGTCCAATTCTATCAATCGTTGGGCCTGTGTTGGTGTCCAGGAGATCTTCATTGTTTTAGATGTTATGTTTTGTTTTAGCTTAGCTACAAGCGAAGGGCTAAGAGCCAATTGTATCCGAAGGATTAATGGCGGGGAGTACGGGAGTTGCACCCGTCTATGTGGATTTAGAGTCCACACGATCCCATTGCGATCCACTCCCCGCGATACAGCTGGGAAGCTTGGAGGCTTGATGCTGGGAGGTTGTTATTGGCTATTTGCTATGATCCGATAGCCGCTTTTCAGCATCATGGCTTCCAAGCATTCTAGCCTGTCAAAAGCTCTTTAACCTTGCGTACACCATCGCTTGCATCCTGAGCATAGGCATCGGCACCGATTCGATCTGCCCAACGTTGGGTTACGGGGGCACCGCCTACAATGGTTTTGTATTTTTCTCTTATACCGGCTTTTTTTAACTCCTCTTCGATCTGCTTTTGCACAGCCATGGTGGTGGTTAAAAGGGTGCTCGAGCCAATAATATCGGCGCCAAATTTTTCAGCCTGGTTTATAAATTGCTCGATGGGTGCATCCCTCCCGATATCCAACACATCGAAGCCATTGGCTTTGAACAGGGCCACGACAATGGTTTTTCCTATATCGTGTACGTCGCCCTCTACCGTTCCAACCAAAACTTTCCCGGATACTGTTCCCTTTCCCTCTGGAATGGCTGCATTGATGATTTCCGTGGCTTTTTCCATGGCCGAGGCGGACATGACCAGCTGGGGCAGAAAAAGTCTGCCGGTTTCGAAAAGATCGCCCACTTGATTGATGCCGGAGATGAAACCGTTGTTCATCAGGTCCAGAGGATCCATACCTGTGTCGATTCCCTTATTGGCGGTGTCAACAGCTTTGTCCGCATCACCTTTCAAAATGGCTTCCATGGCTTCTTGGTAAATTGTTTCAGACATATCAGACTCCTTTCTAGTGCAGGGTAGGAGAACCTAAAGTTCATTTGTCTTAAAATACGAATAGATCCGCCCGGTAGGCCTTGAGATATGCCATGCAGTACTCATCTCTGCCGGCGAGTGCCTCAGCGGCGATGATATTGGCCATCATTTTTTTATCCATTGGGTTGACAATGGCACCATCGAGCCCTTTGGCAATGGCCATGCTCATAAATGTCTGGTTCAGAAATTTTCTGTCGGGCAGACCAAAAGAGACATTGGATAGGCCGCATACCGTGTGAACACCTTCAAATGTCGCGACAATCTGTTCGATGGCATTCAGGAATTCAATCCCAAAATTATTGTTGGTTGATACCGGCTGAACCAGTGGATCCACATAAATATTTTCAATTGGGATATGGTTCTGCAGGAGACCGTTGACTAATTTGTCTGCAATTCTCATGCGATCCACGGTTGTCTCCGGCATACCTTCGTCGCTCATGCAGAGGGCAACCACTTTGAGGTTGGTTCCGGCTATAATTGGCATCAGGGCGTCATAGCGTTCTTTTTCCAGGGAGATGGAATTGATCATTGCCACGCCGTTGTGAGCAGCCAGTGCTTTTTCGATGGCCTTGGGATCCGGGCTGTCTATGCAGCAGGGTTCATCGACGGCCGTCTGAACGGTTTTCACCAGCCACTCCAGGTACTCGGGCTCTTTGCCGACAAAGACACCGGCATTCACATCAATAAAATCAGCGCCGGCTTTGGACTGATCTTTGGCGATTTTTGCTATGCTTTCCTCGTCCTTTTTTTCGATGGCCGTGCCAATGGCTTTACGGCTTGCATTGATCAGTTCTCCAACAATTAACATAGTGGGCTCCTATTAAATAAAATTAAATATTTTGCCGTTTGATCGGCAATGTCACTTCTTATAAAAATGGTAAACTATTTTCGTGTCTGGCACCTATCCTTTGGATGAAAAAAATATGCTATTTATAAATAAAAGCCAAGATATAAAATGTGGAACAATGTCAGAAACATTGATCCAGGGAAAACGTCAAAATATCCAGGTTTTTAAGAAAAAGCAATAAGCAATAAGCCGCTTACAGCTTATCGCTTACTGCTTAAGTGCCATACTCGGTCTTCCAATAGCCATGAATGTCAATTCAGTCTCAAGATATACTTCTTTATTGCCTTTGGCCTTGGCTTTTTTATCTTTTCGGATTACCTGCACGTGTACATGTTCGGCACCGGATTGTCGCGCTTTTTCCTCTGCCAGGCGTGTCATGTGGTGGCGCGCATACTGGACAGCTTCCTCGACACCTTCAAAGTCTCTGGGGCTTTTCGGAGAAAGAAGTCGGACTTTCTGACTTTCTCTAATGGGCCGGATGCGAACCCTGATCCGCAGAGCCGTCTTTCCGCTGACGGCGCCGACAGCATTAGCAACCTCTGCAAATGGAGGAATTGAAAGTCTGGTCTTTAAGATATCCGCTGTTATGGGCAGGTAGGCTTTTACGGGCGCCCCGAGTGCGACGATGGAATGATTCAATCTGATTTCAGGGATCAACTTCCCTTCGCAATCCTGCTTGAGGGCCTTATTCAAAAGAAATTCATCAGCCAATGTCTGTTTCCAACCAGGTTTCCCGATTTCGTCTGTAATGGCCTTGGATACGATGGCGGCCGCAATTTGCCTGGAAACTGTTTGCACGACCTTTTTGCAGAATGCCTCTATAGGCAAGCACAAACGGGCGGAAAGACGTTTTGCTGCCAGGTAAGATGCCTCTCCGTTCCATTCCTGGAAACGCTCTAGGACATGAAGTGCGTCCGTGGGGGTGAAACCGGCTTGCTGAATCAGACCGGTTTCTATCAACCCTTGAATACGCCTCGAAATCCATGGATCCTTAAAGACAGCAGCGTTCGTGAAAGCCGTCAGGGGTTTTGGGCCGTTTTTCAATTGTGTCAAAAGTCTTGCATCTTTTTCCGCAAGTCTTATCTCGTCTGTTTTTCCAGGAAGCAGGAACCGGGCTGTCTCCAGGTCCTCTTTGTCTGAACAAAGCTGGTCTTTCAATTCAGCCAGGATCTTGTCCGGGTATTCGCTGGCCAGTTTGCAAAGCGGTATGACGCGATCGGGCCCGATGACCAGTCGATTTTCGGAAGATACCTGTACATGGCTGTCCCCACCGAGCCCAATGGTATGGACATCTACGGCTTCAACCATGGTCCGCCATCCGTCTATGCTGGCCCCCTCCGGATTGAGTGACGGCGCACCTTCAATGAGCTCGACAATGTCGGTGGTGGTGCCGCCCATGTCCACCGCCCAGGTGTTTTTTTCCCCGATAAGTTTCAGGGCTCCCAGGGCGCTTGCAGCTGGGCCGGACAGGACTGTTTCAATGGGGCGCTTTACGGCCCAACTTGCTTGAACCAGGCTCCCATCACCTTTTACTACCATCAGTGGCGCAGGAATATATAAGGTCTTTAGTGTGGCACGAACATTGAGGATCAGATCTTGTATAATGGGGATCAACCTGGCATTCAAGGCTACTGTTGTTGCTCTGCGGATGGCATCCAGTCGCGTGGAAAGTTCATGACCGCAGGTCACCGGAAGATCTGTAAGGTCTTGTATCCATTTTTTTACTTCTAATTCGTGTTCCGGGTTAAAGGCTCCAAAATAGCCAGAGACGCCAAAGGCATTGATTTTTTTACGCCATGTTTGAACAGTGCTTTTGATGGCATTTTCGTCCAGTGGTTGACGTGCAATGCCCTGTTGGTCATGTCCACCCTGCAGGTAGACGACATTTGGCGTTCCAAGGGCATGCTGAAATCGGTATTGATGAATCAAGTCCCGGTCATACCCTATCAATAGCAGGCAAATAGGGACGCCGTGCCTTTCCGCAATGGCATTGGTAGCCAGGGTCGTGGACAGACCCACGAGACAGATTTTTTCAGGGGAGATGGTTTTGCGATTGATGGTCATGACAGATGTGACGGCCGCATGGATACCAACGGAAAGATCCTGGTGCGTAGTTAATGACTTGGCACTCGACAGAATTTTCCCATTCTCATAATTGACCAGGACCGCATCCGTATATGTCCCGCCTGTATCGATACCCAATACAACTGCCATGTCATGGTTCCTTATTTTAGCAGCAACATCATGCTTGATAAAATCGTGAGATGATTTTATGTGTGGATGATTTTTGCCGATCTAGGGTTACGAAGTTTTACGGGTTTGACCCGATGCTTGCGGATCTTCATATTGAGAATTTCCACGAAAACAGAAAACGCCATGGTAAAATAGATATACCCCTTGGGGATGTGCAGATCCAGTCCTTCGCCAATCAAGGAGATGCCAATGAGCAAAAGAAAGCTCAACGCCAGCATTTTGATGGTTGGATGATTGTCCACAAAAGAGCTAATACGCCCGGCCAGAAAGATCATTGCGACAACAGCAATAATAATGGCCGCAACCATGATACTGAGCTGCTTGGCCAGACCGATAGCTGTAACAACGGAATCGATTGAAAAGACAATGTCCAGGATCATTATCTGCGTTACAACACCTGCAAAGGTCGCTTTTTTGATATCGTTTTTTCGCTGATGCTCGACTTCCCCTTCCAGATTGTTGTGAATCTCGTGTGTACTCTTTACCAGAAGGAACAGCCCACCGGCAATCAGAATGAGATCACGACCCGATATTTCAAAGGAAAATACCACAAAAAGCGGTTGCGTCAATTTCATGATCAGGGAAATGGAAAAGAGAAGTAGAATTCGCGTAGCCATTGCCAAAATCAGACCAATTGTTCGTCCTCTGGCCTGTTGATGTTCCGGGAGTTTGCCGGCTAAAATAGCGATAAAAACAATATTGTCGATACCCAACACAATTTCAATGGCACTCAATGATAGTAGTGCCAGCCAGATATTTGGATCTGCTATCCAGTTCATGTGATGTATCCTTTATGGATGAAGATGTTTACTCATTTTTTAATTTTAAGAAGTTTAGGCATTGCCTGTCAATATCCTTTAATCTGAACGGAGCGATTTTTCTATTTGATTCACTCGCTAAGCCCGCAGTATGCGAAGCACTGCCGAACGGCAGAACCGACGGGTTTAGCGCTCGCAATTTCCGTTCAAGGTTAATAAGCTCATTTTTGGCCAGCAAACCAAATGGTGACAATATCTATTATAAGTATCTAAAATAACGCTATATAATTAGATGATTCCTCAGCATACCTCTTGCTATACTGAAAAAGATCTGTTATCGTTCCGCCTGTGGAGAGGAACCGAAACAGCAGGTGCATTCCTCCTATGTTCCGCTGTGCGGCAGTGTTTCGCATACTGTGAGTTTCTTCAATTACTTTCGCCCAAGGACTTGACAAAAATACAGTTCTTGAAGTTCACCGCAGCATAGAAATCCACGAGGTAATTTTATTGCATAAGAAAATACGAGCTCAATTGGACTGGGACGTTGATTGTTCTACAAACCGCGTGCTCGGCACGCGGTTCCGAACCTGAACTTGCGGAGACGTGCCGTCTCTTTTGACTGAGTATGTTGAAAACGTTTTAACAACGTTGGGGTAAGGTGGTAAAACAAAAGGGAGGTGATTTCTTGAAAAGAAATATGCGAGCAGGAAAAAGTAGAAACGGCGGTTTAGATTTCAAGGTCTTTACCGATGATGAGATGGATGAAATTCATCTTGCCACACTTGAGATTCTGGAAAAGACCGGTCTTTTTTTCGAGGATGAAGAGGCGCTGGAAATTCTCGATGGTGGAGGTGCTGTCATCGATAAAAAGAAATTTATTGCCAAATTTCCTCCCCACATGGTTGAGGATGCCATCCGGACAGCGCCGCCAAAAATTCTGTTGGCCGGGCGTGATTCAAAAAACGATTTTATAATGGAAAAAAACCGTGTGGGTTTCACCAATTTTGGGGAAGGTGTTTTTATTAATGATCCATACACGGGGGAGCATCGGGAGACGACCAAGGCGGATGTGGCTGCCTCGGCTCTAATCGCTGACTATCTGAGTGAAATCGATGTCTATGAGCGGGCTGTTGGCGCAAGTGATGTTCCGACGCAGACAGTGCAGCTTCATAATGCCGAAGCGTGGCTGCCCAATACGACGAAGCACGGATTCATGGGGTCAGGCAATGGATATTTAACCAAAAAAATTATTGAAATGACGGCTGCTATTGTCGGGGGCAAGGAAAAGCTGAAAGAGCGTCCCATCATTTCATTTATTACCTGTCCGGTCAGCCCACTGCAGCTCGTTAAGGACAGCTGCGAAATCATCATGGAATCTGCCCGAGCAGATTTGGCTGTCAATGTTTTGTCCATGGCCATGGCCGGTGGATCGTCTCCAGTTACCCTGGCAGGCACTCTGGTGGATCACAATGCGGAAATCCTTGGAGGGCTGGTGCTCAGTCAGTGTACGCGTAAAGGAGCAAAGTTTATTTACGGAAGTTCCACAACTGCCATGGATCTGAGGTTGGCTGCCGCATCCGTGGGGTCTCCTGAGTGTGCTTTGATCAATGCTGCGGTGGCTCAGATGTCCATATATTATCTGCTCCCCAGCTGGGTAGCGGGTGGCTAGGGCGACAGTAAAGTCTGTGATGCCCAGTCCGGTCACGAGAAAACCATCACAGGCCTGTTACCAGCGTTGGCAGGTGCCAACCTGATTTACGGCCTGGGTATGATCGAAATGGGCATGACCATCGATTTTGGCCAACTGGTTATGGATAACGAATTTGCCAAGATGATCAA
>JAHEIB010000049.1 GCA_024639645.1 Deltaproteobacteria bacterium
GGCCCTGCCCCTTGCTGCGAAAGTACGTGGAAGCAGGATGGCTTGGCAGAAAAACCGGCCGCGGGTTTTACGAATACAAATAGACCCCATGAAAATAGGGAGGAGATGGCATGCCCCGTAAAAAGAAAGATACAACTGTATCCATTGGTCAGAAAATAAAAAAGGCCAGGACATCCAACAAGATTACTTTCGACCAGTTGGCCAATGAGACCGGCTTCAGCATCGATTATATAAAGGACGTGGAAAAGGGCAAGGTAACGCCCCCCGTTGGAACACTTCTCCAGATAGCCAGAGCCCTTAAAATTGACTCCGGAGCCTTGTTGAAGGAAGATGAATCCAAGATGAAGCGCCGGATTAAGGCATATACCAAGCGTACCGACCACTATGCTTACACCACGTTGACTCCCGGGGCTGAAAACAAACATTTGAAAGCCTTTCTGGTAACCATTGATCCATTGGCAAATCATCAGGGTGTGGGCTATCATCATGAAGGTGAAGAATTCACCTATGTTCTGTCCGGCCAGATAGAAATCATCGTGGGAGACCATGTCAACAAATTAAAGACAGGTGATTCTCTGCACTTCAACTCGGGAATACATCATAACCTGAAAAATACCGGGAAAGATGAAGCAAAACTACTGGTGGTGGTGTATGGACCTTAAAAACAGGGTTCCAGGGTCCGAGGGGATACAAGGGTTGGGGGGTTTAAGCCATAAGCAGTAAGCTTTAAGCTGCTTAATGCTTATCGCTTAATGCTTACTGCTTGTTTTATTGCTAAATATCCAAAGAAAAACGAGGCATTCATATGACCTTCAAACTAAACGATGAACAGCGTATGATTCAATCCATGGTGAGGGAGTTTTCGAGAAAAGTCGTCGCTGAAACGGCCATGGAACGCGACAGGACCAAGGAATTTCCGGCTGAAAATCTTGAAAAGATGGGAGAACTGGGTCTTCTCGGCATGATGGTACCCCTTGAGTATGATGGTTCCCAGGCAGATACCGTCAGCTATGTTCTTGCGCTTTCGGAAATTGCCTACTCCTGTGCATCCACCGCTGTTGTCATGTCCGTTCACAATTCCATTGTATGCGAGAGCATTCTTCGCCATGGCACCGAAGAGCAAAAACAAACCTACCTGAAACCACTTGCCAGGGGGGATTTTATCGGTGCCTTTGCTTTGACGGAACCACATGCCGGCTCGGACCCCGTCAGCCAGTCAACCCTGGCGGAAAGGGATGGAAACGACTACATCCTCAACGGCACCAAACGGTTTATTACCAGCGGGAAAAATGCCGGACTTGTCATTGTCACCGCGAAAACCGATACGTCTCAGAAGCATCAAGGTATCAGCGCCTTCCTGATTAAAAAGGGCACACCAGGTTTCATCGTCGGACGACTTGAAGATAAGATGGGGTTGTGTGCATCTGATACTGCAGACCTGATATTTGACAATTGCCGGGTGTCGGCTTCGGACATGCTCGGGAATGAGGGGGATGGATTTAAGATTTCCATGCGAGCCCTCGACGGCGGCCGGATCGGTATATCAGCCCAATCGGTTGGCGTTGCCCAGGCAGCATTCGATGCCGCTGTCAAACATGCCAAAGGCAGAGAGCAGTTCGGCCGGAAAATTTCAAAATTCCAGGGGCTGCGATGGATGATTGCAGACATGGCAACCGAAATAGAAGCTGCCCGACAAATTATGTTTTCAGCTGCCGCCATGAAAGACCGGGGTGAAAATTACACGGTCCAGGCCTCCATGGCCAAACTGTTTGCCAGCGAAATGGTAAACCGGGTTACGGCCAAAGCACTTCAGATGCATGGGGGTTACGGGTTTGTCAAAGATTATCCCGTGGAACGATTTTACCGTGACGCCCGGGTTTTTACCATCTACGAAGGGACATCAGAAATTCAACGCGTGGTTATTTCAAACCATATACTCAAAGACAAACGGCGACCCTAGGCAAAAAAAGGGTTCAAGGGTCCGAGGGGGATACAAGGGTTGGAGGGTGGCTGACAGTTATCAGCGAACAGCGGCATTCCAGCTTCAATGGTATACAAAAGGTTCGAGGGTTTGGCTTTCATTTCTTATGACAATGTCTATGGGTTTAGCGCCACCAACAGTAGAAACCCTCTCAAAAATAGGATTTTGGTTCAAGATCAAGGCGGACGAGTGTTTTTACCCGCAGAAATACTATTGTATTTTGAGAAGTTGAAACGCGAGCCCAACGCAAATATTGGGCTAAAAGACATTTTTGAGAGGGTTTCTAATTTTCGCGCGGGCGCAAGTACGCATGAAAATGATGCTCGGCTCTTTTAAAACCCCAGACAATCAAAAAAGTGAGACATAGATAAAAAAGACCTGCCGTGATGAAAGACTCAAAAGGCACAAAACTCCGTGAATTTACTATTTTTGCAGCACCAAATAAATCCACGATAGTAATGACTCCCGCCAACGCACTGCCGTGAAGCATAAAAATAACCTCATTGCCATAAGCAGGCAACGCCCGCCTGAAAGTACTTGGAAGAATAATACGTCGGTAGATCATCGGTACGGACATACCACATGCTTTTGCGGCTTCTATTTCACCAAAGAGCGTCTGCTCGATGGTGCCCCGCAATATTTCACCGGTGTAACCAGCAGTGTTAAGGGCGAAAGCGATCAACGCGCATGCATAGGCTTCTTTAAAAATGGTCCATAAAAAACTGTCATGTATAATTTCAAACTGCCCCATGCCATGGTAGATCATATACATTTGCACCAGCAAAGGAGTGCCCCGGAAAAAATAGATATAGGCCTTGGGTAAAAAACTGATCCATTTCTTTTTGGCCGTTGCCAGAAGTGCAATGGGTATGGCCAGGCAAAGCCCGATACCCAGCGAAGATGCAACCAGGATAATCGTCGTCCAGAGGCCCTTGAAATAGAGTGGCAAGTTGTCTATGATGACCTGTATATCCATTGGGTTCCTAACGCACCTTATCGCTTGTATTGTTTGGCCGACCTCTCTTATTCATTCTCTTCGTACCCCCACGCTGTAACGCTTGTTCAGCCTGCGAAGCCCGATGTCGGAAACACCCGTGATAATAAGGAATAAAAACGCCACCACACAATAAAAAGTAAAGGGCTTACGGGTAGACCCCCCGGCATTGCTGGCGTTGTACACCATGTCCTGCAAACCGATGACGGATATAAGAGCCGTTGTTTTTGTCAAAACCAGCCAGTTGTTGCCAAAACTGGGCAATGCGTGCCGGACCATGGCCGGCAGTGTTATACGGAAAAATACTTTTGTCGGATTCATACCAAACGCGTACCCGGCCTCTATTTCACCGTGAGATACCGCTAAAATACCCCCACGGAAGGACTCTGCCATGTAAGCGCCAAAAATAAATCCGATGGTAAGGACTCCGGCCATAAATGGGCTGACATCAATATATTCCCAGCCCATTTTCTCTCCGACGTTGTTTACCAGAATCTGACCGCCGAAAAAGATAAGGGTCATAAGAACCAGATCGGGAATACCGCGAATAATGGTTGTGTATATTCCTGCAAGCGTTCTAGCGATTCTGGATTTGGAAAGCTTGGCAACAGCACCCAGCATCCCCAAAAGTACCGATATCAAAAGCGAAAGGAGTGCCACTTCCACAGTTAACAACATTCCTTTCAGAATAAGCGGTAAATAGGCAATGATATCCGACATAATTTTTTCCTTACAAAAAAAACATCACAACACGCTTTAAAGAAATCCGTTTCCAGTTATTTCAAGGTTCCGGTAAGAAACTGACGAAAACGATCAGACCGGGGATTGTCAAACACCTTGTCCGGAGAACCGTCCTCCATCACCAGTCCCTCGTCCAAAAAGATCACCCGGCTGGAAACTTCGCGTGCAAAACCCATTTCATGCGTGACAACCAGCATGGTACGACCTTCCTCTGCAAGGCTTCGCATAACCTTAAGCACTTCTCCCACCAGTTCCGGGTCCAGGGCTGACGTTGGTTCATCAAAAAGCAGCATTTCCGGTTCCATGGCCAGTGCTCTTGCGATGGCTGTCCGCTGCATCTGGCCCCCGGAAAGATGCGCTGGGTAATAATTCCTGTGTTCGTACATCCCGACCCGATTCAAAAGACGCTCTGCCCGTTCCCTTGCTTCCTGTTTGGGCAACTTCAACACATGTATTGGCGCCTCGATTACATTCTGCATTACCGTCATGTGGGCCCATAGATTGAACTGCTGGAAAACCATTGCCAGTTTCGACCGGATGCGCTCCACCTGCTTTTGGTCCATGGGTCTTCTCTCACCCGAGGTGGTTTCACGCATGTTGATCAGCTCACCATGAACATAAACCTTTCCAGACGTCGGTGTCTCCAGTAGATTGATGCATCGCAGAAGGGTACTCTTTCCGGAACCGCTGCTTCCCAATATGGAAATGACATCCTGTTCGTTGGCCTCGAAAGAAATCCCCTTCAAGACGGCTATCTGTCCAAAACTTTTATGCAGGCTTTCAACTTTCAGGGCTTCAACGGACGCTGTCATTGGCTGAGTTTCCTTATTGAAATGTTAAACCATCAACGTGATCTATATTCTCATACTGCGAGATAAGGCAGTTAGTCAACCGGCCGGAGTAATCGAACCAGTCCTTTTGTACCTCATACCGGTGCCTGATAGACGGGGAAACGGTGACATAGCGAAATGATCTTATTTTTGACCTCAAGAATCACATCGGGCTTTGTAACATGGGTAATCACCCTGTCGATAAGGTCTGCTACGATGTCTACTTCCACCCTACCCATGCCCCGGGCAACCATGGCAGCCGTGCCCATGCGGATGCCACTTATTGTTCCCGTTTTCTGCTCGTCCCCCGGCAGGATATTCCTGTTAAGAATAATATTTGAACGTTCCAGTGCTTTTTCCACCAGACCGGCATCCACGCCCCTCGATGCGACATCAATGATAACCTGGTGGGTGTCGGTTCCATCGGTTAAAACACGATACCTTTTTTTGATGAATCGTTTAGCAAGGGCCCGGGCGGTATCGATCGTTTTTTCTTGAAGAGCCACAAAGGGTTTCCCCATGGCCATCTTTAAAATAACTGCCTTGGCAGCAATACTGTTGACGGCACTGGTTCCCTGACAACCGGGAAATACGGCTTTGTCGATTTGTTGCGCAAACACATCCCTGCACAGGATAATGCCACCTCTTCCCCCCATCATTGTTTTATAACATGTCAAGGTAACAAAATCCGCAAAAGGGACCGGACTTGGAATCACCCCGGCAGCCACAAGACCGCCGATATGAGCCATATCCACCATAAAATATGCCTGGAGCGATGCTGCCGTCTCAGCTATTTTTTCGTAGTCTATCAATCGCGGGTATGAACTGGCGCCCGCTACAATCATATTGGGTTTAAATGCTTTTGCCAGGGATGTCAGCGCGCCATAATCGATCAATCCCGATTTTGAATTCACACCATAATGTTGAATCTCAAAACACTTCCCGGCAATCGAAACAGGATGACCATGCGAAAGGTGACCGCCGTGTGAAAGCGTCATGGACAGAATTTTGTCCCCAATATCGAGAACTGAAAAATAAACCGCAAGATTGGCGGATGTCCCGCTATGGGGCTGCACGTTTGCATGCTCGGCGTTGAAAAGTGTTTTGGCCCTGGAATTCGCCAAGCGCTCCACAGCATCTGCATGGATGCAACCGGCATGGTATCGACGGCCTGGATATCCTTCGATGGTTTTGGTATTGAAAACAGATCCGAGGACTTCCATAATTGCCGGAGGAGAGTGATTCTCTGCCGCAATCAGATCGAGCGTTTCTTCCAAACGCCGCGCTTCCTTGTGAACGAGGTCGGCAATTTTCGGGTCTTCAAACGTTAAAACAGGCATGAACGGCCTCAAAGAAAATCTGAAATATTTGGGTTAAGGGGGGGTGGAAGGGTCGTCGGCAGGGTCTTGCTCGACAACAAAGGTCTGGACCAGGTTGAAAAGTTCATTGATGCCGAATGGCTTTGCTAAAAATGCATCAGACCCCTGTTTCCTCGCTTTTGCTTCATTTCCCGTCGAATCTGAGAAAAGCACAACAACTGTTTCCGGGCTGGCTTTCTTGACCTTGGACGTCAATGCAAGACCGTCAATTTCCTGCAGGTTGACATCCGCTATGATCATATCGGGAAAACCTGATTCCTCAAAATATACCCAAGCATCGAACCCGTCGTCAAAAGTCAGAATCTCTCTGTTGACGCTATACATTAATGTACTGACAATAAAATTTCTGACGATGACGTCTTCATCGATAACGGCTATTTTCACATTTGCTATAATGGCGGCCTCACGCAACTCTTAGGAACTGCATATCGCTGATGGTTTTACTGAATGTGATGGCCTCACAAATCGTATTCAAATTTTTCTCGAGGGCCTCCTGCTTGTGCGCTTCAAGAGAATGTCCTTTGGCAAAAGCTTCAGCCATGACCGCCAGCAGTTTAACACGCTGATAAAAAACAGGCTCAAAGTTCAATCCGTTTTGGGAGTGTTCATCCCATCCAAAAAACGCAATATCCTCTGCCAAACCCTCGGCGTCGACTTTTACGAACTCGGCATTTTCCAGGATACTGCGTTCACGATAGCTGCCCAGGGGATATTTGTTCAGATATGACTTGGTCATAATGACAAGAAGCTGAAGCCTCGAGATAAAAATATCATCCAGTTCCATCTCTCTCATATTTTCTGGTTTGGATCCCAGTCTGAGCATTTCAAACACCTCTCTTTTCTTCAGCAAGGTATCTTTGGCGGGTCTATCCGTTTTCCTCGTAAGGTCTACCACACTCTTTACATCGTCCATCCGGACCGATCACACCAATGCAGCTTTCATCAATACACAAAGTTCGATGCTCCCAATCCGTATCAAATTCGGCTTTTTCAGGTTCATGTACCTCAATATCGCTCTCTTGGGGAATATCTGCCTCCGCGGAATCGCTTGTCTTATATTCAAAGCCTTCAAACGGCTTGCCGCATTCCTTGCATCGGCCATCCGGACCGACGACACCGATACAACTCTCATCGATACACAAGGTTCGGTTCTCCCATTCGATATCAAACTGGGATTTACTTTTTTTTGGCATAATAACGTCTTCTTATGAGGATGGATTGAATGACTTTTTGGCTCTCTGTTCTTTTTGTGCGTTGATGCTCTCTATCAATGATTCAATGATGTCTTCCTGCACCTGGCTTGTGATTTTAAACCTGACGCCGATGCCATCTGCTGCCGCACGGACAACGGTGGCCGGTATCTTGAATGCGCTCCCTTCCCTGGAAATTGACATGGACAGGACGATTTCTTCTCCAACGGAGAAAGCTTCCCGGGTTTTTATAAAAACACCACTCGTGCTGATGTCTTCAATATAATCTTTAAAAACCCTTTCAGAATCGGTGTAATCGACGCTGACAAAGCAGTCCACGCGGACATGCCTCCGCTCACCTTCACTGGTGCTTTTTTCCGGCATCTCTTTTTCCAGTTGGTCCAGGAGTGTTTTCAAACGGCCGGCAGGCATTTTATAAATCAGTTCAACAAGATGCCCGATGGTAAGAAACCTTTCCAATTCTTCTTCTGAATTCATCATCTGAAATCCCCTTCAAGAATAGAATCGTGCGGTTGGGTTAAAATAGTCTATATCTTAATTTATTGTACTCAGGAGGTCAATAGGAGAAATACCATCAGAAGTATTGATAATTTGTCTGAGAAAATGTATCTGGATATGCATTCAGATCAGGCTCCGGTTCCGGATTTGTTACCCGATTTCAGGAAATATACCGCTTGTCATAATAATATTCCGAAATAGGATGGCGGCATATGGGTTTGTAGCAGAAAAACGGTCCTCAATCGGAACGTTTTTCTGACAAGCCCTATAAAACGTTACTGCTCCGAAAACCGGTAAAACAACAACCCGAGGTTTAAGTAGACAGGATATGACCCGTTTAAAACAACCCGTCAATATCACACACATGGCGTACGCCTGTTTGAGCGGCATATTGCTGACGGCATCTTTCCCCGTGATGGGAAGTGGTGTGGTGGCCTGGTTTGCCCTGGTACCCTTATTGGTGGCCTTGAGAAACTTATCTGCCCTTCATGGCTTTCTAATGGGCTTTCTCACCGGGATTGTTCACTATCTGACCCTTCTGTACTGGTTTGTGCCCTTCTTAAATACCTATGGCCCGTTTCCAATGGTCATGAGCATGGGCGTTCTTTTGCTCTTGTCATCATATCTGGCAGTCTATGTGGGACTTTTTTCTATGGCTCTTGCATGTATCGAAATGTCAATTTATAGACGGTTCATTTTGGTTCCAACGCTATGGGTTTCCCTTGAATTTATCCGATCCTTTCTTTTCAGCGGTTTTCCCTGGGAACTCCTTGGCCACTCCCAGCATAACGCGTTGCACATCATTCAGATTTCAGATATAGTTGGTGTTTATGGTGTATCCTTTCTGATTTTGCTGTCAAATGGGCTGCTGTTTTTCCTGTATCAATATGTCACCGGGCAGGATCCTCAGCGACAGAAAAAAGGCCCTAAACAATTATTCGCCCTTGCTCTTATGGTCGGGGGTGTCATTGGGGCGGTCTGGTGCTATGGTGCCTGGCAAATAGGCACGCTGGAAAACAGGATATCCCGGGCACCGCACAAAAGGATAACAATTGTTCAGGGGAATATAGATCAGACAAAAAAATGGGATCCGGCATATCAGATATCGACCATAGAGAAGTATCTTGAACTGTCTAAGACAGAATCGGCAAATCCCCCGGACCTTATTGTCTGGCCGGAAACGACCATGCCGTTCTATTTTGTCAAGAACATACCTCTGACAAAAATGGTTCTGCAGGGAATACGGTCCAATGCAGCAGATACCCTACTTGGAAGCCCGGCCTACACACAGAAAGCGCGAAAGGTTCAATACTTCAACCGTGCCTTTCTGGTTCGGCATGATGGTATCGTCGCCGACAGTTACGACAAGGCGCACCTGGTTCCTTTTGGTGAATATGTTCCCTTGAAACAATGGCTTCCCTTTCTGGGAAAAATGGTCGAACATGTGGGAGATTTCTCTAGCGGATCCGTTGGTGATACGCTCGATTGGGGGGAAAACAAGATAGGAGCACTGATATGCTATGAGCTCATTTTTCCATTTCTTTCCCGAGCCGCCGTACAAAACGGGGCCGAGTTGCTCATCAATATCACCAATGATGCCTGGTATGGTAAAACGAGTGCTCCTTACCAACATTTTTCAATGGCGGTTTTTAGGGCCGTTGAAACAAGACGAGCGCTTGTAAGATCTGCCAACACCGGAATCAGCGGGTTTATCGATCCGACTGGTAGGGTTGTTTCGGAAACACCCCTTTTTGAAGATGCCAGCATAGGAGAAGATATCCCCTTAATGAGCGGGCAGACACCCTATGTCCGCTTTGGAGACATATTCGCTGTTGCTTGTATTATCACCGCAATACTAATCATGCTGCGGGCAAAAACCAATCCATCAGAAAAAACTTCAGGAGGTAATAATTATGTCACTTGAACTAAAACAGGCTATTAACGATCTTGAACTTCAGCTGGAAAACCTGAAAGAGTATCTTTGACATAGAAGGAAAAGAAATACGTCTCAAGGAAATCGAAACCATCTTTGCAGGTAATGGGTTCTGGGACAACCCTGATGGCACGACCGCCATTTTGAAGGAACGCACATCTCTTACAGAAACCATAGAGGTCTATGCCGGTTTGAAATCAGATCTGGAAGAGTGTGATATTCTGATGGACCTCGCCATCGAAGAAGACGATGAAGAGACCGTCAACGAGGTAACCCGATCCATCACCGACATCCAGGACCGGGCCAGGGTGCTTTCCCTGAAGCTCATGCTGGATGGAGAGGATGATGAAAAGAATGCCATCGTTTCCATCAATGCCGGGGCCGGTGGCACAGAAGCACAGGACTGGGCTGAGATGCTCTTCAGGATGTACGCACGGTGGGTCGAAAGAAAAGGCTATAAACTCAATGTGATCGATTACCAGCCCGGTGATGAAGCCGGTATCAAGGGTGTCACGTTTACGGCGGCAGGAGAATATGCCTTTGGTTATATGCGTTCCGAGAGCGGTGTGCATCGACTGGTCCGCATTTCGCCCTTCAACGCCAGCGGCAAGCGTCATACATCTTTTGCATCCGTTTTTGTCTACCCGGAACTTGACAGCAGCATTTCCATTGACATCGAAGACAAAGATCTGCGGGTGGATGTTTACCGTGCAAGCGGCGCCGGGGGACAGCACGTCAATAAAACCAGCAGCGCTGTCCGTATCACCCACATGCCCACGGGAATTGTCGTCCAGTGCCAGCAAGAAAAATCCCAGCACCGGAACAGGGAAATGGCCATGAAAGTACTGATGGCCCGTCTTTATCAGGCTGAAAAGCAGAAGCAGGAAGAAAAAAAACAACAACTCCACCAAAACAAGGATGACATTGCATGGGGCAACCAGATTCGATCTTACGTGCTGCACCCGTACCAGATGGTCAAGGATCATCGGGTCAATCTCGACATCGGAAATGTCAATGGCGTCCTGGATGGCGATATCGATCCATTTATCGAAAAGGTCCTGCTTTCACGCAAAAAATAGTCCTTAGGTATCTATACCGCTTGTCATACACTGTTCCCAAAATAGGATGGCGGCATAAGGGTTTGTATCAGTAAAACGGTCCTCAATCGGAACCTTTTTCTGACAACCCCTATATAGCCTGGCCCAGAGACCAGGTATTCTCTGAAAAAAAAGGAGGTCAGGTTTTCCACGAATTCTGACCTCCTTTTTTTTTCTGTAACCTTTTTGCGCTTGAAACGTTATTGGATTCAGGGTGAAGCTTTTCAATCAATTTTACATCGAAAACAAGAACAGCTTGTTCGCGTATCTCATGCGCATGACCGGTGACTACTATCTGGCATCAGACATGCTGCAGGAGAGTTTCACACGCCTTTTGGCCCGATATCCATCAAGCGCCTGGTGCAAAGCCTTGCTGTTCAGGGTTGCAAGAAATGCTATCATCGATGAAAAGCGAAAACTCCGAGATGGAAAAAGACGGGCCTTAACGGAAAACCATGGTGCTCAAGATCACGAACATGATTTAATGATCCGGGAAAGCTATCGTGAGGTATTAAAAGCCTTGCAGGGCCTTGAACCCATGGAGCAGGATATTTTGAATTTGAAGATCAGCAGCAATTTAACCTACCGGGATATTGCCGGTATCGTTGGAATCAGTGAAGCGAATGTCAAAGTTAAAATTCATCGGGCTCGGATTAAATTGAAGTCTGTCCTGAAGAACGAGGTATAAAATGGACCATTTAAACAGTTTATTCATCGATGATGAAATGACGATAGAGGAAAAAATTTCTTTTGTTCATCATCTTAAAAAAAACCCCTCGACCGGAGATGAAGTGCTCCATTTGTTGAAACAGGAAATGCTCCTTCGAGGAGACGTTGTTACGCACATCCCGAAAATCACCGTTGCAACCACAACGGCATGGGAAAAAATATGGTCTTTTATGGTACAACCCAAACGTCTTATAACGGCATCCATGGCAGCCGCCGTCGCTGTTTTGATACTTTTACTGTGGTCTCCCCACGCCGTGCTTCAGCCAAATCGATTTGTCATTTATCGGCCGGATGTTACCCGTGCAGAAATAACCGGCAGTTTCACAGACTGGCAAAGGGTTCCCATGCAGGCTGTGGGGAGCAGTGGATATTGGGAAATTGTACTGGCGCTGCCGGAAGGTGAGCACCGTTTCAGCTATATACTGGATGGGAAGGACAGTTTTCCCGACCCCACCATATTGACCAGAGAACAGGATGACTTCGGCGGTCAAAATTCGGTTCTCTTGGTTGGAAATACGGTATGAACAGGCTGGTCGTTTCCATGCTTCTCGCTATATGGGCTCTTGGAGGATGCGCCACGCCTTTTCAAAGAATAAAGGGGGAGCAGGTTTATCTTTACCTGAAAGACTCCGGTGCTCAGGCAGCGTTCTTCGCGAGTTCACTGGATGGATTTCATCGCCACCCATTAACCAGGCACACCAAAAACTCCTGGCGTATAAGCCTTCCCGCCGATCAGGAATTCACTTATTTTTTTATCCTGGACAATCAGCCGTTTATACCGGATTGCCCCTATAGAGAGAAGGACGATTTTGGGTTTGAAAACTGTGTTTTTACGCCCGACTTGTAACCTTTTTCCGCCCCAGCCGTTTAAGATGACAGAAGTAAAAAACCCAACGGAGGCAAAAATGAAAAAAACACTATTGATACTGATGGCACTGATGCTTTGGGTCTGTCATGTCTGGGCGGATGAAATAGACGATGCGCTGCCGGAAAACACCAGTCTTCAGATAAGAAACAACACCCGCCAGGTAATTCAGAGCGGCATCTCCCAGGACAAAGCAACCCAGCTGACCCGGGCCATGCTGCAACATCGTTTTCAGGAAAGACACATACTCCAGGCCCAGAATACGCTCATGGAAACGATGCAATCAGGCCTCCCTGTCGAGCCGGTCATGAATAAAGCGTTCGAGGGAATGGCCAAAAACAAACCAGATGGGCTCGTTGTCCAGGCAATGAAAAAAACCCAATCGCGTTATGCCTATGCATATCGGAAAGCCCAGGAATTAACACCAGACCAAGAAATGCAAAACAGCCTCGGATTGTCGATAGCCCAGGGCATGGGAGCCGGTCTCCAGGAAAAGGACATGGAGCCCGTTATGGCACAATTACAGACACGTATTCGCCAGATGTCACAAAACAAAGCGGATGAGCTGTGCCTTCAGACATTTTTGACGGCAAGAGTCATGGCCCGCCTGGGTGTTGATCCGGACAATGTTTCCGATGTGGTTTGTCAGGCACTTCAAAACCGATTTACCGCCAGGGAAATGAAGCGCTTGCGTTCGAATTTCCACAGCCGGTCCCAAAAGATGTCACCAAACCAAGTGGCAAATCAGTTCGCGCATAAATTAGGCCAGGGCGAGAAACCCGGAGAGTCAGGATCTTCAAATGAAAACAACGCCGGTCAATCAGGTTCCAGCCAGGGCAGGGGAAGTGAATCCGGCAACAACTCTGAAAACAAGGGTGATTCAGAGAGTGGATCGGACAATGCAGGAAGTGGCGGTGCTGATGGTACAGGAGGTTCAAAGGGAAGCGGAGCCAGTGGTGGTTCAGGAGGCAATGGAAAGAAATAGCCCGGAACGTTCTCAAACCTGACAGATTGATCCAACCCAAAGGCAGGTCCCACCCAGGGCCTGCCTTTTTCTATCTGGACTGGAAGGGCAGTTCGGGCTGCCAATAGTGTTTAAAGGCCTGGCACGTCTTGCGCCATTTACACTTGTGACAAACGGCAATATGCTTTTTGGGATTTCCCTTGTAGCGAGTACAAACAATGTAAGGGTCTGTGTGGTGTAGTTTTTCAGAGTGTAAGCGATTCATATCAGATTCCGGTCTGTGTAGACCCTGCCATAAGCTTTCTGTTGTCCTGTCTTCGATCGATGATCACCAGCAGATGCCCCCCTTCGATTTCAATCTCAGCTTTTTCATCTTTAAAAAGATTGCTGATGCCCCGGGTTGTTCCCACAGGAAGCGTTTCGTTGTCAAGGGGGAATACAAAGCCCCTTAGGCTGATGCCTGTCACAGGTCCGGCCAGCGGGATAAGGGACACGGTGTGTCCGGGTTTCTCTTCCAGATCGATTTTTTGACAGCCGTGAAGACATAAAAATTCATATTGACTCTCCAGGATCCTCACAGGGACACGGCGCAAAAACGGCGACAGCAATATGAGAACATTTGAAAATGTCATGTCCCAACGGGCCCCCAATGCTCCCAGAATCACTATTTCGTCGGCATTTCGATCGATTGCCACCTGGAGTGCCAGGTGCAAGTCTGTTTCATCCTTCCTGGCAGGAAACCGGTGGATCTCGACATCCCCCTGTCCATGGGCCGGCATGTCTGCTGGGTTGATGGAATCCATATCCCCCACGATAATATGCGGCATCACCTTCCAATGTCGACAATGGTTGAAACCACCATCCGCAGCAATGATTAGATCCCTCTCCGGGGATAATTCAAATCCCAGCGGCCATTGGTTCATGATACCGTTTGCGAAGATCACAGCTTTCATGGTGTTTGCCCTTCTTTAATCAGAATGATCTCATTGACATCGATCCACAATGTCATTTCATCACCAATGCCAGGCGGTGGCTCCGTAATCGGCAGGTCAAACGCCAGCACTATTTCTTTGTCAACCACCATCTTGACACGATATAGCCGGCCTGAAAAAATCCGCTGCTTTACCGTGCCGACGATTTTGTGATAGCGGGATAATTCCGACCCCCTCACATGCTGTGCGGCAATTTCAGGCCGGATTACCACCGTAACCCTTTCATGAACCTCGAGATTGTTATCGGAAATATCCAGTTTTCCGATCTCGGTTTCAACCCCGCCGCCAGGCAGGGCCAAACCTGAAAGCAGATTTTGAAACCCCAGGAATCGGGCCACAAATGGATGTCTCGGTTTCAGGTATAAGTCCTGGGGAGAATCCATTTGAACGAGTCGACCCTGGTCCATTACTCCCACAACATCTCCCATGGTCAAGGCTTCTGCCTGATCATGTGTAACAAAAATGGCCGTAACGTCAAGTTTCTTTAGAATAGAATGGATTTCCTGTAACAAATGTTCCCGGAGCGACCGGTCCAGAGCGCCCAGTGGCTCGTCCAGCATCAGCAGCTTGGGTCGCGGAGCCAGGCTCCGGGCCAGGGCCACACGCTGTTGTTCGCCACCCGAAAGGTCCCCCACGTTTCGCTGGGCCATACTGGTCAGCCCTACCAGCATCAGCATTTCTTCCGTTCTTTTCAGAATCTGGGCCGGGGGTTGCCGCAGCATGCGCAAACCAAATGCGACATTCTCGAAAACGGATTTATGAGGAAACAGGGCCAGTTCCTGAAACATCATACCAAACTGGCGCTTATGGGGAGGCAATTCGGTCATGTCTCGAGATTCCAGCAACACCGATCCGGAATCTGGTTTCTCCAGGCCCGCCACAAGCCGCAGCAGGGTGGTTTTCCCAGAACCGGAAGGACCCAGAAGACACAAAATCTGTCCCCGTTTCAATGCCAGGCAAATTTTGTGCACCGCAAATGGTCCATATGTTCTGCTCAGGTTTACCAGTTCCAGCTGTACCATTTTAAAACCCTCCCGAGCGAGGCATCATTTTTTGAAGAAACAGAAAACCCGCGGCGGTGGTGATCATGAGCAGGCAGCTCATGGCCATGGCCTGACCATAGTTCAAGGATCCTGGATGACTCAAATATCGAAAAATAGCCAAGGGCATGGTGGGTGTCTGTGGACGCACCACAAAAACAGTGGCACCAAACTCACCCATACTTATGGCAAAAGCAAACACCGCGCCCACCAGAAGGGCCCGTCTGAGGATCGGCCAGTCGATCACACACCAGGTTCGAAGCGGGGAAGCGCCCAACAGGGCTGCGGCATCTCTCAAGTTCTGGGGAATGCTCCGCCAGGCTGGAAGAAGGCTCCGGATCACAAAAGGAAATGCAACCATGGCATGGGCTATGGCGGGAAGAAAGATGGATGAGCGTAAATTAAGCGGCGGTTCGTCAAGGGCGATAACAAAACCAAAACCCAGGGTAATGGCGGATGTCGATAGGGGCAGCATGAACAGCGGATCGAGTATCAAGGCCCCTTGTTTTTTGGCGCCCACCAGAAACGCTGCCGAGAACCAACCCAGCACCAGCGCAATGAGCGTGGCGACAAGGGCGTATCCCAGTGAATTGGCAATGGCTGCAATGGGTGCGACATACAATATGGATGCGATTTTATTTTCCAGGAGGCCGGCATAGTAGACAAGGCTTGGCCCCTCTTCAGTGAGTACCGATTGAAGAAAAAGCGCCATTAAAGGCGCGCCCAGGAGTATAGCCATCCACAGAATATTGACGCCCACAAAAAAACATTCTTGGGGCGTCTGTATCTTTTGATGGGGGCTATGCGAATCCGGCAAGGTCAAGGAAACAGCCACCTTCCGTTCAAGCTTGGTATACACAGCAATCAAGCCGAAAGTAAAGCCTATCTGAATCAATGCCAGTGCTGATGCCATGGGCAGATTGAAAAGATGGAGCGCCTGGCGGTATATCTCCACTTCAACCGTTGCAAAACGGGGTCCCCCCAGAATCAGAACAACACCAAAACTGGTAAAGCAGAAAACAAACACCAGGAGAGACGCCGCCAGAATAGCCGGTTTGAGCAGTGGCAGGGTAATGCTGAAAAACACCCTTGTATCGGAGGCCCCGAGCATTCGTGCTGACTCCCCAAGGTTTTTTGGCAAACGAGACCAGAAACCACCCACAATCCGCAGAATCACTGTGTAGTTGTAGAAAACATGTGCCAGAAGGAAAAACCAGACGGTCTGATCCAAATGGATCACAGGGGTTTCCAGATGAAAAAGACGCATGAGAATCATGTTGACCAGTCCTCTGGGTCCCAACAGCGCGTGGAAGGCAGCGGCGGTAACAACCGTCGGGAGCACAAAAGGGATGGTTGCCAGATTTTGAAGCAAGACTTTCCCTTTAAAATCAAATCGTGCAAAAACATAAGCCCCCGGCAAAGCAACAATAACCGTCAATAGGGTCGATAGCGCCGCCTGCCAAACGGTAAACCAGAGGACACCGGCGTAATAGCCGGTCCTGACAAGTTTGTACAGCTTTGTGATTTCAAATGCCCCCTCGGGCATAAAACTCAGAAATAAAATGCTAATAAGTGGATAGAAATAAAAAATACCGAGAAAAAGAAGGGGCGGCAACACCAGCCATGTGTGTAGACGGGATTTCATCTCAAAACCACATCCGTCCAAGTCTCGATCCATTTTTCCCGTCCATTTTCGATGGTATCCGGCAAGAGCAAAATGGGAGCCTTGGCTTTTTGGGCATATTTAAGAAAAACATCCGGGAGTGGTGTTTCCGGGTTTGCGGGGAAAACCCACATATGCAGGGGGATCTCTTTTTGGAACGCCGGGCTCAACATGAAATCGATCAGTTTTTTGGCCAGTTCCCTTTTGGCGGTGTTTTTCAAAATTCCGACGAACTCAATCTGACGAAATGCGGATCCAGAATCCAAAATACCCGCGGTCGGGGTATCTGCCAGTTTTTTTTCACTGTAATAGACCTCGGCTGCGGGACTGCTGGCATAACTGACCACAATGGGTCGTGTCCCACCTTTGGCACGCACAAATTTCCCATAATATGCCTCTGACCAGCCTGCTGTAACATAAACGTCGTTGGCGCGTAATTTTTTCCAGAATTCCACATAGCCCGACGCACCATATTTCCCAACCGTGGTAATTAAAAACGCCAGACCCGGTGATGAGGTGGCAGGATTCTGAACAATGGTCAATCCTTTATAGGGCGGCATGATTAAATCATCCAACCCGCGTGGCGGCGCAAGGCCCTTTTTAGAAAACCATGACTTGTCATAATTCAGACAGACATCCCCGTAATCCACAGGAAGCAGCCGGTTGGAGGGGTCTAACTTGAGCGCATTCGGGAGGTCCCTGAGAAAAGGGGATTCATATGGCTCAAAAATACCCGCGGATAGCGCACGGCTCATAAAGGTGTTGTCTACACCGAAAAAAACATCTGCCAGGGGATTTTTTTTGGAGAGTATGGCCTGGTTCAGAGCGGCACCGGCATCCCCACTTTTAAGAATTTTGATTTCAGCGCCGTGCTGTTTTTCAAAATCATCGAGTAACGCTTGGCTCACTGCAAAACTGTCATGTGTCATCAACGTCACAAACGGTATTTTTTCTTTTGCCTCCGCGATACCTGCAGATAGAAAAAACAGGATACAGAGCACCAGGGTCCTGGGGTTACACATGTTAACCTCCTGTTGGGATTTTGTTTGTACGGTCAGGGACCCGATTGATAAAGGGGAGAGGAAATAAAAACGCCCCCAGCGGAGGGCGTTGTGTGTATGGCCTTTTTCCTCCACCGGCATTATCCGGATCAGGTTCAACGGTCGGATCCATTTTTTTTAGGATCCCTCTCAGCCCGATTTCTCGAGCTCCCGACTAGCCTTCTTTCTCAAAGGTTTTTTGTTTGTGTGTTTTCTATTAAACTTCTTTCAATATTGCCTGTCAAGCCTTTTCATATCATTTCGGGCAGTTTCATTTAACTGCTGTCATAAATATGTTCCGTTTGGTGTTCGATTTAAGCTCCGACGATTGACGGCAAACAGCCGGTCGCCTGTTTGAAGCGGGTTAACGATCGTTAGGAAGACCAGAGGGTGGGTTGGATTGATAGCAATCAAGTCTTGCTAAACAATTAAACGTATCTTAGCTTTTTGGCGCTGGTGTTCCTTACGAGCGTTTGGTCGCAAGTTCGAGCGGCTGTTTGACGTTATTTGCCGGAGCGGTTTTGAAGCACTATTCTGACGAACGCTAAAAATCACATTCTGTTGCAGGAGAACAGTAAAAAGCCGGTCAGATAGCTCTTAACATCCGACCAGCTTTTATACGTGTAAACCAAAAAATCAGTTTTTTTCTTACCATCCCCAGGTGAGATAGTCATGAATTGAATTGGCCGCGGCCCTGCCGGCGCCCATGGCCAGAATAACGGTGGCCGAACCGGTCACGATATCGCCGCCGGCCCAGACCCCTTTCTTGCTGGTTTTCCCGGTGGCTTCATCCGCTACGATATATCCCCACTGGTTGAGTTTCAGTCCTTCGGTGGAGCGGGTCAGCAACGGATTGGCGTTGGCACCCACGGCAATGATAACCAGATCACATGCCATTTCAAATTCTGAACCTTGTATGGGAATCGGCCGACGTCTGCCCGATGCGTCAGGCTCACCAAGCTCCATTTTCAATCCTTCCATACCCACCACACGCCCTTTTTCGTTACCCATAAAGCGGGTCGGCGCTGTAAGAAAATGAAATTCAACACCCTCTTGTTCCGCATGGTGAACCTCGGCCGCCCGGGCCGGAACTTCCTCACGAGATCGCCTGTAGACAATAATCGATCTTTCTGCGCCCAACCTCAGTGCCGTGCGGGCCGAGTCCATGGCAACATTTCCGGCACCCAGGGTAACAACTGTTTTCCCCTGTATAACCGGTGTGTCATATTTTGGGAAAAGATAGGCCTTCATAAGGTTGGAGCGGGTCAGGTATTCATTGGCCGAGAAAATGCCGATCAGGTTCTCACCCGGTACATTCAAAAACCGTGGCAAGCCTGCTCCCACGCCGAGAAAAACAGCATCATAGCCTTCTTCAAACAGTTCTTCCACGGTTACAGATCTTCCCACAACGGCATTGCAGTCCAATTTGGCCCCGAGCTCCTCGAGCCCCGCCACTTCTGAAAAAACGATTTCTTTGGGCAGCCTGAATTCCGGGATGCCGTAGACCAGAACCCCACCTGGTTTGTGGAAAGCTTCAAATATCGTGACATCATGGCCCTTGAGAATCAAATCACCGGCCACCGTCAAGCCGGAGGGGCCAGAACCCACCACGGCGACCCTTTTACCCGTCGGCGCAGCTTTTTCCGGCAGTTTTGCCTTTTTATGTTTCCTTTCATAATCAGCCACGAACCGCTCCAGGTTCCCAATGGCCACTGGCTCTCCTTTTCTCCCCACAATGCACTTTCCTTCACACTGACTTTCCTGGGGACAAACCCTTCCGCAAACAGCCGGAAGCGCATTTGTTTCCCATATCTTTTTTATCGCGCCTGTGAAATCCCCTTCCTTGACCAGCTTGATAAACCCGGGAATATCGACTTCCACAGGACAGCCCTCCACGCAGACCGGCTTCTTGCACTGCAAACACCGTTCCGCTTCCAGCATTGCTACCTCAGGGTCCTGGCCCAGGGGTACCTCCTCGAAATTTCTTGCCCTGATAGCTGGTTCCTGTTCGGGCATAGGCTGTCTTGGCACTTTTTCTTTTTTGACCTTTTTACCTTCCGTCACTCCCATAATTTCCTCCACCGATAAAATCGCCAGGTGATT
>JAHEIB010000050.1:0-4627 GCA_024639645.1 Deltaproteobacteria bacterium
AATTCGATCTGCCGGTAAATAAAACAGCACTCGTGGTCGGCGGTGGCGTAGCCGGGATGACCTGTGCCCTGTCCATAGCCAAGCAGGGCCATGAGGTCCATATTGTGGAAAAGAACGAAGAACTTGGGGGCATGGCGCGACGGCTTCACACGACCCTAGAAGGTCTGGATGTTCAGTCTTATCTAAGCCATCTCATTCAGGAAGTTTATCGGAACCCATTGATTCAGGTGTCCCATGGGGCCACCATCAAACAAGTCAACGGTTATATCGGAAATTTTACCACCACCATTGAGACTGAAGGCCGGATCAAAGATATTAAACACGGCGCATCGGTCTTAGCCATCGGCGCAGAGGAATACAAACCGACTGAATACCTGTATGGGCAGAATAAAAATGTATTCACGCATATGGCGTTGGGAGAAGAAATCTCTAAAGGAAACGAGGCGGTCATTGATGCCAAGACTCTGGTGATGATCCAGTGCGTGGGCAGCCGGAATAAAGAAAGAAACTACTGTTCACGCGTGTGTTGCGGTCATGCGGTAAAGAATGCCATCAAACTAAAAGATAAAAATCCAGAGATGGATATCTACATACTCTTTCGGGATATGAGAACCTACGGGTTCAGGGAAGATAAGTACCGGGAGGCTTCGGACAAAGGCGTCATGTTTATCCGCTTTACGCCTGAAGACGAGCCCCAGGTGGAAGCGGCCAAAGAGGGTGGGAAGTCGATACTAAGAGTAAGCGTACCAGATCCAATTTTAGGGAAACGACTGGAAATTGATGCGGATGTTCTTTCTCTGGCGGCCGCAGTGATTCCTGCTACCGCAACCTTGGCGTTGTCCAGCATGTTTAAGGTGGCCCTCAGTCCGGATCAGTTTTATAAGGAAGCCCATGTCAAACTCAGGCCGGTTGAATTTGCCACGGACGGCGTATATTTATGCGGGACGGCACATTATCCCAAGCATTTGCCGGAAACCATCAACCAGTCCTATGGCGCTGCCGGACGGGTTTTGACCCTTTTGTCAAAGGATACGGTGGTAACCTCCGGCACCATTGCCAGTATCGATCCTGACTCATGTGTCGGCTGTCTGACGTGTCAGCCCCTGTGCCCATACGAGGCTATCTCATTCAATTTAAAAACCCGGGTTTGCGAGGTGAATGAGGTTTTATGCAAGGGATGTGGCAATTGTGCTTCCGCATGTCCCTCCCACAGTGCTAATCTCGGTGGGTATAGACCTGAACAGCTCTTGGCGCAGATCTGTGTAGCCTGATATAGGATCATTCAGAAAAGGAGAAACGTTAATGAGCGACACCAAATTTGAACCCCATATTATTGCTTTTCTTTGCACCTGGTGAGCATACGCTGCTGCTGACCTGGCTGGGGTTAGTCGAATGCAGTATCCGGCAAATATCCGGGTGGTAAGGGTCATGTGTTCCGGTAGCGTGTCCCCCCACCATGTGTTGAGAGCGTTTCAACAGGGGGTGGACGGCGTTTTTGTGGGTGGCTGACATCGAGGCGAATGCAATTACCTGTACGGTAATTATTCTACAGAGAAACGCGTGATCGTTCTTTCCCAGATGCTGGATTTTTGCGGTATAGAGAAGGAGCGACTTCGGGCCAGGTGGGTATCCTCGGCCGAGGCACCGGAGTTTGTCGAAGAGATCAATGATTTTGTCGATATTTTAAAAAAATTAGGCCCTTCACCCTTGGGAAAAGAACAGGTCGAAGCGGTCGCTTAGATTAAGGTTTGTTTATGATTGATCAAGTCAAACAGAAAATTAATGACCTGCTTTCAAATGGGTCTGTTAAAGGGGTTGTAGCCCTCGTCCATACCAACGGCAATGTGGCCCCGTGCCTGTATCAAAAGGGTGATGACCTGGACAAGCTGTGTCTCGGGGACACAGACAGCGCCGGGGATGCCCGCTACCCTTTGAACAAGGTGTTGGTCACGCTCTCAAGACAATACCCGGATGAGGTGTTCGGCGTCCTGGTTCGGGGCTGCGATGAAAGAGGGTTGTACGGCCTTTACCGACTAAATCAGCTGGATCCGGAACGGGTAGTCCCCATCGGTATCGCCTGCCCTCAAAGCCTGGCCCTACAGTGCGAATGTAAGAAACCCTGGCCAGATGATATGATGGCTGGAGAAACATCGGAGGGTATTGACCAGAAAGGGGTTGCGAATGCTGAAAGCAACAGCCATTCGGAGCGGTTTTCCTACTGGAAAGGGCAGTTTTTAAAATGCGTCAAATGTTATGGCTGCAGGGACATCTGTCCCATGTGCTTTTGCAGAGAATGTAGTCTTGAATGTGAAGACCTTGTATCCAAAGGCGACCTCCCTGTGGAAATTCCGGTATTTCATCTGGTTCGGGCCATGCACATGGCCGACCGCTGCATCGACTGCGGACTATGCGATGAAGCCTGCCCTGCGGATATCCCCTTAAGGCTGCTGTATAAAAAGACCGCCCAGATCATGAATACCGAATTCGGATTTACATCCGGGATCAAAAAATATGAAAAATCACCCTTGAGCTTGATGGGCCCCGCACCGGAAAAGTAGGAAGGGTTATATAAATTATACAAAGAGGGACAATCATGGATTACAGGAATACGCTGACCACCTGTACCTATTGCGGATGCGGATGCAATCTTTTTCTTGAGTCTATAGACGGCAAATTAACAGGAACCACCCCCTGCAAGACAAGCCCTGTCAATGAAGGCAAACTTTGCATCAAGGGATGGAATGCGCATGCGTTTGTGCAGTCTGAAAGACGGCTAAAAAAGCCGCTCTTAAGAAAGAACGGAGAGCTTGTGGAAGTTTCCTGGGACGAAGCCCTGGACTATGCCGCCTCCCGACTCAAAGACATCCGCAAAAAAAATAATCCTGATGCCGTGGGATTTTTTGCCTCAGCCAAGGTTACCAACGAGGAAAATTATCTCATGCAGAAATTTGCCCGGGCGGGCATGGGCACCAACAGTGTCGACCACTGTGCCCGGCTCTGACATGCCTCTACTGTGGCAGGTCTTGCCGCAGCTTTTGGCAGTGGTGCCATGACAAATGCCGTGTCTGAATTGGAAGAATCAGACACCATTTTCATTATTGGGTCCAATACAGCCACTTCCCACCCCCTTGTGGCCACGCGAATTTTTCGGGCAAGGGAAAAGGGGGCCAAGATCCTTGTGGCAGACCCGAGGAAAAACCAAATCGCCGCCTTTGCCCATCTCTATGTGCAACACAGACCGGGGACCGACGTGGCCCTGCTAAACGGGATGATGAAGATAATTCTGGACAAGGGGCTTGAAGACAAGGCTTTTATTAAAAAGAACACCGAAGATTTTGAGGCATTTAAAACCGTGATAAACGGGGTTAACCTGGACGAGGTATCGGAAATTACCGGCGTATCGGTGGAGGACATACAATCCTTATCCCAGACCTTTGCTGAAGCAGGCAAGGCCTCCATCGTCTTTTGTATGGGCATTACTCAACATACGACGGGTGTCGACAACGTAAAGTCTCTGGCAAACCTGTCCATGTTGACCGGTAATATCGGAAAACCTGCTACCGGTGTTAATCCGCTACGCGGGCAGAACAATGTTCAGGGTGCCTGTGACATGGGCGGACTTCCCAATGTCTACACCGGCTACCAGCCGGTTACCGTGGATGCCGTCAACAGGAAATTTGCGGATGCCTGGAATGTTGAATCACTCCCATCAAAGATCGGTCTCACCATTCTTGAAATGATGAGCGCAATTGATACGGATGAGGTCAAAGCCCTTTGGATCATGGGTGAAAACCCGGTGGTATCGGACCCGGATGCCAATCATGTGGTCAAAGCCCTTGAAAAGCTCGAACTACTCATTGTCCAGGATATTTTCCTTACACCCACCGCAAAATTAGCTCATGTAGTTCTGCCAGGGGTTTCATTTGCAGAAAAAGATGGAACCTTTGTCAATACCGAACGACGGGTTTTACGTGTCAGAAAGGCCGTCGATCCCATAGGTGAATCACGCCAGGATTGGCAGATAATTCAGGAGATCTCCAATCGGTTCGGATATGCAATGGATTACGATTCTCCCGAGACCATATTTAAAGAAATTGCCGAGCTCACACCATCTTTTGCGGGGATTAACTACGAAAGGCTTGAAGGCCCGGGTATTCAATGGCCCTGCCCATCCACCGAACATCCGGGAACACCTTATCTCCACGATGGTGGCAGATTTACAAGGGGCAAGGGGCTGTTCCATGCCATTGACTACAAGGCGCCAGCGGAAGTAACGGATGCGGACTATCCGTTCTGGATGACCACCGGCCGGGTCTATGCCCATTATCATACCGGGACAATGACAAGGAATTCTAAAGCGCTGGACTTTGAAATATCTGAAGGGTTTCTTGAAATCAACCCGTCCGACGCCCGGGCTCTTGACCTTCCGGACGGTCACAGTGTAAAGATAAGCTCTAGAAGAGGTACGATCGAGACAAAGGTCATGATAACAGAACGCGTGGAAAAGGGAGTTGTGTTCATGCCTTTCCATTTTGAAGAAGCCAACGTGAACAAGTTGACGAACCCGGCCTTCGACCCCATTGCCAAAATACCGGAACTGAAGGTATGTGCGGTAAGACTCGAAAAG
>JAHEIB010000050.1:4727-9990 GCA_024639645.1 Deltaproteobacteria bacterium
TAAGGAGTGACACACATGGATGCCGAATTGTATAAAGAAGCCATCAAAGACGCCATTGCCAGTGAGATAGAGGCCAAAGAATTTTATCTTGAAATTTCCAAAAGAATCCGGGATGACTATCTGAAGGAAATGTTCCAGGAGTTTTCCAAAGAAGAAGCCAACCACGAGAAAATCCTTAATGCACTTTTTGAAAAAGGTAGTATCAAAACCAGTACTTTTAAAGGAAATCGGGACTTCAAAGTCTCGGAAACCATTGCGTTACCGGAAGTGTCGGAGAACATGAACCTCAGGGATGCCATCGGTCTTGCCATGAAAAACGAAGAGATCGCCATGCAGAAATATGAGACTCTCGCCGCCAACTGCGATGATCCGGAGCTTCAAGCCGTATTCAAAAGTCTTTCCGCCATGGAAAGGGATCACAAATTCAAAATGGAGGAAAGTTTTGTGAAAGTGGCCTATCCCGAGATATGGTAGGCTTGCAAACCCCTCAAAACAAAATTATTGTTCAAGATCAAGGCACTGAACAGCCAATAAACAGGAGGATATTTTGAAAATTCTCACAACCGTAAAAAAAGTAGTTGATGTTGAATTGACCATGCGCGTGGAAGATGGCGCCATTGTTGAGGACGGAATGCAATATGTTATCAACGCATGGGATGAAAGTGCGGTGGAAGCCTCTGTCCAACTGAAGGAAAATAACGGTGCGGAAACGACCTTGGTGAGCGTCGGTGGTGGAGACAACACCGACATGATCCGCAGGTGCTATGCCATGGGCATTGAAAACGGTATTCATATCGAAGATCCAGCCTTGGACAAGGCCGATTCATCTATATATGCCAGGGTGTTGCAAATGGTTTACGAGAAGGGAGACTATGATCTCGTCATCACCGGAAAACAAGCCCAGGATACGGATAGCGGCCAAACCGGAATTATTTTAGCGGAGTATTTGGGATTGCCTTGCGTCAGTAACGTCGTGGCCATCGAAGTATTGGATGGCCAGCATATTAAAGTATCCCGATCCGGTGATGCCGGAACCGAAATCGTTGAAATGGAATTACCGGCTCTCATCACTGTTGATGTAAGTATTAATGAACCGCGATTGCCCCAAATGCGCGGTATCATGATGGCTAAGAAAAAGAAAATCGAGGTAATGGATCTGGCGGCATTGGGGGTTTCGGCAGATGATATCAGCGCCGCTGCACCCAGGTCGGAAATTGTTGAATACATGGCTTCAAAAACACGCAAGGGCGGGCAAAAATTTGAAGGCGAGCCAGCTGACATTACAGCCCAGGTGGTAGATCTATTGGCCAATGAGGCAAAAGTTCTTTAGTTTTTCAAGCGCTCAACTTAAGTAAACATGTAACATGTCATGACATCGAATATATCATTGAAAAAACGGATTCAAATAAGGAAGAAATATTATGTCGAAAGTACTCGTCGTTGCAGACATCAAGCAAGGTGATCTGAAGAGCAGCACAAGCGAACTTCTATCAAAAGCAAAAGCCATTGGAGCGGAAAGAGCAGTTGTTGCCATTGGCGGCAATATCGAATCACTATCCTCCGATCTGGCAAATGCTGGTTCCGACACACAATACATCGCGAATGACCCGGGGCTGGAGCTGTTTTCGGCAGGCCCTTATACAACCTGTGTTGTCGATGCTGCCAGGCAATTTGATGCCGATATGATTTGGTTTGGTTTTTCAGAAAGTGGCAAAGCCGTCGCGCCCAGGGTTGCAGCACAGCTGGATGCCGCCTGCGCCACCGAAATTACCGACGTGATCCTGGAAGGGGGTCACATCGAGGTTGTGAGGCCCGCTATCACCAATAAAGTGATTCAGCGTGTTAAAATCAACACCGATAAGCTGGTGGCGGTTGTCAGAGCAGGCGCGTTCGAGGCGGTAGAAGAGATTACCGGAACTGAAAACGTTGTTGAACTTTCCCCTCCCGAATCTGATTTAAAGGCAGTGATCAAGGAACTCGTATCGGATGCAAGCGGTGAAATCGATCTTGCCGATGCCGATATTGTCGTTTCAGTAGGGCGGGGTGCCAAGGATCAAGCCGGCATCGACCTTGTCAAAGATCTGGCCAATGATCTAAGTGCCGGCTTCGGTTCTTCCCGTGCCATGGTCGATGGTGGCTTTATGGCTCATAATAAGCAGGTCGGGCAAACAGGTAAAATCGTTGCACCTACTCTTTATATCGCCATCGGTATTTCCGGGGCCATTCAGCACCTGGCTGGAATGAACGGATCCAAAGTGATATTGGCGGTGAATAAAGATCCAGAAGCCCCTATATTCAATGTGGCTGACTATGGTATCGTGGGAGATCTGTTTGAGGTGGTGCCGATATTACGAGAGGAAATAAAAAAACTCAGTTGAGCGTATTAACTTTTGGTAAATATCAATTGCTTAACAAATTATGGGAATTCTATCGATTTGATTTCCCAAAAGTGAAACCCTACGGGATTGCCGAATTCACTGCATCTAATGCGTCAGATGCCGTACCGCATAGTCCACTATAGCGGAACGATATCTTTCTTGTAGCTACGGTAACCACGGCAATCGCTCAATCCAGATACCCTTTTGTGTTTGGCTAGAACTTTCCCGCTCAACACCAAACACCATACATCATACACAAAATACCAAACACCAAACACAAAACCACGAAGGTCAATATGAATCCCTTTTTTATGTCTTTACTGCTTATTGTCGGACTGGCGATTTTCGGTCGCACGATGGTTCATAAAATCCGATTGTTGATGGCACTTGGACCTGCTAACCGGGCAAACCATATCAAGGCAAGGCTAAAGAACTTGGTCGTGCTGGCAATGGGCCAGAAACGACTGGTGGGAAGAAAAAAAGAGTGGGCATCCGGGTTGATGCACGCATTGATATTCTGGGGATTCTGCGTTCTGCTGATTCGCAGCCTGACATTGTACGGCGAAGGGTTTGTTCAAGGGTTTCAACTGCCTTTTTTGGGCGATCGATATATTCTGGGCTATCTCTATATCGCTATTAAAGACATCATGGAAGGCATTGTACTGTTGATGGTCGTATACGCCTTCATTCGTCGCATGATCCTTAAACCGGCGCGACTGCACAATACATGGGAAGCGTATTTTGTTTTGGGGATGATAGGCGTTTTGATGATTTCCGATCTTTTGTATGACGGGGCTCGCTATTATCTGATTATGCACCATAATAACCCGGCACATCTTCATTTTTTCAACAACCCACAGTATGGTTCCGAGTTTCTTTGGACACCTGTTTCCGTGGGAGCAGGCGTCTTTTTGGCAGGTCTGAGCGCCGACGTTATAGGCTATGTCATGATCTGCATGTTTTGGTTGCATATCATTACACAATTGACCTTTCTTAATTTTCTGCCACTGGGAAAGCACTTTCATGTCATCACCGCGCTTCCCAATGTTTATTTAAAGAAACTGGGATATCCCCATCAAAAGACAAAACTATTGGACTTGGAAAATGAAGTTGCCTGGGAAGACGAATCTCTGGGGATCAATCACATCCATCAGTTAACCTGGAAACAGGGATTAGATCTTTATACCTGTACCGAATGTGGCCGTTGTAAAGAGGTTTGCCCTACCTATATCACCGACAAACCATTAAACCTGCATGACTTCAATGACAAACTGAAATTAGAGCTTCTTGATAATGCCGACAACATTATCAAAAGGGCGAAGTTATCCGCTACGATCAAACAAGATGATGCCGCCGACCAAACGGATAAAATTAAAACGGAGATGGTTGAGCTGAACAGCAAAAAGGAGCTTATTGGTGATGTCATTGCCCAGGACACACTCTGGGCTTGTACTACCTGCCGCGCCTGCGAGGAAGTATGCCCGGTAACCATCGAGCATGTTCCCCGTATCATGGCCATGAGACAGGGTCAGACCCTGATGGCGGAAGCTTACCCCAAAGAGCTGAATCCATCTCTCAAGGGGCTTGAACGCAACGGCAATCCCTGGGGTATTGGATATGATAAACGCGCCGACTGGGCCGAAGGGTTGGATGTCAAGCTGATGGCAGACGATGCCGATGTTGACTATCTTCTGTGGGTCGGCTGTGCTGGTTCATTTGATGATCGAAGCAAAAAAGTGTCCACCAGCTTGGTCAAGATTCTACAAAAGGCCCATATTGACTTCGCTATTTTAGGTGTGGAAGAAAAATGTACTGGTGACTTTGCCAGGCGGGTTGGCAATGAGATGCTGTACCAAATGATGGCACAGGAGAATATAGAGACCTTGAATAATTACGGGGTTAAAAAAATTATCACTGCCTGCCCGCATTGTCTCAATACGCTTAAACATGAATACCCGCAAATGGGTGGGAATTACCAGGTGATGCATCATGCGGAATTTATCGATCAACTTGTAAAAGAGGGTAAAATCACCTTGAGAAAATCTTTGGAGGACACTCTGACTTACCATGACCCCTGCTATTTGGGGCGATACAATTCAATTTATGATCAACCCAGATCGATTCTGAATTCCATATCACAAGATGGACTTAAAGAGCTCGACCGGCATGGCCGGGAAAGTTTCTGTTGTGGTGCCGGTGGGGGAAGAATGTGGATGGAGGAAACCATTGGCAAAAGGATCAACCTGGAACGTGCAGAAGAAATCGTTGCCAAGAAGGCCACCCGTGTGGCAGTTGGCTGTCCTTTTTGTCTGACCATGATTGAAGACGGCATGAAAGAACTGGATAAAGAAGAAGAAATCAAGACACGGGATATAGCTGAACTGGTGGCGGAGAGTTTGGCCTAAGCGGAAATCACTCCGGTAAATAACGTCAAACAGCCGCTCGAACTTGCGACTAAACGTTCGTGAGGAACACCAGTGCTAAAAATAAAATAGGCTTGGCAGGTTCACAGCGCCTGATGACTATCAACCCAATCCAACCATCTGGTCTTCCTAACGATCGCTAACTCGCTGCAAACAAGCGACCGGCTGTTTGCCGTCACTCACCGGAGCTTAACTCAATCGTCAAACAGAACATGTTTTGGCAACAGCTAAAAGTATATCACTCGGACCTTAGTATGGTTGAGGCTGGGATGCAGCTAACTGCTGTTCGCTCTTAGCCACCCTCGAACCCTCGAACCATCGAATCCTCGACCCCTTGAACCCTATGTAAACGGCAACCATAAAAAAACGGTTACATCCCATAGGGTATGGCTGACGACGTTCAGCGTGATGGAACCATACCTGAGGTAGAGATATCCCCAGAACAGACCACATACACCGGCC
>JAHEIB010000050.1:10000-19504 GCA_024639645.1 Deltaproteobacteria bacterium
GTGGCGGAGAGTTTGATCTGAGTAGAAAGCGATGATTTAAGAGACGAACGTCCAACGTCCAACATCGAACGTCCAATGATGAATCAAGAGATATCGAAGAATCCGCAGTCCCGATAAACCGGGGTCTTCGACAAGCTATGGGGAATGTGCTCACTATTGCGGTTCAAACCCTGAGTCACAAAACGGTTTCTTCCTCGTTTCCATTCAAAATTCGATGTTGGACGTTCGATGTTCGATGTTCATTCGTTTTCTCAGCGTTAAAACCGCTGGACAGTCTACGTGTTAAAGGGAAGCCACAAAAAAACGGTTACATCCCATAGGGTATGGCTGACGACGTTCAGCGTTATGGAACCATACCTGAGGTAGAGATATCCCCAGAACAGACCACATACACCGGCCGCCAAAACAAGCATAGCATTGCCGCTTCCCAGATGAACGAGTGTGTAGATACCTGTTGCCAAAATAAAACCCAGATATTTGCTTGTCTTGTTTTGAAGGCTGCGCTGAAGAAAACCCCGCCAGAAAAGCTCTTCTCCGGGTCCGATAATAAAAATCATCAAAGCAGCAATACGAAACCGGGATGCGCCCATTTTGAATGCATAGACATCCTGGATACCGATTTCGGCAAAAGAAAAAAGGCTTCTGGAAAGATAATTTCCGGCAGCAAAAAAGACATATAGCAGCAGTGCGGATAGAATCCCCATGCCTATTTTATAGGGCAAGTTTCCGGAAAAATCCTGGCGAATGGCAGTACGCCATGCCGGGTCGAGAAATGCGGCCGTAAAGATGAGAATGATCAGATTGGCTGAGAGCCACCACCAGAAATCCAGGGGTCCCAAACCACGGGTAACAAAGAGTGGCACAAAAAGAAGAACAGCCAACATTGTCACTGCAACTATTGATGCCATTCCGTTTGATTTTGATGACTTAAAGCGCATAAACTAATCTAAAACCTAAAACGATATCATTGCCAGTAAAGCATATAGACCCAACGCAACAGTACATAGGATGCCGAAAATAAGGTTTAATTGAGCTGTTTCTCCATCCAGGGCAATGAAATCAAGAGGCATTGCCGGGTTTTTTCGAGATTTTCCTTTGTTGATGAGTTTCAACGCTTTGGGAATGGCAATAAAAGTTATCAGGAAGGTCATGGGCATTTGCGGTTCAAGCCAATTGGCAATGGACAAGAGCAGATAGATCAGAATGATGACAAAGGGCGATAGGAGCAAAACTGTATAATAGCTTTCAGATGCAGCATCCCCCAAAACGCTGGCCATGGTTTTAATACCACCGCTTTGATCACTTTGTATGTCACGCCAGTTGTTTGCGTGAAGGATAGCGACGACGAAAATAGACATGGGAATGGCCCATAAAACCGGTGTCCAGGAAAGGAAGCCGGTTTGAACCGTCCAGGCGCCCAGGGAGCCAAGGACACCGAAATTCAGGAAAACAGCAGTATCTCCGAGCGCATTGAATTTTAATGGCAATGGTCCCCATGTATAGAAACAACCCACCGCAACACCCACCATGCCGATCCAAAGTATGGGTCTGCCCACGCGGCTTACAATGAAAAGACCGATAACGGTCCCGATCAGAAGAAAAACCAAGCCTGCCCGCAAGGCCTGGGCAGGCGTAATCCATCCCCTGACGACGGCACCACTGACGGGGTTGACGCTTCTATCAATACCTTTTTTAAAGTCAAATACATCGTTGAGCAGGTTGCTGCCAGTGTGCAGAAACACCATGCCGAAAAATGCAGCTATAAAGTGAAGCAGGTTAAGCGGTGTTTTTGCAATGGTAAGGGCCAGAACGGTGCCGAATATCACCGACATGGTCGATGCCGGTAATGCAAACGGGCGTGTGGCCACTATCCACTTTTTTATCCATGGCGGCGCTGGCTCCGATTCAGATGGATTCAAATTTGTTGTCTCATGCATGTGAAAACTAGTTCCTTTTTTGGTCTTCTCCCAATTAGTTGGGAGAAAGGGTTCCAGGGGTCCAGGGTTCAAGGGTTCAAGTGTTTGTTGCCAAGGACCTGATCATTGCTTTTAGTATATGTACACATACAAGGGCTATACGATTTTTTTAAAAACGTTTAACTATTTATAATTTTTAAGCATTTCAATCGAACCTTCAAACCCTTGTATGCTGGGAAGCGAGGATGCCTGGAAGCTGGAATGCTGTTTTTCGCTCGCAGCTGTCAGCCACCCTCGAACCCTGGACCCTTTGAACCTATTTTTATAAGACATTGATACCATGGGTTGTACCGTCTTTCAGGTTGACATACCCATCTTCGCATATCCTGAGAAAGGGTATGGCCGCTCCGGTCAGCGTGATGATGGTCAACAAAGGATCCGGAAACGTGACCCCGCGGTCCGCCAGCGCCGCTTTCAAGGATGATAATTTTGCAACCAGTTCTTGTATGGGGAGTTCGGATATCAAACCCCATACGGGCATAGGAATTTCGGTCACAACCACGCCCTTATCACATAAAACATATCCACCTTGCAAGGTATGTATACGGTTTACGGCAACGGCCATATCTTCGTCATTGGCGCCGACAACGATAATATCAGATGTGTCCCAGGCCGAACTGCTGGCCAGCGCACCTGATTGGAGACCGAATCCTTTTATAAGACCGACAAAGGTTTTGCCGGGGCAATGGGTACGATCGATGGCCGCAATCTTCTGCAGGTTTTGATGCTTACGGATAGAAATATCACCATCAATTAAGGGGAGTTTAAGAAAAATTTCTTTTGTGACCAGGTCGGTAACCAGCTCCATGGCCCGAACCGTTGTTTGAGGTGACTGAATTTCGGATTGAAGACGGAAATCATCGGCTTTGAACTTTTTAGAGAGCGTTATGCTGTTTCGACTTTTCACAGAAAAGGAATGCGGACGTGGTGGAATCATAAGGGCGTTCTTGTCGAATACGATCCGGCCATTACTGATGACTGTCAGCGGACGGATAGTGGTTATGTCGGGAATAAGGAGCATGTCGGCAAAACGGCCGGGTGCAATGCCGCCGACCCAGTGATCCACGCCAAAATGCTCCGCCGCATTCAGGGTGGCCATCTGGATGGCAACCGCCGGATCGAAGCCATAGTCGATGGCTTTTTGAACGACGTACTCCATATATCCTTTTTCCAATAAATCTTCCGGATGAATCCCGTCTGTAACCAATATCAGCTTCCTTAAATCCACTTTGGAACTGTTTATTTTCGCAATTTCCTCAAGATCTCTCCGAATACTTCCTTCCCGGGCCATGACATGGATTCCCAGCCGTAATCGCTGCAACACCTCATCAGCCTTGATGGGCTCGTGACAAGATGTGATCCCAGCAGCGATATAAGCGTTTAGTTTTTTTTCACTGGCACCGGCGGAGTGCCCCTCCAAAATTTTTCCATGGGCCAGTGTTTCCGCAAAACGCGGGAGGAGGGTGTCTGGCTCCTGCAACACATTCTGCCAGTAGGATTCTCCCAAACCAGCGATGTTGGCGCAGGAAAGCAGCTGTTTTAGATCCTGGATCGGCATATGGCCGGCACGCGTGCTTATGGAAGCCATGGCGGGAGCGGTGGCAAGAAATTTTATGGGTTGTTCCTCCAGGGATACCAGCAATTCCTGAACTGCATCCAGTCCGCCCACCGGATAAGGCTCCAATGTCTCAGTGACGATGGTTGTGGTGCCGCCGGGAATGATATAGCGTAAATACTCGGCGATGGGGGTCATCCACCCAAGATGGGTGTGACCGTCGATCAAGCCGGGAATAACGGTTTTGCCGGCGGCATCAATGACGATTGTTCTGGGACCAATGGCATCCTGCGCGTTTTCCCCGACATAGGCAATCCATTCATTAGCGATGCTGATAGATTGTTTTTTTAACAACTCGCCCGTATAAACATTCAGCAAGGTTGCATTGACAAGCACCAGGTCAGCCGGTGTTTCGCCAAGCGCGACCTGTATTAACTTGGTTGCATCCCTGGGCATTGCCCATGGTGTCGGGTTTTGGATGGTCATCGAGCATCTCCTTCAAATCTAATTGTCGTACTCATCCATAAATGGTCTTTTCACGTTATGCCGGTGTTGGACGCCATGATTTAACTCCTCAAAATAGCTTGCTATTCCTCCGGGTTTAATCTGACGCCCGCCTTGTCAGAACGCGAAAATCCCTATTTCTGGACGGACACGAAGTAAAAAAAATCAAATGGCTCATTTGGCTATTTTGTTTAGAGGGCAGCGTGTCTTCAGGGAATGATCTCGTTTAAGATTTCTTCTGCTGCACTGTAAGGATCGATTTGTTTTTTGTGCATCCGGTCTAACAAGTTGTGCCATTTTTGTTTCTTTTCAAGTTCTAAATTGATTTTGTCCAATACCTGTTCTCTTAATATCAGTGTGAGCAAACCGTGTAAATGCGTGTTCACATTTATTTGCTGCCCGGATTGTTTTGAAAATGCGGCATGACGATCTATCTGATTGGCTAATTCAGAAATGCCCTGGTGGTGAATCGCTTGGGTGTCAACAACGGGAGGCGCCCAGGCGCCTGAGGCATCGCTTTTTGTCTGGGCTATCATTTCCAGCATCTGATGGGTGGCTGTTGCCTGGGGCTGATCTGTTTTGTTGAGCGCAAAGATGTGGGCGGTTTCCAGGATGCCAGCCTTGAGGGCTTGCATGTGGTCCCCCATGGAAGGTGTGACAACAACGATATTGGTATGGGCCAGGTGTCGGACATCCATCTCATCCTGGCCGGCCCCAACTGTTTCGATAAGAATGATATCTTTTCCCATGGCGTCCATCACCGCGACAATTCCCGGGACCGATGCTGAAAGCCCCCCGGTATTTCCACGTGTTGCGATGCTGTGAATGAAAACATTTTCATCCATTGCATGGCGCTGCATGCGGATGCGGTCACCTAATACGGCGCCTTCTGTAAATGGGCTTGATGGGTCCACCACCAGAACACCGAGGACTTTGTCCTGCTTCCTGAAGTGAGAGATCAATTCCCTTATCAGGGTGGATTTACCAGCGCCGGCTGAGCCTGTTACGCCTACAATATGGGCATGACCCGTGTGGGGGAACAGGTGTTTTAACGCCTCGCGCGATTCGGGTGTCAACATATCCATATCTCTCATCAAGCGCCCCGCGGCTTTTAAATCCCCATTTAGTATGTTGTCTGTCAGTTTCATGATGTGTACGCTCCATCATCGCAATAAACTAAATCGTGCAACGACAGTATTAATGGTTGAAAAACAAATAATTGTAAAGCATAAATAAATTCGCTGCATGAATTTTTCGATCCCGGTAGGTCGGATCTGTTTATATGGAGCATCTCCAAAAGAGTTGATTCTATATGCTGGGAAGCGAGGATGTTCGGAAGTTGGGATGTTGTTGTCTGCTTATGGATTTTAGCCTCCCTTGAACCCTCGATTCCTTGATTCCTGGAACCCTTGTTATTAAGGACATCATATGCATTTGAAGCGTGTATTGTTTTTGCCCGATAAGTATCCAAACAAAGAAGACTATCCCTTTAACCTGGATATTTTCCGTCAAACCCATGAGATCGTTTTTCATTCCAATCTGACCTTTTTGGTTGGTGAGAACGGTACCGGAAAGTCGACCCTGCTCGAGGCCATATCGCATCGATGCGGCTTTCACATCTGGCGGGGTCACAGCCGTTCACGCTATAATAAAAACCCATACGAAAAAGAACTCTATCGATATATATCACTGGATTGGCAAAATGGCCGTGTGCCAGGATCCTTTTTTGCATCCGACATCTTTCGAAACTTTGCACGGAATCTGGATGAATGGGCTTCCATGGACCCTGCCATGCTGTCATATTTCGGGGGGAAATCGCTCATGTCCCAGTCACACGGACAATCCTTAATGTCCTTATTTAAAGCCCGATACAAGATCAAAGGACTCTATCTTATGGACGAACCCGAGACCGCTCTATCGCCCAAAAGTCAACTGGCACTTTTATCCGTTCTGAAACGTATGAGCGGAAAAGGGCATGCCCAGTTTGTTATCGCCACCCATTCACCCATTCTTCTTGCCTGTCCAGACGCCGTGATTTTGAGTTTTGACGATTATCCCATTGAATCGATAGAATACGAAGAAACAGCGTATTATAAGCTTTACAAGGCATTTTTGGAAAATAGGGCTCAGATACTTTCAGAACTATGATATAGGGGGCGTCAGAAAACGTTTATATTGAGGATCGTTTTTCTGCTACAAACCCTTATGCCTCCAACCTATTTTCGGAACATTATTATGACAAGCGATATAAAAGGAATATCCCATGGATCTTAAATGCATAAAAGAGATGAACCGTGAGGACTTGGAACAGTATACTGAATTCCTATTGTGGCACTATCGGGTGATGGATGCATTCTGGTTTATCAAAGTAGGGGAGAGATTTGATCAACCCACTGCAGAGAGAATCAATGAAAAAGTATGGCGTCGTGTATCTGGAATGGCCTCAAGGGATCTTCTGGAACGATTCCAAATAAAAGAAAAGGGCCTGAAGGGCTTTGTTAAAGCCCTGAAACTTTTTCCTTGGTGCATTCTGGTGGGGTATCATATCGAAGAAAAACCGGATGAAGTCATTATCAACGTCCCTTCCTGCCCCACTCAGGAAGCACGCTTGCGGCGTGGCCTGGATGAATTTGTCTGCAAGGAAATGCATCGAGGTGAATTTGAGGGATTTGCACACGAAATTGACCCTGACATTAGGGTGGAATGTCAATTCGCTCCGCCCGACCCACATCCCCATGACATGTTTTGTCAATGGCGGTTTTATTTACAATAAATTTGTACAGAGAATTTATATGGTTTTGCGCAGGTTAATGAAATTGCTGCGGTCGAATCCCATGGTTTTGAAGAAAGACAACAGGTCCGGAGAGTCCCACCTGACAGAGGTATATACGTTTTCGATGCCTTCGGATTTATAGTATTCAAATATTTTAATGGCCAGTTTTTTCCCAATGTCTTGACCCATGTATTCAGGTTTCACTCCCAATGTGGCAATCCAGGCACTCTTTTCGATGCCAAATCCTAGTGTTAGAATATAGCTGATCATGAAGCCGACAATCTGCCCGTCTAGTTCCGCAACCAGACAGATATCTTTGTCTTGTTGGGCATGTTGTTCAATGAGATCATTGAAATCAGGATGGACGGGTTTTTGAATAATGCCACCGTAAATTGCACTGATTTCAGCGACGTCTTCTTTTACCATTTTTCTGATGGTGATGTTTTTCACAAAAAGATCCCTTTCAGACAAATAGGTTAATCGATCCGAATGATCTTGACTTGGTGCCCGACCCAGTTCGGGGGAAGATAAACCCGGCCACTGTTACCACTGGACTTGACATTTTTTTCGATCATCTCTTCGCCGTAAATTTCGAACTTGACCTTGGCTCTTGGTATATCGCTTTTGGCTTTCTGACTGGCCATTGATTTATTCCCCGAAGTCATATTTTATCACACTATTTTAAACAACGGCAGAGGATGCCGTTTGAAGGGTTACATTATTATTTATAATTAATTATATAAAAACTAACATTTCTCCTGCGGGTGGTCAAGAAATATTAGCTGTTATTTAGCTGTATCGTAGCATAACAGTATTTATTTTTGAAGTGATCTGATCAAAATGATCTTATCGTACGCGGCTTTGCTGTTAATCAGGGTTGGTGGGTTGATGCTCTCCCTAGTATTGCTGGGTGTGTCTATTAACTTGCTTTTTTATGGCTTATGATTTAAACCCTTTCGAAAACTGAGACAGAATGAGGGTCCCAATTGAAATAGAGAGAGAGGCTTTAAGCCCGACGGGATAGAATTTGGTTAGGGCAGAGGCGCTGCACCGCAGAAATGGGATTTATAGGGAGAGTTTATGCACAAAGATATTGCGCTGATCATAGAGAGGTTCCAAAAAGCTGTCAAGGATCCGGGGGCGTATGCACGGGGTTGGAAAAAGAAAAACCAGAAGGATGTTATCGGTTATTTTTGTTCGTATGCGCCAGAAGAGATTATTTTGGCGACGGGTGCGCTACCCTTCAGGCTGTTTGGAGCAAGAAAACAGATTGCACTGGCAGATGCCCATCTTCAGGCTTACAGTTGCAGTCTTGTACGTGGTGCCCTTGAGGATGCCCTTTCAGGTGGTCTTGATTTTCTAAAAGGAACGGTTTTTCCACATACCTGTGATTCCATCATGCGATTATCTGACATGTGGCGAATGAATCTGGGATTTGACTTTCATATCGATTTGGTGCTGCCAGTGAAGCTCAATACACAAAACGCACGGGAATATATGATCGATGTGATGGGAAAATTCAAACGTGATCTCGAAAGAGAAATGCAGACAGACATAAGCAGTGAACAGATCCGATTATCCGTGAAAACAATCAATCAGATTCGAGAGCATCTTGATGATCTATATGGTTTAAAGTGTCAACAGCCGTCTCTACTCTCAGGGTCCGATTTTAATGCGATTCTCAAAGGAGCTATGATCATGGATCGGCATGAGGTACTTGATATGCTTGAAGATCTTTTAGAGTATTTCAGGACCTTGGATATCAAGGTTCCCACTGAGGGGAAACGGATATTACTTGCCGGCGGTTTGTGCAATATGCCTGACATTTTTGATATTATCGAATCATCCGGTGGATTCATTGTATCGGATGATTTTTGCACAGGGTCACGTTATGTACATGGGCAGGTTTCCATACAGGATGATATGATAGCGGCCATTGCGGATCGATACGCGGAACGGGTTGTTTGCCCGGCCAAACATTCTGCGCTCTATTCAAGAGGAGATCATGTGTTGCATCTGGCCCAGGAAAAAAATGTGGATGGCGTTATATTTCTATATCTCAAATTTTGTGATCCCCATGCATTTGATTATCCCTACATGAAAGAGATGCTCGACAATGCGGATATACCGAGCATGTTGTTTGAAATTGAAGATCAAATGCTCTCGGAGGGCCAGTTCAAAACCCGGTGTGAAGCCTTCATTGAAATGCTGTAAAAGAAAGGTTTCGAGGGGTCGAGGATCCAAGGGTTCGAGGGTGACTGAGAGATAAGTGCAGTCAGCAGCATCCAAGCTTCCAAGCATTCTAGCCTCCCAGCATGTAGAGTAAAGTTTTTTTTAAAGGTATATCGATTTTTTTGATTATTAATAGTTGATTTAAATAAGAGGACTGGCATGACCGAAAAAGAAAAACTAGGGGATCCGGAGAAAGAAAAACGCAAGATCAAATCTGTCAAGCAGATGAAAGATATCATGACGCAATATTATATTGAGGCAAAGACAGCCACGGAAGCCGGGAAAAAAGTTGCCTGGATTACCAGTGGCGGGCCCGTCGAACCGTTGATCGCCATGGATGTTATTCCGGTTTACCCGGAAAATCACGGCGCTATGATCGGGGCTTCAAAAATGGGTGTCGATCTGTGTGAAAAAGCAGAAGAGATGGGCTATTCAAGAGATCTTTGTTCCTATGCCATGGCGGA
>JAHEIB010000183.1:0-2347 GCA_024639645.1 Deltaproteobacteria bacterium
TTTTACGCCACCCATTATCTTCATTACATGGGGGCAATCATTCTATTGGGGTTTTTTGCTTATGCCGGTGTGGTCTATTTTGGCATGATGCGCAAACAGTTTCTTCTCACCCGGGCAGCTTATGTTCGTGTTGCAATCCTATTGTTAATTGTTGTAACGGGAGTCTTCCGTGTTCTAAAAAACCTGCCGGAGATCGTCTTCTCACCTACATTTACCATGATTATCGATATATCCCATCTGATTTTTATGATGTTCCTGATGGTTTTCGGCATTATCTTTATGATGGCGAAAAAACGCTGGGTCGTCGAAAAATAAGAACCTGCTTGCACCTTGACATCAATATACGAATTTAATACACGTCATAGCGGCTATGTCTTTTGGTTACGGCGAAAAAGACACAGCACTATATTATCGCACCTTAAACAAATTATAGGGCTTGCATATGATAGCAAATAAAGTTCTTGTTGTGGGAGCTGGTGTAGCCGGTCTTTCAGCGGCATCTGAACTGGCAGATTTTGATATTGATGTTGACATCGTTGAGTTGTCAGACTTTCCCGGCGGCCATGCCATCCAGTATACCTGTAAAGCCACGGACCAGTGTGTCAAATGTGGTGCTTGCATGGTCGAGGAAAAATTGGGGCAGGTTGTTAAGCATCCGAAAATCAATATTTTGACAGGCACACAAATCAAGGATGCAATGAAGTCAGAAAATTTTTCAGTGACCTTATTGAAAAAACCGCTCTTTATCGACCCTGAAAAATGCAGTAGCTGTGGAATCTGCTTTGAAAAGTGTCCTGAAAATAATGCGGTAATAAAAGGGAATTCCAAAAACCAGACACCCTTTTATGCCATCTCAGACGAAACATGTCTGTACCTCAAAGACCAGTCTTGTACCATTTGTCAAGAAGCATGCCCGGAAGGCGCCGTCCATCTCGATGCCAGGGAGACCACAACAACCGCCCACGCAGATGCAGTAATTCTATCCACAGGCTTTACTCCCTTCAATCCTGCAGAAAAACCCTATGGTTATAATAGATTTAAAAATGTCATTACCAATCTAGGCATGGAAAAAATACTCAGAGAGGCGGGGCGGATACGGCTGCCCTCCAATGGTGATGCGCCCAAAAGCATTGCTTTTATCCAATGCGTGGGTAGTCGCGATGCCAAAAGCAACCATCTCTGGTGCTCAAAAGTCTGCTGCGGCTCAGCCCTGCGCATGGCTGGTCTGGTGAAAGCGAGGCAGCCGGAAACCCAGATCACTTTTTTCTACATGGATGTACAGACGTTCGGCAGGGATTTTGATGAATTTTACGCTAAAATCAGGAAAGAGGTTCGATTGATAAGGGCCATCCCGGGCGACATCTATCCTGCAGCCGATGACCGGTTGCGCGTGACGTTTCTGGACAACGCGTCCAGTGAGACATTGCAGGAAGAATTCGACCTGGTGGTGCTTTCCGTTGGGATGACCCCTAGTCAAGGCATGCAGAAAACAGCGGGCATACTCAAGGTGCAACGTGCCGAAACAGGGTTTGTGAAGCAGACCGATAAAGGGGGCGTGACATCTGAAAAGGGCATTTTTACAGCCGGTGCCGTTTCCGGCCCCATGAGCATCCCCGAATCCATCGCCAGCGGCGGTGCGGCAGCTTTTGAGGTGCTGAAATACCTTGGGCGCTAGGCCATTATGCCCGAACTTTTACCTTATATTTTTAATATCCATCACGAAAACACGAAATCTGGAAGACACGATAATTTTCATGTTCTTTTTCGTGCCTCAAACGTTCGTGATTTTGTGATGAAAGAACCGATTTATTGGCCCATTTAAGTGCTTAACTGAAAAAAACAAGCTTAATTGCAAAATGATCGAAAGGACTTGCTTTGGATGCAAAAACGCTGATTCTGGGCAATAGTCGCGATGCCCGGGAAATTGCTGGAGAATTGCTTGAGAAGGGTGGGGACGTCATCCTGGCTATGCCGTCGGGTATCGGGAATGCCGGTCTGTTTGATGATTTGCATGCCGGAGGGAAGGCAGGAGAATTAGAGATACTTCCTGTTGCCGGTTCTTTTTCCTGTGGTGGTTCGGTGGGACATTTCAGTCTGACGGTTAACGGAAAGGACAAACCTGTTACCCGGACCGTTTCCAGTATTGTCATAGCCGATGGCATGAAACGTAAGCCCAATTTTTCTCTTTATGGTGTCGGGGCGTCCAGTGGTGTGGTTTCGCTTTCCCAAGTCCATGAATGGATTGATTCCGGATCAGGGTCTGTAAATAAAAATTTATCGGGGAAAAGAATTGCTTTTTTTGCGGGACTGGTGGAGGAAAGCAATCCTGTCATCACCGAAGAAATCA
>JAHEIB010000183.1:2357-6048 GCA_024639645.1 Deltaproteobacteria bacterium
CATGCGCTGTGCGCTTAAATTACAACAAGATTTCAATTGCCAGACATACATATTCACCGGAAATCTCAAGGTTGCCGGAAACGGGCTGGAATCCCTTTATCGGCAGACCAAAAAAGCAGGTGCCGTCTATATGAAATTTACAGAGACGGTGCCGGATCTCCAAGTCGAAAAAAATGGCAAGATTACGATCAGCTATATAGATGAAATCATACGCGAAACGTTTCGATTGAATCCGGATATGACGGTTGTCGATGAAACCCTTCAACCATCGGATTTTTCGCAGATCCTTTCAAAAAAACTTGGCCTCGATACGGGTCCGGATGGATTTGGCCAGTCCGATAATGTTCATCGGGCCACGGTATTCACCAACCGAAAAGGTATTTTTATCGCTGCATCTTCAAGGCATGTCCAAACAGAAGGGGCACGGCAGGCAGATGTCAGCAGTGCGGCACTTGCTGTCCTCAATCTCTACAAAAAGCCTCTTGAATCAAAAACAGGCAAGGCCGAGATAACGTATACCGGTCACTGTGTGGGTTGCCTGACCTGTTTTCGAAGCTGTCCGTATGGGGCAATATCCTTGCGTCCAAAAGTTGAAGTTGACCCGCAGGCTTGTGAGGGTTGCGGTATCTGTGCGGCCGAGTGCCCCCGATTTGCCATTAAAATTAACACACCGGACGGGGAAGCAATTTCCCAAAGAATTCTGGATGGAAAACAGGCCCGTCAGATGGCGGATTTCGAGCCGTCCATAACGGCTTTTTGCTGCAGTCGATCCGCCATGGGTGCCGGTGATCTGGCATCCTGCATGGGGTATGATCTTCCGTCAGGTCTTAACGTCGTCGAAGTACCCTGTGCCGGCGCCATATCGCGGGATCATCTTTTTAGCGCCTTCAGCAAGGGTGCGGACGGCGTGCTCGTGCTGACATGCCATACGGGGAACTGCCATTCGGAATACGGCAATACTTATGCGCACCAGAGAGTGGATCAGATAGCCAGCACGCTGTCCCAACTCGGCTTTGAACCTGAACGATTGATTTACAAGACACTTGCGTCCAACATGGGAACTGAGTTTGCCGAAACGGTCAATGCCTTTGAAAAGACCATTTTTGAACTGGGACCAAGCCGTCTAAAACCGCAGGGTTAAAACCCTGCACTACGTATTTCTGCCAATGTAGCGCAGAACTTTGGTTCTGCCAAGGAACAGATCATTATCATAACAAAACGAACGTGTTAAATAATTTCGTGTTTTCATTGTTTCGTGCTTTCGTGATAAATTTTTTTCGATTTAAAAGGAATCACCATGACTGAACCTGCTGATATCATTGACTTGAACCAACTGGATCACGCAAAATTCCAATCCTGGGGATATTCTCAGGATTTTTGTGTGACCTGCGGCCTATGCTCCAGCTCCTGTCCCGCATCGGGAATCGATGGATTTGACCCGCGGAAACTGATTCGAATGTTATCGCTGGGTCTTGAAGATGCGGTAATCGCGTCGCGCTGGCCCTGGATCTGCACTATGTGCGGAAAGTGTGAAAATGTCTGCCCCATGGAAATTGATATTGCCGATGCTGTTCGACAGGTGCGCTCTCTGAGGGAACGGGACAAGGTTCCTGGAATTGTCCACAAAGGCCTGGAAGCGGCGTTAGAAACCGGCAACAATTTACGTCTGCCCAAAGACGATTTTATTTTTATCCTCGAAGATGTGGGGGAAGAAATTGCCGAAGAACCCGGGTATGAGGATTTCAATGTTCCCATTGATAAAAAGGGGGCCAACATTCTCACCACAATCCACAATAAACTGGTCAATACCCACACCGAGGATTTAAAGCACTGGTGGCGCATTTTTCACGTGGCCAAAGAAGACTGGACCGTTCCGTCTGTAAATTGGGAAGGAACCAACTGGGGCTATTTTACGGGTGATGACGAAGCCATGAAAATCATGAGCAGTCGTATTGTGGAACAGATGGAACAACTGGAGGTCAAAACCCTCCTGTGGCCCGAATGAGGACACGCTTACCTTGCGACCCGGTCGGGTCTCGAAAAGTACCATCCTGAAGTATTTGATAAATTCGAATTTGTCACAGTATTCGATCTTCTCATAAAGTACATTAAAGAGGGACGAATCAAACTGGATAAAACGCGCTTCAAGGGACCGGCAACCTATCATGATCCATGCAACTATGGGAGAAGGGCTCAAAAACGATTTGGGCATGGTTTTTTTCAGGAGCCGCGATGGATCCTCAGCCAGTGTATGGATAACTGGACCGATCTATATCCTGCAGACATGAATCAGATCTGCTGCGGTGGCGGTGGCGGTGCATTGGTAACGGGTTACAATGAAGAGCGGGTATTCTATGCCCGCAGAAAAGCGGACCAGATCAAGGCCGCTGGAGCCGGGACGCTGGTAGTACCCTGTCACAGTTGCCATGGCCAGATTAACAGCATTAAAAAAGAACATGGAATGGCCGATCTCGAGGTAAAGTATCTCTGGGAGCTGGTGGCTGACTGTATGATTATTGAGCCATGAGCTATAAGCTGTAAGCGGTAAGCAATAAGCAGCTTATAGCTTATAGCTTACCGCTTAAGGCTAATTAATCTCCTTCAATGTCTCATCAATAAGATCCAGCCCCGCCAGCAGATGCTTTTTTTCGCCGCCGATGCCAATGCGTAGGTAATGGTCCATACCGAAGCAGTCGCCCGGAATGATGAATACGCTTTTCTCCAGCCGAAGTTTGTCTGACAACGCCGTGGAGTTGATGTCCATATGATAACGCATGAAAGCCATACCACCTGCACGCGGAGGAATGAAATCAAAAAGCGCTTCATGCGTATCAACCCATTTCTGAAATGCATTCAGATTTTCTCTTAGCATGCTGCGTCCCCGTGACAATACCTTCTTTCGACGTTCCGGCTGCATGATGAGGGTTGCCACATACTGACTGATAATGGTGGTTGAGATGGAGGTGTAGTCATGGTATGCCCACCCTTTTTCCATCAACTCTTCAGGACCCACCAGCCAGCCCATACGCAAACCGGGCAGGGAATAGGACTTGGACAAACTCATGGTGACGATGGCTTTGTCATATAAACCATAAAAGCTAGGCGTTTCATCTTCCTGAAGTTCGGCCCCGCGGTAGATCTCATCCACATGTAACAGGGCGTCGTTTTTTTTTGCAATTTCCACCATGGCATCCATGTCATTGGCATCAAGGATGGCGCCTGTGGGATTGTTGGGGTTGCATAGACAGATCATTCTTGTCTGGGGTGTAACCAATTTCCTCAATTCATCCAGGTCCGGCGCCCAGTTCAGATTCTCTTTGAGATAGAAAGGCTTTACCTCAGCACATAGATAGCGGGCGATACCCCAGATCTGCATGTAGTTGGGGAGCATGACCACGACTTCGTCGCCTGCCTGTATATTACTCCAGGCAAAGGTAAAATTTGATTCGGCCGACCCGTTGGTCACCAGCACGTTGTTCATGTTCGCGCCCTGGTAGTGTTGGCTGATGGCCTTTCTCAGCTCGATGGACCCGTTGGTTTGGCCGTACCCCAGTCTCAGGTTCAGCATGGTTTCTATTTCTGACTCACTGAGCAGCTCCTTGGGTGTGTAGGGATGGATACCGCTTTCGGTTAAATTGTATTGAACCGTATTTTCATAGAGGGATTGAATTCTTTCCAGTTCAAACGTTTC
>JAHEIB010000184.1 GCA_024639645.1 Deltaproteobacteria bacterium
TGCGGCAGCCGGTGTGTTTAACATGCCGACAGCGCTCTCCTCAATCGTCCAGGTATTTGAGGAGGAGGCCTCTTTCGACAACCTGGAGGCATTTTTATCTCTGAATGGCGCCCGATTCTATAGGTTACCGCCGAACCCGGACACCATCACCTTAAGCAAAGCGGCGGCTGCGATTCCAACAGCTGAAGCCATCCCTGTCGGCCAGGATAAGGTGAAAGTGTTTCAAACGCGTGAGCCCTTATTTTGGCAGGTTGCCAAGGGATTTCGCCTAACGAAAGGAAGCTGAACGAGGAATAGCGGTTGGAAGCGAAGCAAAAATTTCACTGGGCATGGCTGATTCTGGCAATCTGTTTTGTGGATCTCTTTGTCAACTATTCGGTTCGGCTCGGCTATGGCGTTGTGTTGCCGGAGATGATCCGTACTTTGGGCTTTGGCAGGACCGCCGGGGGATCAATATATAATTCCTATCTGTTAACCTACATCACTTTTTCTCCGTTTACCGGATATTTGACTGATCGAGTCGGTGCTCGGCGGGTTATAACCCTCTGTCTGCTGATTTTGGGGGTTGCCGTTTTTTTGATGGGCACTGTCGATGCTCTCTGGTCTGCGTGCATTATATACGCCGTTGTCGGCCTGGGTGCTGCCGGCCTTTGGGGACCGGTGATTACTCTGGTGCAACGCTGGTTTGCATTTCATCGCCGTGGGTTTGCCCTGGGGATTCTTGCCACCGGTTATGGCTTGGGATTTGCAGCCATGGGAGCCGTCTTTCCCTGGGTTGTTACCCACTTCAGCTGGCGCTATGCCTGGTTTTTTCTTGGAGGACTGGCGCTTGCCATGGTGGCGGTGAACGGCATATTCCTGAGAAGCGACCCCATTCAATTCGGCGTCAGGCCGTGGGGTGAGGCTCGAGATTCCATCGATCGCAATAATGCTGATAAAGTGCCTCTTAAAGGATTTCCGATGAGGACCTTGATTAAGGACAGCCGTTTCTGGTTGATCGGTTTTTCTTATTTTGCCGTAGCTTTCAGTCTTTATAGTATTACAACCTATATGGTGGACTACGCTAAATATCAGTTGAATCTGCCCTTGGATAAGGCCAGTTTTTTGGCAACCATTCACGGAATTTGTCAGATTATTGGGGTGTTGACCGTCTTACCGTTGTCCGATTATCTGGGCCGGAAAAGGACTATCATTATTTCCAATACCATTATTGCGGTTTGCCTGGCATCCATTCTGCTGGTGGGCGAATCGTGGGATCTGCTGTGCCTTTCCATTGGATGCATGGCTTTTATTTACGGACCTACATTTCCGATTTACGGGGCATGTGCGGGGGATTATTTTCCACGTGAAATCATGGCAACCGTGATCGGCGCCTGGACGCCTTTTTACGGACTGGGCGCGATTTTAACCCACTGGATTACAGGGATGCTGAGGGATGCCACCGGTGTGTATCAACATGCATTTTTCCTTAATATGCTGATGGCCGTGGCTGCCATTGTGTTCATGTGCTTTGTCCGAAAAAAAGAATCACCACTATAGGTTCAACGTTCAGGGTTCAGCGTTCTGGGTTGAAAGAATCAGGCAGATCATAAACTTTAGGCATTTTAGATCACTTTAGGAATTCGTTTATTAATCTAAATCAGGATGTTATAAGTAATTTCGTAAATCAAAACAAACATGATAAACCCGAGGTTAAGGAGTATTTCATGAGTCGATATTTAATGGTGGATATCGGGGCCGGTACCATGGATGTGCTCTGGTATGACACTCAAACCGACCTTCATTACAAAGCGGTGGTGAAGTCCCCTGTGAGATATATGGCTGAAAAAGCGGCGCAATTGCCCGGAGATCTGGTGATTACAGGCTCTGAAATGGGCGGCGGACCGATTACACAAATTCTAAAGCAGCGCGCTAAGGAAGCTGAGGTCGTCATGTCCGTATCGGCCGCCGCCACGCTGCACCACAATCTGGAAACGGTTCGTTCCTGGGGAATCAATATCGTTGATGATGAAAAAGCAGGGACTTTATGTGGGAATAACAAATATTCTTCGCTGGTGCTGGCCGACTTCGACCCCGTACGACTGCGACAGATAGTTGAGGGATTTGGCGTACCATTTTCTTTTGATGCTGTGGTGATTTGTGCCCAGGATCATGGTGTAGCGCCGGCGGGTGTATCACATCTGGATTTTCGCCATAACATGTTCAAAGATCGCCTCAAGGAAAATCCGCAGCCCCATGTGTTGCTTTATAGAAGTGATGAGGTGCCCGTTGTGATGAATCGCCTGAGATCTATCGCCATAAGTGCCGGCGCCCTTGCCACGGAGGAGATCTATGTCATGGACAGCGGCATGGCGGCCATTCTGGGTGGTTCCATGGACCTCCTTGCTCGCGAGCGGGATCGAATCGTGATTCTGGACGTGGCCACTTCACACACGGTCGGGGCCGCCATGATAGATGATGAAATTGCCGGTTTTTTTGAATACCACACCCAGGACATCACCCTTGAACGCCTCGAGGATTTGATTATGGAATTGTGCGATGGGAAACTGGCGCATGATCGCGTGCTGCAAGAAGGAGGTCATGGGGCCTATCTGCGCAAGGCCATAGACTATCAGACCGTAGAGGTTACCATTGCCACCGGACCCAAACGACGACTGGTGGAACCATCGAAATTGCAGATTTCATTCGGGGCTCCCTGGGGAGACAATATGATGACTGGAACAGTGGGTCTCTTGGAAGCCTTGCGAAGACGAAAAGGGCTTGAACCGATTGATTATTTATAATAAGCTTCTCGCTGTCTCTGATACCTATAGGACTTATATCGGTCTAATAAGACCTATAGGACCTATAGGTCTTATTAGACCTATAATCGGACCTATACGTCCTATCGGACCTATATTACTCAGAAAGGAGTCAATATCATGATAAAAGTCAAAACATTTGCCAGCCCGTTAAAGATATTCCATGCCCGCAAGGAACTGGAAGCGCTGGATGCGATGGTCAACAAATTCATCGAAGAAAACAAGGTTCAAAAGGTCATTTCCGTCAGTGACGCTTGCACGGAAGATGAAAGCGGCAGCATTGGTGTGGTTCGTGTGATTGCCTATGAATGACAGATGACAGAAGGCAGAGGTCAGAATTCAGATAACGGAATGCAGAAGGCAGAGGACGGAGATCCAAGGAGGTAGGTCAGCAGAAGACCGATGAAAGGATGGATGTCGTTAGAGAAACGTAACGATAGGGGCGGAAATTACCTCAAAAAGCTCCGGGAAATTCCCATTTTAATTGCGCTTAGGCTGACAGCAGTGTTTCGTCCTTGAGGGTTTGTCCAAACTCGGCAATAATCTCCGCCACGGTCATTTTTTTCTTTTCTTCACCTTGAATGTCGAGCTGGACCTTGCCCTGATGGAGCATGACCATTCTGTTGCCGTATTTGAGTGCCTGATTCATGTTGTGGGTGACCATCAGGGTGGTCAGTTTGTTTTCCCGCACCATGGAATCGGTTAAGTCCATTACCTTGGCAGCAGTTCGTGGATCCAAGGCAGCGGTGTGCTCATCGAGGAGAAGAACCCTGGGCAGGGCCAGGGTTGTCATGAGAAGTGTCAGAGATTGACGCTGTCCCCCGGACAGCATTCCGACGGATTGTTTCAGCCTATCTTCCAGACCGAGATCAAGGACTTTGAGTATTTCCTTGTATCGGGTGCGTCTGTTGCCGGTGACCCCCCACTTAAGGCCCCGTTTTTTACCCCTCAGTTCGGCCATACAAAGGTTTTCTTCTATGGTCATTTCACCAGCCGTCCCCATTGTGGGGCTTTGAAATACCCGAGAGATATGCCTAGCCATTTTAAAATCAGGCCATCGAGTTACGTCTTGGCCGTGTACAATGAGTTGCCCTTCGTCAGGTGCAATTGTTCCGGCAATGGCGTTCAGGAGGGTGGTTTTACCCGCACCGTTGGAGCCGATGATGGTGATGAAATCACTTTTGGCGACTTCTAAACTAAAGTTGTCCAGCGCCCGCTTTTCGTCCTGGGTGCCCTGGTTGAAAATTTTTGTGATTTTTTTTAGGGTCAGCATGTTATCGGCCAAGATTCAGACTCCTCTCAGCTTTAATTTCTTTTCTCGTTTACCGCGTATTGCCGGAATCGCCAGTGCGATCACCACCATAAGCCCGGTCGCCATTTTGAGATCCGTGGGAGCGAGTCCCAGACGCATACCAAGGGCAATAATAAATCGATAAACAACTGAACCGATAACTGCGGCAAATGTGAGCCTTACAACCGTGGTCGGCTTGAATAATGCTTCTCCAATGATGATTGATGCCAAGCCGGCAACAATCATACCGATACCCATACCCACGTCGGAAAAACCCTGATCCTGGGCGATCAGGGCGCCAGCCAGGGCTACCATGGTATTTGACAGCCCAAGCCCGAAAATAGTGGCCGTATCTGTGTTGACCCCCAGGGAACGAATCATCTGTTCATTGTCCCCGGTGGCCCTGAGTGCCAGGCCGTACTCGGTGTGGAGGAAGACATCAATAAGGATCTTGCACAGAGCAGCCACAACCAAAAAGAAAATGATGACGGGTATGTCACGCGATATATCCCATGTTTCGATCGTGGTGAACAGGGTGGATCTGTTTAGCAATGGAATGTTGGCGCGGCCCATGATGCGAAGGTTGACTGAATACAATATGGTCATCATCAGGATTCCGGCCAGCAGGGAGTTGATTTTAAATTTAGTGGCAAATATTCCCGTCAGACATCCTGCAATAAAACCGGCGGACATGGCTATCAGAGTTGACGTCACCGGATCGACCCCGTCAAAAATCAACCTGGCCGCCACTGCTCCGCCCAGCGGAAAGCTACCGTCAACCGTGAGATCAGGGAAGGCCAATATGCGAAATGTCAGCGCGATACCGAGGGCCACGAGGGCATAAGCCAGCCCCTGTTCCAGAGATATGGGAATAATATAGAGCATGGCGATCCCTTAATCAGCGACCACCAGCAGAAAAGAGAGCAGGAGGAAGACCCCTGGAAGGGGCCAGGCCACGCTCTGCTGGTGATCGCTGATTTGTAATGATAAAGCCGCGTCCGGCATATAATAAAGATGCATTACAGGTTACAGGACACGGCTTGTGTTTTATGAGAGCGCTATTTGATGACTTCTTCAGCCATTTTGACGTATTTTTCATCAAGTTTGACACCCTGGGCCTCGACCGCTTTAAGGTTCAGGACAAGTTTCAGGTTTTGGGTCAGACTGGATGGAATATCTCCGGGACTTTTTCCGTCTTTTAGAATTTGAACCGCTTTTTGACCGGCAGTGTACCCTACCTCGAAATAATCGAATCCAAGAGCCGCAATGGCACCACGCGGCACGGATTCCGTGCCACCGCCGAATAGGGGTTTATTCTTGTCGTTACAGACTTTCACGAGGGATTCAAAGGCTGAAACCACGGCATTGTCCGAGACAATAAAGAACGCATCTACCCGGTCGGCCAGAGATTGGGCCGCCATATGAACCTCGGCCGACGTGGACACGGTTACTTCGATGAACTCGAGTCCGTATTTTTTCATTGCCGCCCGTGCCCATTCAATACTCTTAATCGAATTGGCGTCTCCGGCATTATAGATCGTACCCCATTTTTTGGCCGAGGGGACCATTTCGTGATGAAGTTTGACCTGGCGATCATAGGGCCAGGCATCGGAGACTCCGGTCACGTTGCCACTGGCGGCATCCATGGTTTTTACAAGCCCGGCATCGACAGGGTCAGTTACCGAAGAGTACACAACCGGTGTTTTGGTAATAACCTTGACGATTGCCTGTGAAGTGGGCGTGGCGATGCTGTGAACCAGGTCGAGGTCATCGCCCTTGAACTTTCTTGCAATAGCCTGGGCGTTGGACATATCGCCCTGAGCATTCTGATAGTCGTACTGGACATCCAAACCCGCATCTTTAAGCGCCTTTTCAAAACCCTTCTGATCCGCATCCAGAGCGGGATGGGAAACAATCTGGGTGACGCCGATCTTAA
>JAHEIB010000185.1 GCA_024639645.1 Deltaproteobacteria bacterium
ATGTTAGCCGGTATTCTGATACTTACCAGCGCAGTTTTTGCCACCAGGGCGGAACGGATTACCGAATCAGTTTATTACAAGATCCTTGGAGCAAAGAAGTCGTTTGTGGTAAAGGTATTCGCACTTGAAAATCTGTTGATAGGGTTTACCAGCAGTCTGCTGGCCTTTATTATTTCACAAGTGGATACCTATCTGATATGCAGATATCTTTTGGAAGTCGACTTTCAGATGTTTTTATTTTCCTGCATATTGATGATTGCTGCCGCGGTTATACTTGTCAATGGGGTCGGGATTCTTTCGGCAAGATCGATACTCGAAAAAAAACCGATTACCTATCTGAGGGAGCAGCCCGATGCATAATCCAGCCTTATCTTTTATAAAGAAGGGCCCGGTCGCCAGAGACATGGAGGCCAGGAATTTTCTGATACGGGTCATGGTGTTCCTGTTCGTTCTTCTGGGTATGGTTGCCTGCAGCGATGAAACGCCCTCCACAGAGAGCCGGTCTGAATTGCAGGCGAATGAAGGCGTGAGCATGGGCACCATCGTGGCCGTTGGAGACAGTCTGACGGCCGGTTATGGTGTGGATGAGACCGAGGCATATCCGGCCCTACTTGAAAAACGCCTCCTTTTGGATGGTTACTTTTTCAAGGTTATCAATGCGGGTGTTAGCGGTGAAACCAGCAGTGGAACACTGTCACGTATTCAATGGGTTATCCGGTCCCTCAAACCAGACATTCTTATCCTGGAAACCGGTGCCAATGACGGTCTGAGGGGTGTCGATCCGAAGGTGCTCGAAAAAAACCTGGATGAGATTATCACAACCATCAAGACCAGTGGTATCGGCATTCTTCTGGCCGGGATGAAAATACCACCCAACCTCGGGCCCGCCCACACTGCCCGTTTTGCAAAGGTCTATCCAAGAATTGCCAAAAAGCACAATATTCCACTGATACCGTTTTTTCTGGAAAGCGTAGCCGGCGATGCAAGGTACAATCTTTCAGACCAAATACACCCGAATCCTGAGGGATATCGCCGTATTCTGGATATCATTTATCCGTATGTGCTGGAGGTGATAAAGCAGAGGCTCTAGGCTGTAAGCGCTAAGTGTTAAACAGCTTACGGCTTATCGCTAAAACGTTACCGCTGACTATAGCGGTTGTTTGACGTTATTTGCCAAAGCAGTTTCGGAACGTTATTCTGACAAATTTTCATGCTACGAGAGTAATGAGCTGCATGCTAGCTACCGCAGGGAGTTTTATGGGATTTCTAAATTTTTTTACCCCAAAATCATTTGATGTTTTCGAAGAAAAGGGTGACCAGCTGGTAAGGTCCAACGATCTGGGCTTGGCGAAACTGCAATATGAAGAAGCATTATCACGCCTGGAAAAGTCTGCTCTGCCGGATGTGTCGGAACACAGGCATAGAATCGAGACGAAAAACCGGAATGCCCGTGAGTCACTAGCCCTGCAGCACAAGGTTTCTGCTGAGGAACTGTTGGAGGCTAGATGTTTTGAAGAAGCCGGGGAGCTGCTGGATCTGGCGCGGGAATTGACCCGTGATCCACAGTTAATCCTGGATCTGGATGCGTTGGTGACGGATGCAACGCCGGACATCCCCGTGGAATTGAGCATTCAAGGAGCAGAAGGGACCCATGATGAGGTCTTTGACCTGAATGATGACGAGGCATATTTTCTGATTCTCTGCAGTACCCTGCCGGATGATGTTCAGGATGTCTACACGGGTCTGGGCAAGAATTTTCAATCCGGGTATATTGCGTTGAACAAAGGGGCATTTGCACCTGCCGCAAACCTGTTAAAAAAGGCCTTGGATGAACAGGGGGACAGCATCACATATGTCCACCTTGAACTTGCAACGGTCTATCTGAATCTGGGAGATGTCCACGGGGCCAGGGACCTTCTGGAAGTTTTTATCAAAGCATACCCGGAATCTCTCCGGGCATATGAAGCGCTCTGCGAGATTTATTGGGAATCCGAAGCGTATGTTCTCGCGGATACGTTGCTGCAGGCCTGTCCTGACACACTCAAAACAACCATACCCATCCTGCTGTTGATGGGTGAAACCCTGTTCCGGTCCGGGAAACAGGCGGAAGCTGTTTCTTTTTATCTCAAAAGTATCGAATACCTTGGATGGGACGAACAGATCGCCGTAGCCCTTGCAGGCACTTACGAGGCCATAGACAGGAAAAAAGAAGCCTTGGCAACCTACCAGGAAGTAATGGCCGGTTGTAAGAGTTGCCACAGACAGGCAAATCCTTTTGTCAGACAGCGATATGCGGAGCTAAAATACGAAGCAGGCGATATTTCAAGCGGGCTTCTGGATACCTATTTTTCTCTTTGCCGGGAGAACCCTGAAAACCAGGGTCTATATTTTGGCAGGATCAGTGATATTTACAAGCGCCAGGGTTACCCCACAGAGGCTCAACGGTATCTGGAGATGGCTCGAAACAGGAAGCCGGAAAAGGATTGAACAGAACCGATGACTTAAAATCCCTAATTCCGAACTGGATAACTTGAAAAAGAAAAAGATCTTTTATCACGAAAACACGAAATAACGAAACCGCGAAAAAGACCATAAACTATCGGCTGTCATTTGCACTTCGTGCGTCATATGTCTTCTGACAACATTTGCGCTACGCGCCTCATTTGTCGCTGCTCATAGCTGATAGCCGTCAGCCACCCTCGGCCCCTTGTATTCCCCTCAGACCCTTGTATGCTGGGATGCTGCTGTCCGCTGGTAGCCGTCAGCCACCCTTGGACCCTTGAACCCTATTTTTCTATCCCAGCACCGAAAAAGTGCTACCCTGGATGATCTCCCGGTTTCGGGAAAAAATACCCATGTTCAGGGCTATATCCACATGGCGCAATCGTATTTGCAACGGCTCTGCATCGTGATCATGGCCATTTTCAGAGGCATGGATCAATTCCGCCATGAGGCGTCCAATGGCCGGTCCGTTTTTGTATTGATTGCCGCTCGTACCGATGGCAAGATAAAACCCTTTTAGATCGGATCGATCATAAATGGGAATCCAGTCATCGCTGACGTCATAGAGATCGGCAATTCCCTTGGGCTTGTTTGGAATCCGGAGCTCTGGTATGCGCTTGGCCAGACGATAGGTCTGGGCTTGGTATTGCGCCAGGGTAACATCCCTGTTGAATTGGTCCGGGTCATCCACCCAGTCTTTTTCGTCACAGGCCGGATCTTCGCTGCCCACCAGGACCAGGTTGCCTGTTTCAGGGCGATGATACCCACCCAAATCACCATCGCCAACAACCATACCTTTCCTGTCATAGCTGAATGTTTCCGGTGAGGGGACAAAATGCACTTCATGACGCAGTGGCCGGGTTTTGATGTTCATTTTGTGTGCAACACCGGCCATCTGGTTGATTCCAGCCGAATGGGGTCCGGCGGCATTGACAAGTATCGGGGCATCGATTCTGCTGCCATCTTTCAGATTTACACCCATGACACCATTCTCGTCGGAACGGATCGATACCACTTTTGCGTTGAAGAGAAAGACGGCCCCATGCGCCTCAGCCGCCCGCTGGATATTGTGCACCGACAATACAGGGTCATTGATATAGCCGTCGTTGGGGTAGTAGAGAATGGTGTCGTCGATTTTTTTTTCGGGCAGATCATGGAAGCGGGGGTCTTCGGGGCGTCTCGGTGGATAAAATGAATCATCCACGAAATGCGGCATCCGATTGAGTAGTTTTTCACGGTTCCATATCTCATACGGTATCCCCAATGCATCATGAAATTTCATGTGCTTTTCGGGAATTTTGCGTTGGTGGTAGATGTTGATCAAACCGGTCTGATTGAATCTGGCATAGCCTTTCTCATCTGAAATACCGATATACGCGTCCCATCTATCCCAGTCGAACCAGCTGTCATAGGCGATGGCGGTGCCTTCCAGAGTGGAATAATGGGTCCGGATAATGGCACACGTGTTGCTGGTGGAACCGAGGCCGGCAGCGGTTAGCTGGTCTAGGTTAAGGGTCTGGTATCCTTTTTTGGACAGTTCATAGGCGATGGCCGCTCCGGATATTCCTGCGCCGATGATGATACAGTCGTAGCTGGTGCGCATAATATTCTTCCTTTTTCGGTTCTTCTCCCAATTTTATTTGGGAGAACAGACTGAAACATACAGGGTTGTCAGAAAAACGTTCCAATTGAGAACCGTTTTTCTCATGCAACCCCTTATGCCGCTATTCTATTTCCGGAATATTTTTATGACAAACGGCATAAACAAAACGTTAACTAATTGCAGCCTTAAAACATCTCACTCGACCCCTTGACCCCTCGAAGCCTCGAACCTTTCATTTGGATCAACGCTTTGGGAGGTGATCCAGCAATCATGACAGAGTTGGACACTTTGATCCACGAGTCCCCTGGGGACCAGGAGCGAAATCCGAAATGAAGTGGTGGTGACGGCATGGGCAGTGATGCTGTTTTCTGCCAGAAGCGCCAGGGTTTTCAGTAATGTCTGGTTGTTCCGATTCAGACCTTCCCCGATCAAGGATACCGCTGAAAGATCCGTATCAAATGCCAGGTTATGACCGAATTTGTTTTGCAGACCGGTTTTGATGTCTTTCCAATCGTATATCTGACTGGCAGGTACCACAAAACTTGCCCGGGAAAGACCTCCGTTTTCGGCAACATGGGTAAGGCTGACTTCCTTGACCGGCACCTGTTCGGATTCTAGATAGGAGACTGCCTGCTGGAAATGCTGGCGTACATCCTGACCGGATAACCGGATGCGTTCTATCTGTTCTTCCCTTACAACCGCTTGGACGCCCAGGAGTTTGCCGGTAGACATTTTTCGTATGATGGTTTCTCGGCCGGGTTGAAATGTGCTCCGGGCATATAGGGCGATATTTTTTTCTTTGGCAAACTGTACGGCATGTGCATTGAGTACTTTGGCACCGGCAGTGCTCATTTCCTGCATTTCCGGATAGGAAATTTCAGGCAGGTGCCGGGCGTTGGCCACGACTGCCGGATCAGCCGAATAGACCCCATCGACATCCGAATAGATTTCACAGCGTTCTGCATCCAACGCGGCAGCCAATGCAACAGCAGAGGTGTCTGATCCGCCGCGACCGAGGGTGGTGATATCCCTTCTATAACTGACGCCCTGAAATCCACCGATGATGACCACTTTCCCCTTGGCCATTTCATCTTGTACACGGAAGGGCCGGACCTCGATGACCTGGGCATCGTTGTGCCGGTCGTTGGTGATGATACCGGCTTGTGAGCCGGTGAGGGAGACGGCACCAATACCCATTTCATTCAAAGCCATGCAAAGCAGAGCCATGGTGATGCGTTCGCCTGTGGAAAGGAGCATATCCATTTCGCGTCTGGGTGGCTTGGGGGAAAATTCCCGCGCCATGGACAGAAGATTGTCGGTGGTTTTCCCCATGGCCGAAACCACTACGGCAACCTGGATCTGCTGCTGTTTGACGTTGGCGATGAGCCGGGCAATTTGCCTTAATTTGTCGATATCGGCGACACTGCTGCCGCCATACTTTTGAACGATGCAGGGCATTGTAAAACCCTCCTTATCCGTTGATGATGCGTATAAACCGGGAGCCAAAAAATTTACATCGGCCTGTATGAATAGAGCGATAAGCCATAAGCAGCTTACAGCTTACGGTTTACAGCTTAAACCATACTCCAAAGAATGCCTTGATTCAAGCACTGTAAATCAGATCCTCGTAAACCAGATAGGCACACCATGCTGAAACAAAAATTTGAACCGAAACAGCGAGCGCATTCCCCGTAGATTGCTGCGAGGTTCTTCAATGCAAAAAGCTTTAGCGGAAGAAAATGACCCTGTATACCGAAAAGATTGTCCTACAGACTCGACGACCCGCCTTTGATGTATTACATTGTGGTATTAAGTTGCCTGCGTTTAGAAAACACACAGGCAAATAATTTGTTTTTAAAGCGAGGCTGTTATTTCAAATAAAATAATGT
>JAHEIB010000186.1 GCA_024639645.1 Deltaproteobacteria bacterium
TATGCTACTGCAAATGTCTCATAACGCGGCAGATTCGGCAAAATCGGCAATCCCGGAGGGTTTCAAATCGTGACCTTTTTTAAAAAATGTTAAACAACCCGGCAGGTGAGAAACTATAAGGCTATAATTGCTGTTTGCCGGTCTAAAACAATTGATTTTATTTTACTCCGTCACTATTTGGAACGCTCAATTTAGGTTACTTAAAATACCACTGTGTTTGTGTGTTTGCATTGACTTGGGTCAAATAACATGCTGAATTAATAAAAAAATTAGTTATGCATATTGTTTTAAAATGCAGAGGATGGGTTTTTCAATACATCTATCTGTTGACAATAATGCTACAATGTAGCATTTTAATTAGTTGTCAAATCCGCTGCCGTTAGAATTTCTACGGGTGGAGCTGAAGATTTTCAGGGGTGCTCGACCGATGAAGAAATGAATTTGCGGCCCTGAATGAATTGAAAATAGGCGGTTGACTTCTGGTGGAGGTTATGGTTGATTGCGTGTATATTGAATAAAACTCAACTCGTCGATTTGACTGATTAATTTGGATGGTTTTTTGAATCTCCATTCTCCAAAGAAGTGAACCGGCTCAAGATCTCACCATTTTTATGGGGCGTGCCATGGACAAAAATATCGAAAATGATTATTTGCTTAAGGCGATCGGCGCTTTCAAACGAAGGTTCATTGTGGTTTCGCCGGAATTCAAAATCCTGGCTGCAAACTGCCGGCCCGATGGGATCACCGAAGCTGAAATTATCGGGAAATGCTGCCATGAACTGTTCTATGATCGATCCTCTCCATGTCAAAATTGTGCGGTAAAAGAGACTGTCAAAGATGGCAAACCCACTTTAATACCCAAGCCGGAAGATACATTGGATATGGATGAAATGCCGTGTTATTATGCGTATCCGATCTATTCCGGAGATGATATCGAAGCTTTTGTAAGCATGGATTTTGATATTCCCACCCGAGGGGGTCTTGAAGAGAAATTACAACGTACGAATGCTTTTTTGCGGAATCTAATTTTCAGTGCTGTCGACGGCGTTATCGCTTCGGACAAAAAAGGAAAGATCCTTATTTTCAATGAAGCCGCCACCAAGGTTTTTGGCTATACCATAGATGAAGCACTCAACACCGTGAATGTCCGGGAGATTTACCCCGGGAAAAACGCATTTGAGGTCATGCAGAACCTCAGAAGCGAGGACTACGGCGGCAAGGGAAAACTGAGATCTTATCAGGTAGATGTCATCAGTAAAGATGGTGTAATTATTCCAATCTCGCTGAATGCAGCCATTGTTTATGAAAATGGGCAGGAGGCGGCCACCATCGGTTTTTTTCACGATCTGCGGGAAGAACTCCGAATGAAAGAGGAACTTGAAAAGACTCAGCTTCAGCTTCTTCAGTCTGAAAAAATGGCTTCTTTAGGCAAACTGGCTGCAGGCGTGGCGCACCAGTTAAACAACCCTTTGGGAGGGATTACGCTGTTTGCCAAGCTGATCATCGAAGAATACGACCTGGAGGACGGTGCAAAAGAAGATTTAGACCGAATCCTGAAAGATGCCAACAGATGCCGGGACACGGTCAGGGAATTGCTGGAGTTCACCCGACAGACCCGTCATTTAATGCGGCCCAATGATGTCAACCGGGCCCTTACCCGGACCCTCTTTCTCCTCGAAAGCCAGACCCTGTTCCAGAATATAGATATCGTAAAAGACCTGGATGCTTCCCTTCCTCCTGTTTATGGCGACATCCAGCAGCTGAATCATCTGTTCATGAATATAATTCTCAATGCAGCACAGGCCATGGAAGGGAAAGGGAAGCTAACCATAAAGAGCTATCTCTTTTCCGATGCCGATCGGGTCTGCATTGAGATATCCGATACCGGTCCAGGAATACCTGAAGATATTCTTCCCCATATATTTGAACCGTTTTTCACCACCAAAGAAGAGGGAAAAGGGACCGGTCTGGGCCTCAGCCTGGCCTACAGAATCGTTGAAAATCACGGCGGTCATATTGGCGCTGAAAGCAAACCGAACGAGGGGACTAAATTTCTAATTGAACTTCCCCTTGCGGCCAAGGACCTCGAAGGAGATTAAAGTGGAGATAACACCTGACGCAACAGCATTGGTCGTGGATGACGAACGGGATATCCGGGATGCTTCCGAGCGAATTCTCACCCGGGCCGGTCTTCGGGTTCTAAAGGCGTCCCGTGGAGATGAAGCGCTGAGTGTTCTGGTAAAAGAAAAGGTCGACATTGTACTACTCGATTTGAAAATGCCGGGTATGGACGGTCTGGAGGTTCTCAGGCGAATTAGTGCCAAATACAAGAAAATTCAAGTCATCGTTATTACGGGATATGCTACGGTTGAAACAGCCATAGAAGCCATGAAACAGGGGGCCTACGATTTTATCGCCAAACCCTTTGATCCGGATCAGCTCCGAATCGTTGTCGGTCGTGCCTGGGAGAAAATTCGCCTCACCCGTGAGGCTGAAGAACTGGAACGTAAAAGACAAAGGACCTTGTCTGATCTGGATACGGAAAAAAGCCGCATTCGTACCATTATCGAATCTTTTCCGAGCGGTGTGGTGGTTACCGATCCCAAAGGAAGGGTGGTTTTAATGAACCCGGCCTTCAGGCAACTTCTCGGTCTGAGTCCTGATTTGAACGCGGGCAGGCGCATAGAGGACTACCTGCCGGACGAAGAAATCTGTAATCTTGTAATGGAAATATCCCAAGGGAAACATGTAGACTTTGATGATATCCCTGATTATGAGTTTTCTCTATCCGATGAGAAACATTTTCTGGCCAGCGGGCAGCCGGTTTTAGGTGAGAGAAAAGAGTGTCTTGGAGCGGTTCTAAACATTGTGGATATAACCCCCATGAAGGTTTTGGATCAACTTAAATCGGAATTCGTGGCAAAGGTTTCCCATGAATTGCGCTCACCGCTTTCGACCATCCATGAACAGCTGGCGCTGGTAATCAAAGATATGGTCGGTGATGACTTTGCACAAGACCAGCACATACTTGGCCGTGCCAGGGAAAAGACCCGGGGGCTAATCTCGCTTATTGGAGATCTGCTCGATCTGTCCCGCATCGAAGAAGGGATTATTTGCCAGGAACCCCAATCTGTCCGGCTGGAAGAACTTCTTGAAAATATAGTAGATTTTCTTAAAACCTCGGCAAAGAAAAAGAACCAGTCTCTTACTCTGAACCTTCCAGAAGATTCTCTTCCTGTACTCACCGCAGATCCCATTGCCTTGGAAAGTATCTTCGGAAACCTGATCGCCAATGCCATAAACTACACCCAGGACGGCGGAGAAATAAAGGTAAACGTCGATATGGCCGGAATCAATGTCCGTGTCAGCGTCAGGGATAATGGATTCGGAATTGCAGATAAATACCTGGACAAGATTTTTGAAAGATTTTACCGGGTCAAAGACGATAAGACAAGATACATTACCGGGACCGGTCTTGGGCTGCCCATCGTAAAAGGGCTTCTGGATTCCACCGGCGGTTTTATCAGTGTAGAAAGTACGTTTGGCAAGGGAAGCCTTTTTACGGTTCTTCTTCCCGTCAAAAGCCAAGGGATCGTTAAAAAAGGTTCTTCTCCAATTTAGTTGGACCCCCTTCTCTTTACAGCTGCAACTTTGACGCCATGGATTTGCAGCTCCCGCGACTTTTGCAACTTTAGGGTAAACATTATGCGAAACAGTCAGAAAAGCTTTAAAAGCCCCCCCAAAAGATATCAGCCCAGGGGGCTTTCTATTCTCTATGAAGATCATGATATTCTGGTTGTGGATAAAATGAGTGGGCTTTTAACAGTGAGTACTGAGAAAGTCAGAGAAAATACAGCTTATTATCTTTTAAATACGTACGTAAGAAAAGGGAATCAGAAATCAAGAAACCGGGTATTTATCGTGCACCGTTTGGATAGAGATTCTTCCGGTGTTATCGTTTTTGCTAAAAATGAAAATGCCAAGCGGTATCTTCAGGAAGAGTGGCATGGATTTAAAAAAAAGTACTATGCCGTTGTTCATGGAACGTTACCGAAGAAAGAGGGCGTAATTATTTCATATCTTGCAGAAAACCGTGCGCATAAAATGTATTCTGTTGATGATCCTAAAAAAGGTAAGCTTGCTAAGACCGGGTATAAAGTTCTGAGAGAATCAAAAAAGTACAGCCTGCTTGAAATAGATCTGCTTACAGGCAGGAAAAATCAGATCCGGGTCCATTTTTCTGAAAAAGGTTCTCCTGTAGCTGGAGATAAAATGTATGGGGAAAAAGACAAGGGTATTAAGAGACTTGCACTTCATGCGGCCTCCATAACCATATTACATCCCGATACAAAAAAGAAAATGACCTTTGAGGCAAAGGTTCCTGCTTATTTTAGGTCGCTTGTAAATAGTTAGTGTCCATCCTTAAATGGCTATTTTTTCTCTGAGCGGCGTTCTCCGCGGGGTTCCGCCTGCGAAGTACCAAGTGTACGTCTCGGCGCAACCCCTTGTGCGGCCTTGCTCAGAGAAAAAATATCTCATTTCTGAATTGGACACTCAATCGTTTCATCGTAACATCGTGGATGGCGCTAGTTATTAAACCGGCAATAAAATACACAAACAATATTTTTCTTCATGTCATTCCCGCGAAAGCGGGAATCCAGGAAATACAATGAGTTATGGATTCCGGCTCTCCGCTTCGCTTCGGCCGGAATGACGTTTTTTAATTGCCGGGTTAATAACGACGGCTGCTTTTTTATTGATACCGAAACAAATAACTGTACCGATACGCTCAGATGACATAACCTTTCACCATCTATCACACAACAAACACGAATTGACCTGGATTTCTCTTAATGTTTCTTCCCACAACTAAAAATGAGCTGAATGCTCTTGGCTGGAAGTCTCCGGACGTCATACTGGTTACAGGAGACACCTATGTGGATTCACCGTTTATCGGCGTCGCGGTCATTGGAAAGGTACTGATAGATGCCGGTTACACGGTAGGCATAATAGCGCAGCCCGATATCAACAGTGGAAAAGATATCGGGCGGCTGGGGGAGCCGAATCTTTTCTGGGGAATTACTTCGGGATGCATGGACTCCATGATATCCAATTATACTGCGACGAATAAACGGCGAAAGCGAGATGATCTGACCGGCGGTGGTCTAAATATCAGACGTCCGGACATGGCGGTTATCGCATATACTAATCTTGTTCGCCGATATTTCAAAAAGACAAAACCGATTGTTATCGGCGGGATTGAAGCGAGCCTCAGACGAATCTCCCATTATCATTACGGGTCCGACAGTATACGGAGGTCCATTCTTTTTGACGCTAAGGCTGATATTCTGGTCTATGGAATGGGGGAAAAAACGACGCTTGAACTGACAGAAAACATCCGACGCCGCCGACCGGTTACGGATGTCCGCGGAATCTGCTATATTGCCGCAGAAAAAAAAGAAGGTTACATAGAACTCCCATCCCATGTAGATGTTGCGGTGGACAGCGCCAAGTTCATTGAAATGTTTAAAATTTTTTATAAAAACAATGACCCGATAACCGGAAAAGGTCTTTGCCAGAAACAGGACAGCCGGTATCTGATCCAGAATCCTCCTCAGTTTCCGCCAACGAGCGAGGATCTGGACCATATTCATGAGCTTGAATATGAACGGGACGTCCATCCGTATTATGCAGCATGGGGGTCGGTGCGGGCACTTGAAACCATCCGTTTTGCAATCACGACTCACAGAGGATGTTATGGCGACTGTCACTTCTGCGCCATATCCGTACATCAGGGGCAAAGGGTTGTGGATCGGAGCGAAGCGTCCATTCTGAAGGAAGCGTCGATTTTAACCAGCCATCCTGGATTTAAAGGATACATTCACGATGTCGGAGGCCCCACCGCCAATATGTACGGCATCGAATGCAAGCGAAAAAAAACCAAAGGCACATGCCGCAACAAGCGCTGCCTGACTCCGGTCGTCTGC
>JAHEIB010000187.1 GCA_024639645.1 Deltaproteobacteria bacterium
CAACTACCAGCCAGGCGATCTGCACACCATCGGGGATAGGATTAGCCAGGTCGAAAGGGCTTTTAACTGCCGGGAAGGGCTGGTGCGTGAAGACGATGTGCTCCCTGATCGGCTGTTGTCTGATGGTGTCCCTCGTGGGCCCAGTCAGGACGGGAGAATCGAGGATTTTGAGGCAATGAAGGATGAATTCTACACCCTCTGCGGCTGGGATCTCAAAACGGGCGCTCCTCTGGACGAAAGATTGGAGGAACTGAATGTCGCTTGGGTGAAAGACATTCTCACCGCGAAATAATTTTGTACCTAACATTAAGTGTAAGCAAAGTGCAATTCCGCTTTTTCTATGGCTTGAAACAACCTGCGACGAAAGGAGGTAACTGTGGCTACGTTCATCAAGAAGAAACGGCAATGGTGGATCACGTGGTTGATTGTGTGGATCGTCATGTACCTGCTGGCAATTCTCATATACCCGAGCAACCCTTCTATTTGGTTTGGATGGCTGCCAAGTTCGGTAGTAACCACATTCGGACTGATGATCGCTTCCTTGGTCTTGGGATATCTATTTTCCAAACAGCGGTTCAGCCGGTAATAATGCTACTGTCAGTGTGAAACTGCATCTGATCTGAAAATAGTTATCCATACACTGGAAAGGAGGACAAATTGTTTCTGAAAGTCATCCCTATTTTAATAATCATTGCCTACATGGTGGTCTGTCTTGTTGTCGGTTATGTTGTTTTTCGTTCCAAAACAAAAATGAAATCTGGAGATTATTTTATCGGAGATCGAACCAGTGGTGCTTTTGTAGGGCCCATGTCCTATATTTCCACGGTTTTCAGCGCCCTTGTCTTCATGGGTGCCGTGGGTATTTATTTTGCCCTGGGTATTGGTTTTAATATCTTTCTGATCAGCGAGATGTTTCTACTGGCTGTATTCGTCCCCACTGTGGGGTATCTGTTCTGGCGACTGGCGCACCAACATCAATACGTAACACCGGCGGACCTGATGACCCATCGCTACGGAAACGGTCGGGTTGTCCGGATCATTGTGGGATTGAACACCGTTGGTTTTATGATATTTTTTATGGCCACGCAAATCGTCGGGATTTCTTACATTATGGAAACCATTACCGGCGGGTTGATGAGCTACGGTGCCTCAGTTATTCTTATATCGGTGGTTTTATCCGTTTACATTGTTTTGGGCGGATTCCGTGCCATAGAATATACCGACACTTTCCAGGTGATCATACTTATGACCTGTGTTGTGGGCACCTTTTTATATTTGAGCACCAGCATCGAGTGGTCGGCTGCTTTTGTGCAGGCACAGCAGATACGGCCGGCACTTTTCAAGGCTCCCGGCCCCATACCCATTTACACTACAAAGCTTTATATGTCTCAACTTTTTGTTATCGGCCTCGGGTTTGCTTTGATGCCACAACTTTGGGTACGGATATACGCCGTCAAGAACGAGAAAGGCCTGCAGAACATCGTGACTTATTTTATAGGGAGCACGATCATCTTGTTTGTTGTTTCCTTTTTTCTGGCGGTGGCCGCTGCCCCGATTATTGGGAAACTGTTCGCCGAAGGGGAAAAAATTATCCCGGCCAAAATAGTCATGAAGCTCATGTTCAGCAACATGCCTTCTTGGCTGGCGGCTACCCTGCTTACCGGAGCTATCGCGGCGACCATGTCCACCGTTGATTCGGCTGTGCTGGCTCTCAGTTCCATCCTCACGGTAGATCTTTACAGGAAACCGTTCAATCCAGAAATGGACCCGTCTAGAGAAGCCACCATCGGGAGGGTTATCAGTGTCTTGCTGATAGCAGTAATGGCAGTTCTGGCTTTTTATCCACCAAAGCTTCTGTTCAATTCACTCATCGACATGGCCTATCCCGGATTGGTAACTCTGGCTCCGGCAGCCATACTGGGTATGTTTTGGAAAAAAGCTGGGACTGCTGCGGCAATCGCAAGTATTGTGTCGGGATCTATCCTGGCCGTGTATCTAATTTTTCATAAAAATCCAATGGGACTTTACTCTGGGTTCTGGACCCTACTGCTCAGTTTGATGGTTTTCGGGCTAGTAACGATCCTCGTGCCTGCAAAAGAAGAAGATTTTTTCAGGGATGTGGAACGTGTAAGTGTTCAAGAGTAGAATGAACCGTTCCTTACATGGATGTGGGAAAGAGAGTATTGTATTATGATGGTTGAAGAGTACGTTAGCAGGATCGCCCATCGGATTAAAAACCGCCGGATCGAACTGGGTCTTTCTATTCGGGAAGCTGCGAGGTTAACTGACACGTCTCCCTCGACAATCCAGAAAATTGAGTCCAACGAGATGGTCCCGTCCATCGCGGTTTTAATGAAGATTGCTCGTGGCCTCAAACAAAATGTTACCTCATTTTTTGAGACCGCATCCGAACCCCAGAAAGTTGTCCTGGTGCGTCATGACGAGCGAAGGTCGACGACAATCCCAGCTTCCAGTCTCAAGGTCGAAGATTTAGGGTCGTCTATCGAGGACGCTCGTCTCGAAGCGTCAATCCTGACGATAGAAAAGGGCGGTAACAGTGGAAAGGATCCCCTTATCCACGAGGGAGAGGAAATCAAGTTCTGTATGAAAGGCAAGATCGCCTACACGATAAATGATGAAGAACATGTGCTTGAAGCTGGAGATTGTATCCATTTCAAATCTAAAAACCCTCACTACTGGAAGAACGAAAATATCGGAACCACGCAAGTTTTTTCTGTGGTGTTCAACGATCCCTACTCTCAGCCTTTGAAGCCAAAAAAAAGGCGGGGAAAAATAAGATAGTAACAACCGGAAAAGTACTGTGTGGCGGTTGAAACATCAGAACAAGCTGAAGAACCTCGCAGCAAGCTTCGAGGATTCTTAGACCGAAAGAAATTCTATCTAATTTAGATTCGCTCGCTAACCCCGGGGCATTCGAATCACTGCCGCACGGCAGAACCCACGGGGAATGCGCTCGCTGTTACGGTTTCTTGTACGTGAAACAAACCCGAAAAGGAGGAAAACCCATGAGAGAACATGCGCTTTTCAACATGAGTTCTGGACCTGTTCAGGGCAGTGCCCGAACACTCCGGGCACTGTCCCAGCAAATTCTTTACCATCACGATCCCGAGTTTGCGGAGATATTTGACGCCTGTACAGGAAAACTGCAACGCTTTTTCAAGACCTCTGGAGATGTTATCATTATGCAGGGTGAGGCGCTCCTGGGATTAGAAGCTGCGGCGTTCTGTACCATCGAGCCCGGTGATAAATGTCTTAATTTGGTGTCCGGGATATACGGTCATTTATACGCCTGGTACATTGAAGCCTTTGGCGGCCAGATAGTTGAAGTGAGGACGGATTACAACAAGGCCATTGATCCAGCTGATGTAGAGAAGGCATTCGCTGAAAACCCCGACATCAAGATTATGGCAGTTGTTCACAGTGAGACACCATCGGGAACTGTAAATCCTATCGAAGAGCTCTGCCCCATCGCCAAAAAATACGGCGCAATAACCATTGTTGACGCAGTCTCATCCATCGGTGGAACAGAGGTGAATGTCGATGACTGGGGTGTCGACATCTGTTGTATCGGCCCGCAAAAATGCTTGGCCTCGTCACCAGGACTTGCACCGGTGGCGGTGAGTGAAGATGCTTGGGAAAAGATGCGCAATAAATCCAAACCCGTAAGATATTCATACATGAGCATGCTCGATTTCAAAGAGCAGTGGCTTTGTGAGAAAGAAAAACGTAGTTTTCCGTATACCATGTTTACCAATGAAGTCGTTGCGCTTGATGATACCCTGGACCAGGTGTTCGAGGAAGGTCTGGAAAACATGATTGCTCGACACAAGGCAGCGGCCAGAATGGCTCGTGCCGGTGTCAAGGGGATGGGGCTTTCACTTTGGGCGGACTCGGAAGAGATTTGTGGGCCCTGTGCCACTGCGGTCAAAGCGCCGGACGGTGTTGATGAAGTCAAATTGCGGCGGCACCTCTATGACACGTATCGGATAACTATTTCCGGTGGATTTCGCGACCTTAAAGGAAAGCTTTTCAGACTGGGTCATATGGGACCAACAGCCAACCCGGCCTATGTGGCCATGCAGTTGGCAATGGTGGAAAAGTCACTCCACGACATGGGCTATCCGGTTAAACTCGGCAGCGGTGTGGGGGCAGCCCTGGAAGCGATCTAATTTAAACAGGAAGCAAGGGAGGCTAAAATGCTGAATTTTTCAAGTGAAAAATGCGTCAACTGTCGACTCTGTGAGGAAGTTTGCTCTTTCAGACTTACCCATTCGGTCTATCCCGGTGTTGCGGCCATCCGCATCGGTAGAGAGGAGGGCCGATGGGGCACGCCTTACGCCATGGTATGTAATCTATGTGATGGTTTGGAAGAACAGAAATGTATAACGGCTTGTCCGGAAGATGCCCTTAGTCTTGGTAACGGGGTTATCGTTTGTGATGAAGAAAAGTGTACCCAGTGTGAGCTGTGTGTCGATGCCTGCCCACAAAAAGGTGTTGCTTACAACAGCCGGTCCGAACGTATTCATATCTGTGATCTTTGCGGCGGAGAACCGCTCTGTGTTGAGTGGTGCCCTGAAGAAGCGATCACCCTCTAAGTCAAGACGGAAAGGAGCATGAAAATGAAATACAAAGGATATAAAGGACAACTCTTGGTTGTTGACCTAAACTCGGGAAGCATTGCGCGACGCGGTCTAGATGAAGCGATTCTGGAAAAATATATCGGTGGTCGGGGTCTTGCCGCAAGGATTCTCTACGATGAAATTAAGACCGGAGCCGATCCTTATTCTCAGGATAATCGCCTTTTATTTATCACCGGGCCTGCTGCCGGAACTCTCATCCCCACCAGTGGGCGTTACGGTGTTGGCACCAAGTCGCCTTTGACCGGTGGTCTTTCCGTGGGGTATGCCGGCGGGCACTGGGCCAACAATCTAAAGTATGCCGGTCATGACGGTGTCCTGTTTCAGGGTAAAAGCGCTGGGCCGGTCTATCTGGTTATCGATGACGACAAGGTTGAACTCCGTGATGCAGGCCCTTTGTGGGGCAAGACCACCCAGCAGACCGAAGACGTTCTGAAAGCAGACCTGGGCCCTGGTTTCGAAATAGCCTCTATTGGATTTGGCGGTGAGAACCAGGTTGGCTATGCGACCATAAGCAATGAACAGCATGTTGTGGGCAGGGCAGGGCAGGGCGCGGTCATGGGGTGGATGAATCTGAAAGCCGTTGCGGTTCGGGGAACCGGGAGCGTTGACATGGGCGTCTCGGGCAAGCAAGGTATCAAGGATGTTTATTTTCTGCATAAAACCATCCGAGAAAACGAAGTTCGGGGTCTATTTCGAGATGTTGGGACCACCGGCATGCTCGATCCCATCAACGAAGCTGCGGGTCAACCCAGCTTTAATTTCCAGAAAACTGTCTTTCCCGACGTGGAAAAAATAAATGCCAACAACATGCGACCCTGGTTTCAGCGATTTGAATCCTGTTCAGGTTGCCCTGTAGCATGTGGTTCCATCGCCAAATTCAAACTGGATGGGGCTGACTTTACCACCGAGCGGATCGAGCATCAGAGCGTCGGCGCCCTTGCGACGAACTGCGGTATTTCAGATCTGCCCAGAGTCTTCGAAGCACATGATCTTTGTGACAAGTTTGGTATTGATACAATATCTGCAGGCCTGTCCATTGCCTGGGCTATGGAGTGCTTTGAAAACGGTTTGCTTTCACCTGATGAAGCCGACGGACTGAAAATAAAATTTGGCAATGCGCAGGTTCTCAAGCCTTTGATAGAAAAAATAGCCCGGAAAGAAGGGGTCGGTGCACTGCTGGCCAAGGGTGTTCGGGCGGCATCAAAGGATCTGGGGCGTGGGTCGGAGAAATATGCCATGCATGTCAAGGGTCTGGAGATGCCAGGGTACGATCCCCGCGGATTTTTCGGTATGG
>JAHEIB010000188.1 GCA_024639645.1 Deltaproteobacteria bacterium
TTTCTATTTCTGACTCACTGAGCAGCTCCTTGGGTGTGTAGGGATGGATACCGCTTTCGGTTAAATTGTATTGAACCGTATTTTCATAGAGGGATTGAATTCTTTCCAGTTCAAACGTTTCAAAATTCATGGGATGCTCCTTTTTCTTGAGTGGAAAGCTGTAAGCAGCTTATAGCTTACCGCTTACCGCTTGTAGCGCCTGCTATTAGTTTACATATCTGGATGTCTTGTATGGCCACCCCTGTCAGGTCTGCCACGCTGATCTGATCATCGAATGTTCTCCCGGGTGATTTCCCGGTTATGACGTCGCCCAATTCCACAACCCTGTTCTCTGCAAGGGTTCCGCCTAGCCGCGCCTGAAATATCTCACCGCGGGAATGGCTCTGCTCGATGCTGTCGGCCACAATGATGTCGGCCTTGTGCAGCAGAATGGCTGGATCCAGTTCAATCTTTTCAGGGGTATCCGAGCCCATGGCAGTAATGTGCGTACCGGGCTTTATATCCTCTGCCGCAAGGAGTGCTTTCTTGGATGGGGTTGCCGTTACAATGAGGTTGCAGGCCCTGGCAACATCGGCGGTCTTCAGGGTTGTTTCAATGTGATAGCCTTTGGGTGCCATCACATTTACGTATGTATCGAGTTCTTCCTGATCAAGCCCCCACACCATGACTTCCTGACAAGGCACGACCGGTTTTAGAAATTCGAGCTGCATTTTTCCCTGATACCCGGCCCCCAGGATGCCGATGCGATGAACCTTTGCCGGTGCGAGCTGGCGAGCTGCTACAGCCCCTGCAGCGGCTGTTCGCACATTGGTGAGACAGCCTTCATCCAGCAGGATGGTTTCGAGTCGTCCGGTCTTCTGGCTGAACATCAGCATGAGGCCTGCATTGGGTGAAAGACCGAGGTCTCTGTTTTGGTAGAAACCAGATGCGATTTTAATTACATAGGCGTCATCATCTAGGATATACCCGTACTTGATATGTGCTTCTCCAGGTGGGTTTTCAAAAAGCATTTCCCCCACCGGCGGCACCACAACGCTACCTTTGGAATAAGCCACAAACCCTTCCTGGATGCTTTTGATGATGTGGGAGAGGGGCATGTTTTCCAATATGCTTTCGATTTCATCAAGGGTAATGGTCCGGGCTGCTTGTTTAAGGGTGTTCATTCAAGATTTCCTTCAGTAATTGAGATGTAATTTTTTTCCCGCTGATGATCAAAACGGTCTGTTTGTTTTTAAACCGGGTCTTGTCTTTTAAGAGGCAGGCAACCGGAAGGGCTGCCGCGCCTTCAATGAGCATTTGATGTTGTTCGATCATATGTTTAACGGCTGTCTTGATGTCGCTTTCACTGACCAGAAGGTAGTCATCAACAGCTTCTCGGCAAATATCAAAGGTTAAGGAACCCGGTTCTATGCCACCCGCGGTGCCATCTGCAACGGTCGGTTTGGATGCCATTTCGATGATTTTTCCGGCTTTGATGGATTCATACATGACAGCTGAGTTTTCGGGCTGGCAACCGATGATTTGGATCTTCTTATCCGTTGTTTTGAGGTATCCTGCGATACCGGAAATCAAGCCACCACCCCCCACCGGGACCAGGACCTTATCCATGGTATCGATCTGCTGGCACAGTTCCAGGGCAATGGTTCCCTGACCACCCATGATCTGGAGGTCATTGTAGGGAGAAATGAACACCTGTTTTTTCTTAAGAGCGGTCTCCTTGGCCAGGGTTTCGCTCATGATGCAGTCGGTTCCAAAGAACTTAAGATCTACACCGTATTGACGGAGGATGTTTACCTTGGCCTGTGAGGCGTTTTCAGGCAAATAGACAATGCCCTTGCCATTAAATTTCTGGAGGATGGATGCCAGGGCAGTACCGTGATTTCCAGAAGATGCCGTAATGACAGGGTTTAAACGATCTTCAGGGGGCAGGGATAAAAACTTGTTCAGGGCTCCCCGGTATTTGAAAGACCCGGTATGCTGCAAACATTCGAGTTTAAGATACACCTGGCCATCTACTCTGCTGCTCAGATAGGGTGAATATTCAAGATAGGTTTTTCTGATGTGTGGCCGTATGCGTTTGTCCGCAGAGAGCACCTCTTTATGTATCGTTTTGGATAATAGGTTATTATGGCTCATGCTTTGCTCTCCATAAAATTCTGGATAACCGGTATCAACGCTTCCAGACCATCCTGCAACGGAAGCAATACCGGTATGGAAAGTTTATCCGCCAGCTTATCACGGTGGCCCGTCAAGTCCTTGTGCGTACCACCGGTTCCGTTCAGGGTTACACTATTTTTCTTTTGGAAAAATTATCAACCAGGATGGCAACCCTTTGGTTTCTATGGTCATGCACCACCACTTCAGCGTAAGAATGATAGAGGGTGACGATGGGCTACCAGCTAAAAGCTGTCGGAACGATCCCAGCATTCGATAATACTGCATGTCAGGAGAATGGTTCGCTGAAGGAGACTGTCTTTGATCATGTATTCATCCCGGCTGTGATCCCTCGCCCCAATTGGTCCCAAGCCGTCAATGACCGGTACATTCAGATCGGCAATGAAGTTTGCGTCGGAAACCCCGAATCTGAATTGTTCTTTTACGGGATATTGCATACCCTTGGCTATGTCGGCAGTTATTTCAAACAGTTTGCGATTGCCTGGACTCTGCTGCATGGGCGGCCTGCCGGTGATAACATCGACGCGGCATTGGGTGCCCGGGACAACAACGCTATTAGCGATCTCGAAGACCTTTTCTTCAAGCACCTTTAAGTCAGACGGATCCACGAATCGAAAATCCACCTGTGCGTTGGAGAATTCCGCTATGGTGTTGGAACCGATCCCGCCATCGATTTTCCCAACATTGATGGTAATCCCTTTGCTAAAATCATTGAGAGACTCGAATTCAATAATCTTGTGCGCCATTTCGAGTATGGCACTGGGTTTATCTTTGCTTGCAAAGGCGGCATGGCCGGCCTTTCCTTCTATATGAAGTTCAATAGTGAGATTGCCTTTCCTGCCGGTAACGATCTCGTTATCCAAACCGCCAGCTTCCAGTACCATAGCAAAGACACTTGAATTGGCTTCCTTCTGTATCAGTTCTACAGATCCTCTGGAACCGATTTCCTCATCGGAGTTGAAAACAAAAGTAATGGGAATTTTTTTCAGAAGACCCAGTGTATCGAGAGCCTTGAGGGCGTAGATACCAACGACCAGCCCCCCTTTCATATCGACCACCCCCGGACCGTAGCACTTGTCATTATCTGCTTTATACCAGTTAAAATCGGTGTCTTCCGGAAAAACAGTATCCATATGCCCCACAAGTAATACCTGCTTTGGAGCAGATGGTTGTGCGCTGGAACGAACGACCAGGTTGTTTCCCTGCAGCCGTTGTTCGATGATTTCTGTGGATACGTCGAGGGTTTGGAAAGCATGGGCAATCGTGCTTGCGGTACGATCAATGCCGGCCTTGTTGTAACTTCCGCTTTGAATTTTAATGATTTCTTCAAGAAACGCGAACATATCAGGGTTTTTGGAGATTAGAAATGATTCAATATCTTCAAGATAGGTTAAATATTTTTTCATGGACCCGTCCTTTCCATTTTGGGGCAAGCATGTTTTTAAGATAGGCATCTTATTACCGGAGACCCTGGTGCGTGTCAAAGTAAAATGATCTGGGATTATATAAACCCGTATTTCCATCAGGATTTGGTTTTATGATCAGGATTCTTATAACGTAACAAGGCATAGAGAAATGATGACAGATAAAATTTATCACTCTTAACCTTTTGAAAAACGCGGTTTAGGTTCTATTTTTCGGGTTTAAGCCAGACTTTGTTGAGGAGAAGATAATCATTGGGATGGGCTTGAATATTCTGTACGCGTTTTCGTGAGGCAATATAGCTGTTCTGCCAGTATGGAATGCCTACGGCGCCCTGGTTCATTTGAATTTCTTCGAGTTTACAGAAAATCGCTTTGCGTTCCAGGACGTTCAGAGTGTTGCCGGCCTGGCGCAATAGCTGAGAAAAATCTTCATTGGCCCAACGGGTTTCATTCCAAGGGCCAGGCCTTCCCTGCTCATCCACCGCGCTGGCCAGTGTTAGGGCCGTGACACCCAGAGGATAATGAGCCCAGGGGGTGATACCGAGATCGAACTTGGTTCGATTCCGGTGATATTCGTGAGCGGGCACCTCCTGAAGATGAATTCTGAACCCTGCTCGGGCGGCATCGCTTTGGAGGACCAGGGCCTGGGTCTTGATGTCGGGTTTTCCTTTTGCAATGGTCAGATGAATGTCCAGACCGCTCCCATAGCCTGCTTCCTCCAGTAAAGATTTTGCTCTGCGTGGATCAAACTTGATAGTTTTCTTTTCACAATATTCGGGATGTGTGGGGCATACCTGAAAATCGTTCCCAATTGCTCCCTGTTCGTTGTGTGCCAAATAACGAATCTTATCCCGGTGCTGGCAAAGCTTGAGCGCTTGGCGAACACGGTTGTCATACCAGGGGTCCCTGTCTACGCGCATGCGAAGCACATTGGCCCGGGCTGTGGGAACAGATGTCAAACGAATACTCCGGTCGTTTTTCAGGGTGCCGTAAGCATCTGAACTTCCTGTGTCACTGAGATCGATAAGGTCGACGGTACCGCTTTTCAAGGCCGAGACCCGTGACGATACATTCCGGCCAAGATCCAGAAATTCTATTTCGCTTAAAAACGGTAAACCGGGTTGCCAGTAGTCATATCTCCTTTTTAAAAGACAGCGGATATTCTTTTCAAATTTTTCAATCCTGAACGGCCCTGTACCATGAGGGGCTTGCATAAAGTCCCCTTCAAATGTCCGGTGATTCAGGATTATGGCCGAAGGGTGGAATAACTTTTCAGGCAGTTCCAATTCCGGGCGACGAAGATACAGCACCATCTGATGGGAGTCTATTTTCTCGATGCCGGAGGGCGCCAGACAATCGCCAAGTATCGATTTCATGGGAGAGTTGATAACCGGGCTCAGCCATTGTTCAATAGAGAATATGACATCATCCGTGGTGAATGCTTGACCGTTGTTGAAGAAAATATTTTTTTTAAGATACAGGGACCAGGTCTGGAGATCATCACTTACGACCCACCGGTCCAACAGAAAAGGATGGGTGATATTGTTTATATCTGTGTATGTGAGATATTCGGCCACCTGCCTGAAAACCTGGCTTGCCGGTATTGAAAGATTTTTAGCCGGATGACCTGTTTCCGGGAGCAGACCTGCTATGCGCAATTTCTGGCCATAGACAGCCCCCATTGCCTGGCCGGGGACTGCCCAATGGGCAAGGTAGGAAGCTGTGGTTGATGCCAGTCCCAATAGGGCGGCAAACCGGAGAAATTCCCTGCGGGACATTTTTCCGGCTTTGTGATTCGACAAAAGGGTATCCATGAGGGGGTGTGTTCTGTGTTTTCTTTGCATGGCGTTATTTAAAAAAGACTTTCAGGTGATTGTCAAGCGTAATAAATTGCGCTTCGCAACATAATTAAAACACGCTAAAGAGAAAAAGCCTCGAGCCTCGAATGCAGCCCTGGACAGGTCGTCTTGTTTGATTGACCAGACCCTGTTAAATTGGTATAAGGGGAGACACTCTAATTTCATAACACCCTGGAAAAATTTTATTTTATGAACCATATTCCAGAATTAACAGTGGTGCTCGGGGATGGTGAGAGAATACTAGAAGCGACGATCAAATCCCTAGAAAACGAATATTTGAACTGAAACGGCGAGGGCATTTTCCCTAGGTTCTGCCGCACGCTAGAACATTCCTGCTAGCTTGCTGCGAGGATCCTCAATATCCTGGTGCCTTAAATTATTCAGGAGGTGTAGATATCAATGACGAATGAACGTGAACAGATATCTTTTGATGTTCTTTTTGTCGGTGCAGGCCCTGCCAACCTGGCAGGCGCCATACGATTGATGCAGG
>JAHEIB010000189.1 GCA_024639645.1 Deltaproteobacteria bacterium
TCGAGGAAACACCAGGTCTGCACCGGTTTTCTTGGCAACCGATCCCGCTCCGGTGACTGCAAAGCATCGATTCGCGCCATGAATGGTGTGATCGGCGATCCGAACCTTTTTGGCACCGGCCCCCTGACACAGTTCGATAACGGACTTCAATACCTCAGGGTGGGTGGTGGCGGCCAGTTGGGGAGCCCGTGCCCAGGAAATATTAGGCTTGATGACGACGACATCTCCCTTGGATATGAATTTTTGGATGCCACCGGCGGCATCGAAGGTCTTGCGTGTCAGATCCCTGATGGCGTAACCAGGTGTCTGTCCCCTGGCATCGATGATGAACGATTCCTGCCCGGTGTCTGCCAGAACGGAACTGGACAGCCGAAAGGGCAGGGCAGGGCTGCCAGCCAGGGCTATCCCGCCGGATAATTTCAGTATTTTCTTGATGGATTCTCTTCGGGAAATGGGATGATCGGTTGTCTGCATTGTGGTTACCTTTAATATTTATAAAAATTTTGGAACGTTAAGCAAAAAGAAGGCGTGTATTCCGGGGTATGGGAATCATCCATTGACCTTGAGCATTACCTTCTTTTGGATTATAGGGGTTGTCAGAAAAACGTTCCGATTGAGGACCGTTTTTCTGATAACTCCTTATACCACCGTCCTATTTTCGGAACATTATTATGACAAGCGGTATAAGTGCAAAAAAATTATACCATCGATCACCACACGGTGGCAATAAAAAAAAAGGGTCATCTCTAAGGGAGATGACCCTTTTTTAAGAGCGAAAAGGTCGCGAATGATAATATCGCCCAGCGATATTATTTGTGTTCGTACATATGCACATCCCGCTGGGGGTAGGGGATGGAAATGCCGGCTTCATCAAATGCTTTCTTGATGTTTTCCATGGCATCGAAATAAACACCCCAATAGTTTTCGATGCTTACCCAGGGGCGCACAACAAAATTGACACTGCTGTCGGCCAGTTCGGAAACGGCGATCTGCGTGGGAGGGTCTTTCAAAATTCTGTCGTCCTTGCCGAGGACATCGGCCATGATCTGTTTGGCCTTGTCGATATCATCGTCATAACCGATGCCAAAGACCATGTCGGCCCGGCGGGTGCCTTTCATGGTCCAGTTGACAATGTTGTCTCCGGTGACCCTGCCGTTCGGGACAATAACGGTTTTGTTGTCGGGTGTTTTCAATGTGGTGGTAAAAATCTGAATCGCTTCAACGGATCCAGCAACACCTGCCACCTCTACATAATCTCCCACTTTAAACGGCTTGAAGATGATCATCAGAAAACCTGATGCAAAATTGGCCAGGCTGCCCTGTAGAGCCAGACCAATGGCAAGACCGGCGGCGCCCAGGATGGCAATAAAGGAGGTGGTCTGGATTCCCAGTTGGCCCAGGGCAGCGATGATGACGAATATGAGCAGGGCCATATAGGTCAGATTTCCCACAAACCCCGCAATGGTGGGATCCACGTTCTTTTTTTCCATTAAACGCTCGGTGATCGATCGAAACCCTTTTGCAACCCATCGACCAATGATGAATATGGCGATGGCGGCAACGATTTTAACACCGTATAACATCAAAAGATCATAAACTTTCTGGAATGTTTCTTCCATTGCATATCTCCTTTCAATTGTTGTGATACCGATTTAAACTTTTCAATTATAGATTTTGAAAGATAGCAGATGATGAGGCCAGGGAGTGCCATCCAGAAAAAAAGCTATCGTAAAGACAGACAGCCATTTCTCATGGGCATATCTCTGCGTTGAAACGCAAATAAGATAGAACAGAAACAGGGTCTGTCAAGTTGACAGCCATGCCTTAAAAAATGTTCAGCTTGGAATAAAACCCTGGAACCGGGGTGTTGATGCTACATATTTAAACATAACGCCATATTTCTTCGACTCAAGAGTCTTATAGCGGTTTAGGCTGTCGTCTGTTAGCTGCTTACCACTTACTACCTCAACTTTCGGGATTCAGGAAACGCGAAATGAATAATCCCCTGGCGCTTTGCGAACTCGCCGCAAGGGCTCCTAACATCAGCGCCGGCCATATGGTTAAACAGGTCTATCTAGTAAATGACCTTGTATTTATATTGGATCCTTCATTGTCAAGCGCTGATGCAAGGTGCCCTAATTGGCTCAAACAGCGCAAATCGCCATTGGATCACCCATTTCGCGCGATCTATAGTGAAACCCGAAAGTTGGGTTACTACTTATTGCTGACAGCTACCCTCGTATAATTGAACGCCAGGATGCTTGGAAGCTGGGGTGCTGCTACCCGCCGCTAGTCCTCAGCTACCCTCAAACCCTCAAGTTCTTTCACGCCATCCGTTCAATCTCCTTAATGGCAGTTTTTAATATTTTTTCGGACACACGGGTGGCTGTTTTCAATTCCTGGGCAAAAAGGGATACCTTAAACTCTTCCAGAAGCCAGAAAAAAGCTTCGATGGCCTCTCGTTTTTCCCGGCCGGCATCCGGGGAAAGATCTGCTATGAGGGTATTCAGTTTGGATACAAAGCCGGATATGATCTTCTCTTTGATGCGATCTTTTTCAAAATTGACGACAGCCCTTTGGGCACGTATCTGCATGCCCTTTATATATCTGACAATATGCGTCAAACGCTCATTGTCATAGATTCTGATAAAGTGACGGGGAACGAGACGCGACATATCATTTGTTAAATCAGAAAGAAATTGAACGAGATTGTTGTTCTTGAGATTGTTCGTTTCAAGCTGATGAATTGATGTCCGGGCCTCATACACCGCATTCAGAACCTGGGTTGTTTTTTCAAGCAAATTCTGACCTTTGAGGTGGATATCTTCATTTCTAACTTTTTCCACCAGGGACAAAAACTGCGCCTGTTTTCGTATGTTTATCTGAAACTGTGTATCGATAACGTATTGATACATTTCCTGCTCAATGAATTTGCATCCGCCAAAATAGGTGGCTGGCTTCTTAAACACCGGTAGCAGACGAAGATTAATCTTAAGAAATTTAAGTTCCTTTGAAAGCACTTTTGTAAAAAGAAACGCAACACCTTTTTTGTGTGACCTTATGCTCTTTATTTTGTCAGTAAAAAGACTCAGACAGAGATCTTTGTCACGAATTTCGAGACCCGGATAGAGGATCCATCGCGCATGGTGCTTATCCGTCAAGGTAATAGATTCTGGTATGTCCCCAAAATTCCATTTCACAAGGCCCTTTTTCTCCCACTGATTTTTTGCCGAAACCAGCCCATCAGGAGCTGATTTTTGGGCGAGCTTTTTTTTCAGATGCCCGATATCCCGTCCGGCCATTACAATTTTATTCTGGGAGTCCGTGACGGCAATTCTCATTTTAAGATGGTCAGGAAGGGATTCTACTGGCCAGGCAGCGGCAGGAATATCGACACCGCTGCGGGCGAATAGAAATCTGCTGAGTGCAGACACCAGCGGGCTGTTTGAGCGGGGCATCTCATCGACAATGGTTTGAAGTGTGGCTGAAATCGGAACCAGTTTTTTTCGATACTGTTTGGGAAGTCCTTTGATAAGGGTTTCCACTTTTTCCTTGAACAGGCCTGGAATCAACCAGTCGGTCTGTTCAGGTGCGACTGCATCTGTCAATGGGGCGGGAACGTTTAAGGTCACGCCATCATGTTCTTTGCCTGTTTCAAACCGATACTCGAGACGGAATGATTGCTCTCCAAGTTTGATGGCTTCCGGGAAAGCTGATAGTTCGTCAGGATCGGGTTCATAACGCATGAAGTCTTCCTGCTTCAGCATTAGAAAGCGGTCATTTCCTTTTTCACGGATGATTTTTTTAAGTGTGCGGACATCATACACTTGGGGGAGGTGTTTCCTGTAAAATAAGAAGAGGTCTTCATCGTTCACTCGGATATCCCTTCGGCGTATGCGGCTTTCCATGTCCTGGACGATGCTTTCGATTTTCAAATTGTGAGTTAAAAATGAGAAATGGGGATCTATTTCGCCAGGGATCAAAGCCTGGCGTATGAAAATATCACCAGCTTCATCGGGCTTTACACGGCCATACTGAACCCTGCGTTTGGGTACGATAACGAGACCGTAAAGGGAGACCTGTTCATCTGCAATGACGGCACCTCGCTTGCGGGACCACCTGGCATTGAGGTAGGTGTGTCGGCATTGGTCTGCGCCCAGTTCTTCCAGCCAGCCGCTGTCGATATTGGCACAGGATCTGGCAAACAGTCTTGATGTTTCTATCATCTCGGCTGCAACGATCCATGGGCCGGGTTTATCAAAGAGTCCTGATCCCGGGAAGATCATGACCTCCCTGTTCTTGGCGGCCTTAAAATAATGCTTTTCTTTTTTTTGGGCGATATTGGATAGAAACCCACTAAGGATCGATTTGTGAATATCGATATAGCGCTGATTGAAAGACGCATCCGTTATGGATGTGACTGGACCTCTGTTTTTGTTTAAGTGAAATCTGTTCTCTTTGAGGATGGCACAGAGTTGATTATAAATATCCTGCCATTCCCGCATGCGCTTGAAGGAAATAAAACCGGCTTTGCAGAATTTTTTCAATGACTGTAAAGGGCGGTTGTTTTGAACAAGTTTCCAGCAGGTATGCCATATGTTGAGAAGGGTCAGAAAGTCGGATTGTGGATCTTTGAATCTCGCATGGGCTTCATCTGCCTCGACTTCTTTTTCCAGTGGTCTTTCTCTTGGATCCTGAATACTCAATGCTGCAGCAATGATGGAAATTTCACGGAGACACTTTCGTGTATCGGCCTCGACAATAATGCGGGAAAGCCGGGGATCGATGGGCATCTTTGCCATGATGCGACCAATGTGAGTCAGTTGATATTCAGGTGATAAAGTGTCCGATGCTCTTTTGGGAACACCCGGAGCCATCTGTTGTCGGGATGCGGTTTGGGTATGCTTTTTACGACGCTTGATGGCGCCGAGTTCTAGCAGTAGCTTGAATCCATCCTGGATACTTTTATCCTGGGGCGGATCGATAAATGGAAATCGGTTTATGTTTCCAAGTTTGAGAAAAAGCATTCTGAGAATTACTTCGGCCAGGTTCGATCTTAGAATTTCCGGTTTGGTATAGAGGGGGCGGAGGCGATAATCTTCTTCGGAGAAAAGCCGGATACAAACACCGTTTTCCACACGGCCACAGCGTCCTTTCCTCTGGTCTGCGCTGCTTTGTGATACGGGCACCACCGGGAGGGCTGTAATGCGTGACCTGGGTGTATACTGAGATATTCGGGCAAGTCCGGTATCGACGACATACCGGATGCCGGGGATGGTAATGGATGTTTCGGCAATATTGGTGGCAACAATGATTTTTCTGTTTTTGGAGCGCTTAAACACGCTTTGCTGGTCGGATGCAGATAACCTGGCAAATAAAGGCATTATTTTAACATGCTTTAGCTTTCGACCCAGAAGCATATCACAGGTCTCGCGGATATCTTGTTCCGTGGGTAAAAAGATCAGAATATCACCGCGGGTGCTTTTATGTATCAGGTTTACTGCGGCATTCACTGCCAGATCGATATGGGTGGGTTCTCCGTTTTCTTCCGTTATTGCATTGGGGGATAGATACCGTATTTCTACGGGGTAGGTTCTACCTGAGACTTCAATGACGGGGGCATCGTCAAAGGCCTTTGAGAATTTCAAGGTATCGATGGTTGCCGATGTAATAATGAGCTTCAGGTCATTTCTTTTGTTGAGCAGGGTTTTCAGTATACCCAGTACAAAGTCGATATTGAGGCTTCTTTCATGGGCTTCGTCAACAATGATGGTATCGTACATGTTCAGATGAGGGTCGCCCTGGGCCTCGGCCAGGAGAATTCCGTCTGTCATGACCTTGATATACGTGGCGGTATTTGTCTTGTCCTTGAAGCGAATTTTATATCCAACCGATTGTCCAATGTCTTCGCCCAATTCTTCCGCAATGCG
>JAHEIB010000190.1 GCA_024639645.1 Deltaproteobacteria bacterium
TGGGATGTACCCACTCAATGCACATTTAACTGTCATATGAAATCTTCATAATTCGAACTCTGTCGAAATACAGGTGATTATATCATCGCTGGCGATTCTCAAAACAAATGACTTTGTAACAACGTCTTTAATGTGAAACACATTTTCTGCCTATCAGCAAACCTCTATATGTTGGGGTAGCCCAATATAGATATCTGCAGGTATTTTATCCCCCCAGAGCAGTGTTAAGTTTAGCAGTTCACAGATATATCCGACCATTTATAAGAGAATATTATTTTGTGAGCGAGCTCTGTGTATAAGGCCAATGAAATAAAATGAGAGAAAATGGGACGATAACACCTAAATCCCGGTTTCCGGATACGGATTTCGGGTTTTCTGAATAATTTTCAAAAATAATTTTGGAAGCTAAAATGAATAAAATTTGGTTTGAGGGTGGTGCATAGGGTGGGGCAAGGGCAATTTTATGAAATAAAAATAGGGTTATGTATATTCATAACCTTCTGTATTTATTATGGTACGCCCGGCTGGGATCGAACCAGCGGCTTTCAGCTCCGGAGGCTGACGCTCTATCCACTGAGCTACGGGCGCATGTGGCATACGTAAGTTAAGAGGATGTTCCTGTCAAGTACAAAGGTTTGGTGGAAGGCAAGCAGAAAGGGACGCTCTGGCTTCGCCTACCACGTAAAGGGAGCCGGCAATACAGATAATGTCATCGGGTGTCGCCTGGCTGATAGCCTGTTGGACAGCCTGTTGGACATCCGGCAGGAGCATCATTTCTTTTCCATATTGCCTGGCTTCAGCAAACAGGGTTTCCGGAGGAAGTCCCCGATCAATTTTGGGTCGTGTGAATATCACCTTTTGCGTGACCGGAATAAGGGCAGATAACATGGCCTTATAGGGTTTGTCGTCAAGGATTCCGATGACCATGGTAATGGGACGCTGGCCTGTCTCCTGTGCCAGGAAAGCCGCCAGGTTCTTAGCGGCAACCAGATTGTGGGCACCGTCCAGAATGATCCTGGGAGACTCGGAAACAATTTCGAGTCTTCCGGGCCAGGAAAGATTCAAGAGGCCTTGTCGGCAGTTCTCTTCGGAGATGGGAGCCCCGGATCGACTCAGGAGTTCACATGCGGCCAGAGAAATGGCGGCATTGTCAACCTGGTGCCGGCCCATAAGGCAAGTTTTCATGTCGGGCCATTTATTCTGCAAGCCGAAATAGGTAAAGGTGTTCCCCGGCTTCCGGCGAACCCGGAAGTCTTTTCCCAGTCGTGAGACAGGAGCTGATTTATTGGCAGCGATGTCATTCAGTACAGACAGCGCCACTGGTTGCCTGACGCCTGTGACAACAGGGACGCCTTTTTTTATGATGCCTCCCTTTTCAGCGGCAATTTGAGCCAGGGTGTTGCCCAGGTAATCCTGGTGCTCGAGAGACAGATTCGAAATGATGCTGACAGCCGGTCTGACAATATTCGTGGCATCGAGTCGCCCGCCCATGCCGGTTTCAATGACGGCCCAGTCAATCCCTTCCCGGCCAAAATCATAGAGAGCCATGGCGGTGGCAAATTCAAAGAAAGTCGGCTCTCGGGATCCATGATGGACGCTTTTAACGGCCTGGTAGGCTGCTACTACCCGGGTATTGGATATGGGTCTGCCGTTGATGTTGATCCGTTCATTGAATGTTACCAGATGAGGGGAGGTATACAAACCGGTCCGGTATCCGGCGGCTTGCAAAATCGAAGCAATACCCGAAGCAATGGAACCCTTCCCGTTCGTGCCCGCCACATGGATGCAACCAAAATGGTCTTGGGGATTTCCAAGCTCCTTTAATATGCGCCTGATGGTTGAAAGCCCCAGTTTGATGCCAAATCTTCTGAGGCTGTACATGGCATTCAGACAGTCGTTGTAATCTTTTTTGGTGCTCATTTATTTGATTCTATATGAAATGGTGGTTTTAGATTTTAAATTTTTTAATCGCTAAAAATTAAAAAAAAACCCGGCAGTTTTTGGAAATGCTGCCGGGCAAAAAAAATGAGCAAAAGCTTATCGGTACCTGCGTCTAGACGCAGCTATCCGTTGACGTCTCAGCGCTTCGCGCTGTTTTCGTCGTCTGTATTCACTCGGTTTTTCATAACTTTTTTTAATTTTTAACCGTTTGAAAAGTCCGTCGTTCTGAATTTTTTTCTTCAAGATCCGCATGGCTTTTTCAAGGTCGTTGTCGTAAACCTTTACTTCAATAGCCTTCAAACTTCATCGCCCCCTTTTCCCACGATATATGCTACAGCATTCTCGATCGTTGATTAAGTAAACAAAAAATTATAATAACTTATAGAACGAATTGCAAGCAAAAAAATGATTTACCGAATGGCCGTTTGTGTCGGTAATCCACCTATAATTTTGAAAGCAGCTCTTCGGTGACATCCTTGACACTCGGTTCACCATTCAAGGTAATATATTTGAGTCCTTTCTCCTGTTCCGCAAGATCTCTGAAGTAGTAAGCGGATGCTAAGGTGCCCACCTCGGTGTCATAATAGATATTGTGCCGCTTGTTGATAGCTTCTTCATCCTGGTCATCGTCACGTGTTTTTAGTTCACCACCGCAGACCCGGCACTTGTCGCCGTCCGGTTTGATGACGTCAATAAAGATGTTATTGGGGTGGTTATTGTCATTGATGCATAATCTGCGGCCCATAATTCTGTTTTTGGCTATTTCACGGTCGAGCAGAATCTCAACAACAATATCGAGACGCATGCCGGCGGCCTTGAGGGCTTCATCCAGCTTGATGGCCTGGTTCTTGTTTCTTGGAAAACCGTCCAGGAGCCACCCATCTTTACAGTCATCTCGTTGCAAGCGGTCGAGAATCATGGGGATGGTAATATCGTCAGGAACAAGATCGCCTTTGTCGATGTATGCTTTGGCTTGGGCACCTAACTCGGTACCATTGGAAATGTTTTCACGAAAAATAGCCCCCGATTCGATGTGGGGGGTCTGGTATTTATCCTTGACGATAGAGCCTTGTGTACCTTTACCACTGCCGTTTGGGCCGAAAAACAAGATATTCATGTATGTCTCCTCTCCTTTGTTTGAACGGAAATAATGAGCGCAATCCCCGTAGGTTCTGCCGTGGGGCAGTGCTTCGCATGCCGCGGGAATAGCGAAACAGTCTACAGCTAATCTACCTTTAACAGTTCCATAGCTTCTACAAAAACCGCTTGCCAATGTCAAGCGTCAAGGGAAGGTTGCCGGCGATTACATCTGCTGCAAATTCAAGGGCCGCTTTGCGGGTGCTGATCTGGCCGGCTATCTGAAGCTCTCTGGTACGCGTAAGGAGCTGTTTAAACAATGGCGAGGGTGTCAGATGCAAGTGATGGATCAGATCGTGACCGGATATGAGGGGTGGGGTTTCAAGGGACGGGCAGAAAACAAGGTCATATTGGTGAATCAATTCCATCACAAACTGTTCAAACTTGGAATCCGAAGGTTTAGCGGAGGCTTGTTTTGCCCGCTTGTCGGCCAGGGAAAGCATGAGTACATCGTTAGTAAGGGCATGTGTTTTCATGAAGAAGCGGGTGATACCTCTTTGTGACAAGGTCATTTCCCGCCTGGCGTTAAATAGAAGCAGTGGTCTGAGATGATATTGAACCATTTTTACGGTATATTCTATTTCATTGCGAGAAAATCGAAGCCTGTCACCAATGCCTGAAACTATCCTGGCCCCGATGGATGCGTGGCCCATAAACCTGGCATGACCGCCCTTGGCCCGTTGCAGGCTCAGGGGCTTGCCCACGTCATGCAGCAAAGCTGCCAATTTCAAGCGGGTTTTTAGGGACCCGTCCATGGATGCCACCATTGGGCCATTCGCCGGATCGTGATTTGGATCCCGGTTTGTCAATACCTCCATGTGATATACTGTTTGGAGTGTGTGCTCAAAGACATCAAAGGCGTGATACTCATTTTGAAGACAGCCTTTCATGGCCTTCATTTCCGGCAGGATTTCAAAGAGAATCCTGGAATCGGCCATTTCCCGCAGCCATTCATGGGTGCCCGGTGCCTTGAGGATGCCGAACAGTTCCGATCGTATCCGTTCGGCAGCGGGTTTTGAGATCAGATGGGCCTTAGCCCGGATTGTTTCGAGTGTCTGTGCCTCTATCTGGAAATCGAGTTGGGCCGCAATTCGAAATGCTCGCAGGAGACGCAGGGGATCTTCCTGAAAACAGGTTTTTGCAACCTGCCGTATCCGTCTCTCTTCAATATCCCGAAGCCCATGCGCAACATCGATGATTTTTGCCGATAAGGTTTCATATGCCAGTGCGTTGACCGTAAAGTCCCGATGTGACAGATCTTCTTCAATGGTGAGGCCCTGCAGGGGGGAAATGTCGAAAATGTGCTTTTGGGTGACCACACGAAACAATGGGTGGGTCTGACTTCCCATAGCAATGACACGGCTGTTCGATTGGGTGGCCAGTTCTCGGGCAAACAGCTCCGGATCGCCATGAACAGCGATATCGACATCCTTGGGGGGTCTGCCCAAAAGACGGTCCCGCAAAGAGCCGCCCACAATATAGACGCCTCTTCTCCTGGGTAGGGCATCAATGTTGAAATCCATCATAACTTGCTAAGCTTATGCGGTCTTTTATGGATACGTCAATACAGATATAACTGTTTACCCTCCGACTTTTGCAAACTTAGGGTTTATCCGCCGTCGCAGAATGCCATGGGAAAGCCTGTGCATGAATGCTAAAAATTAGTTAATTGGATTATATTTTCCGAGGTGTTTGCACCAAAAAGCTTGACAGGCGCCGAATCATGAATTATCTATACGCGTAAATCAAGGCAACGAACCCGCCTTTTAAAACCCATCTCAAGTAATGTGATGAGCGCCCTGTCGACGCTGCAACCCGTTGATACAACTGTTTCAGGCACTATCTTTGTCAATTGTTTCCTGCCTGTTCGGGTATTGCATGGCTCGGGGCAGAGGTGAGCCTGTTTTCCGGAGGGTTCGAAAAAAAACATCTGCAAGGTTAAAGTATCACGAAACATTCGAAATTTCCTCAAAACGGCTATTGACGCAAAACCGCCTACAGTTCAGTTTCTCTTTACATTGCTGATATTGTTTATTCTGCAAAATTAGGTGCCGGCGCGGGGATCAATATGTGGGGGAAACAGACGGTAACTGTGTTGCAAAGGCATCTGTGATAAAATTATTATCGATGGTCACATTAATCAAAGAGGTAGGTAATCCATGAATATTGTTGAACTAAAAGAGAAAAAAATCAGTCAACTCACCAAGATGGCCAAGGCTCTTAAAATCGATCAGGCTGCCGGCATGCGCAAACAGGAGCTTATCTTTGCCCTGCTACAGGCTCAGATAGAGAAAGATGGCCTGATATTCGGAGAAGGCACATTGGAAATCCTGCCGGATGGTTTCGGTTTTCTACGGGCACCAAACTACAACTATTTGCCCGGACCGGATGATATTTACGTGTCACCATCGCAGATCCGCCGGTTCAACCTGCGTACTGGCGACACTGTATCGGGTCAGATTCGTCAGCCAAAGGAATCCGAGCGATATTTTGCGCTTTTGAAAGTCGAGGCCGTTAACTATGAAGACCCGGAAGTTGCCCGGGACAAGATTCTTTTTGACAACCTGACACCGCTGTATCCGGATAAAAAGGTAAATCTTGAGTCGGATAAAGATAACTACTCGACACGGATCATGGATCTCATGACACCCATCGGGTTTGGTCAGAGGGGGTTGATCGTATCCCCGCCCAGAACTGGAAAGACCATGCTGCTGCAATTTATTGCCAACAGTATTGTGGCCAGCCATAAAGACGTGGAGTTGTTTGTGCTGTTGATCGATGAACGGCCTGAAGAGGTTACCGATATGGAA
>JAHEIB010000191.1 GCA_024639645.1 Deltaproteobacteria bacterium
TGCCGCAGTTGAGATTGAGGCACCCAAGACAATAGAAGATTTTGGCAAGGCATGGATTGAAAGGGCCGAACCGGGTCTCGAATGGCTGTGGCCCGGGCCGGATTATTCCCCCACCATTCCGTCTCTCAAAGTTGCCGTTAAACATGATCCAAAAGACACCATCACCTTCCTCATAAACGGCAAAGCCGTGGAGCCGCTGAACTATGAGGGCATACTAAAGAATTCATCGGGCACTGTCGCTATCAGTCGTTGGGCGGGTGTTGATCTGACCGAAAGTGACAATCACCTGGATTTTATCACCCATGACGTCTCGGGAAACAAAACCGGCCACCTGCAACGCCTTGTCCATTATGCCGGTGGTCCTGTTCATGTTGAAGTACTTGAGGAACAATCAAACCTTGTCGTGGACGGCAAAAACACACCCGTGATTGCCATTCGTCTTACCGACCAGGGCGGCTACCCTGTAAGAGAAGGCATGGTGGGTACCTTCGAAGTGGATGAGCCCTATGCAGCCCAGGAGGAGCTGGATGCGATGGAGAAAAACCCCTTGTCCGGTATGGACAAGCGGAAACCGCACTATATCGTCGGCAAGGATGGTACTGCTCTATTGCGGCTTCAATCCACTTCGCCATCGGGTGAGGCCCTGCTGAGAGTATTTATGGAAGATGGAAAGGAGCAGGAGCTTCGTGTGTGGTTGAAGCCCAAACCCAGGGACTGGATCCTGGTGGGGCTTGCTGAAGGCACCGTGGGGTATAACACGGTGACTGGGCACATGGAGAGCGCCGACAAATCCGGTGTGGACGAAGATCTCTATGATAACGGTCGGATAGCCTTTTTTGCCAAAGGGAGCATCAAGGGGGAATGGCTCCTGACCATGGCTTATGACAATAAAAAATTGAGCGATAACAAAGGACGAAACCTTTATCAGACCATAGATCCCGATACCTACTATACCGTGTATGGAGACGACACCCAGCAGAATTATGACGCACCGAGTTCAGGCAAGCTCTATCTGAAAATCGAGCGCAATCAGTTTTATGCGCTATTTGGTGACTACGACACCGGACTCACCGTGACAGAACTGTCACGTTACAGCAGGAGTCTTCACGGCTTCAAATCTGAAATGAAAGACAAACAATTCAGTTACAGTGTTTTTGCCAGTGAAACGAACCAGGCCTTTGTAAAAGATGAGATTCGGGGTGACGGCACATCCGGTCTCTATTATCTGTCACGCAAGAAAATTGTCATCAATTCTGAAAAAATTGAGATCGAAGTACGTGATCGATTTCAAAGTGAAAAAATTATTTCCAGCAAAACCCTTACACGTCACCTTGACTATAACATTGACTATGATGACGGGACACTGTTTTTTAAAGAGCCTATATACAGCAAAGATAGCAAGCTGAACCCCATATATATTGTCGTTGATTATGAATCATATGACGCTAGCGACAAAAAGCTTACCTATGGCGGCCGGGGTGCGGTCAAGCTTATGGAGGACACCCTTGAAGTCGGCGCTAGCTATATTCACGAGGGATTGACGGGTGCCGAAGCTGACCTGGGAGGCCTGGATGCCACACTTAACCTGGGTATGAATACGGAGATCAAAATCGAAATCGCCACCAGCGAAAGGGAAGAGAGCGGGTCTAAATCCAGCGGTGATGCCTATCTGGCAGAACTGACCCATCGGTCCGACAAATTCGACGGGCAACTCTATCTGAGAGAGGAGGAACCCGGATTTGGTCTGGGCCAGCAGAATGCAAGTGAGGAGGGTATGCGAAAATTGGGGGCCACTGCCATGTACCGGTTGACCAATAAACTCAATGTATATGGTAATGTGTATCGGGACTACAATCTGGACACCGATGCAGAACGTGACCTGGGTGAGATCAATTTAAATTATACAATGGGTCGCACCACCCTGCATACCGGTCTGCGTCATGCTGAGGATAGATTTATTGACGAAGAAACCAACATCTCCGATCAAATTTTCGCGGGTATCAGTCAACGCATGTTTCACGACCGTCTCCAGTTAAGACTGGGTCGGGAACAATCTCTGGGATCAAAAAATGACAATCCCGATTTCCCCACCCGCACGACCCTGGGAGCCGACTTCAACCTGACAGAATCGGTTGTGCTGTTTGGCGAGCAGGAATTTACCCAGGGAGCGTACGAAGATACCCAGGAGACGCGTCTTGGAATGAAGGTCATACCATGGTCAGGAGGTGAGGTTAACACTTCGGTGGAACAGCAAACAAATGAATATGGTCCGCGAACGTATGCAAATCTCGGTCTTACGCAGACACTGAATATCAATAAAAAATGGTCTATTGACGCAGGGCTGGACCATTCGCGAAAAGTGAATGAGTCGAAGGATGTCCCGGAAAACGTTTATGATGACTACTCATATGGAAACGACAATGATTTCACGGCTGTATCCATGGGGGCAGCCTATAGAGAAGAAAACTGGTCCTGGACTTCGCGAACTGAATACCGCACCACCGACAACCAGGATAAGTGGGGAATCACCACTGGCATGTATAGTGAACCGGTAACGGATGTCGCACTGACTTCCGGCATACAAATTTTTAGAACCGAATCGGAAAACGGAGCCGATACTACGGATGCCGATCTTCGATTGGGGTTGGCATATCGTCCGGCTAAAACGCGGTGGATTTTTCTCGATCGCCTGGATTTTAAGGTGGATGAGCAGGATGACAACGATGGCGAGATCGAAAACTGGCGCATCGTCAACAACATGAATCTGAACTATAAGCCCAATTATAAGGTTCAGTTTTCGTTCCAGTATGGCCTCAAATATGTAAAGAATTCGATTGATAACGATGAATACACCGGCTATACCGATCTCACCGGTTTGGAGGCACGTTACGATATAACCAAACGATGGGATGTGGGTGTTCATGGCAGTCTTCTGCATTCCTGGAATTCAGATCAATTTGACTACAGCACAGGCGTGTCAGTCGGGTGCAATGTTGCCGAAAACGCCTGGGTAAGCGTGGGGTATAATCTCCTTGGTTTTGAGGATGATGATTTTTCAAAGGGCCATTTTACCGCCCAAGGACCCTTTGTGAAGTTCCGTATGAAATTCGATCAGAAATCAGTGCGTGATATCCTAAAAGCGTGGTAATCACACTGAAGAACCTCTTTTATGGGGTCAGGGGACGCGGAATGGATAATCCCTATCATTGTTTGTTTTGGGATGCGCTGCAAGCGATTATACTATTCAGTCTCCTGATTCATGTATGCTTTTTTATCGAAAAAGCCATTTGATATCAAAATGAATATTGGGTCTACAGCCTGGAAAAGAACCATTGTCGAAGGCGCACGGGAAATGGGGATCACTGTCCATGCCGGCCAGGCAGATCAATTTGCCGCGCATGCGCTCATCCTCAATGAATGGAACCAGAAAACGAATTTGACAGCCATTGCTTCACCCATAGAGATGGCGGTTAAGCACTTCCTGGATTCCATTGTTTCTTCCCGTTATATCGCGTCTGGCAGCCGGCTGTTGGATGTGGGTTCCGGCGCCGGGTTCCCGGGGATCCCCCTCAAGGTTATGATTCCGTCCCTGAACGTTACGCTCGTGGATGCCACCCGTAAAAAAGTCAGTTTTTTGAATCATGTCATCCGGCAGCTCCATCTCAAACGCATCACCGCAATTCAATCCCGCATAGAAGATATGCAACAGGAATGGAAAGGCAGGTTTGACGTTGTTGTATGCAGGGCGTTTTCAAGCCTGGGCGATTTTGCTGAAAAGAGCCTGCCGTTGCTCGGGCCTGAGGGCTTGTTGATGGCTTATAAGGGCAGGGAGCTTGGGAATGATCTGGATCAGGCTTCAACCCGGAGGGGTGAAGCATTATATCCTGTTGCGGGAAAGGGCTTTCATACCGAGCTTCGGATGCAACGTGTGACCTTTAGACTGCCGTTTCTGAATCTATCGAGATTGTTGATTTTGTTGCGTCGCTGATAGCATTCTCTATTCTTTGAGCATTCCCTTTTCAACGGCTTCATCAATCAGCTTTTCAGCATATTCCCAAAGTGTTGGTGCGCCATCTTGCATGGGGCTGTTTCTCTGGATCACCTGTTGGCGATGGATATCGTGTTCCCGCCAGGTGCCGCCCTGGGTGTGAAAATTGTGCAGAAGGGGCTGAAGTCTGTCCAAGGCTGCTGCAAAGCAGGCTTCCGGTGTTTTGCGTGCTTCAAATTCATCCCAGAGCGCCCGTATTTCTCCGGCCTGGTCCCGGGGCAGAATGTTGAAAATTCTGTCGGCTGCCTGCGTTTCTTTTGCCTGCTTTTCACGGTTTCCGATTTTGTCGTAGCAGAAAGTGTCACCGGCATCGATTTCCACCAGATCGTGAATGAGAACCAGCTTGACCACGTGAAAGATGTCCATGTGGCGTTCCTTGGCGTACTCCGACAGGAGGATGGCCATGACTGCCAAGTGCCAGGAGTGCTCGGCGTCATTTTCTTTTCTGGACTGGTCGGTTAACGGTGATTGACGTAGAATTGTTTTCAGCTTGTCGATTTCGAGGATGAATTGAAGCTGTTTCCGGAGTCTGGCGTTTCCCATTATACCAACCGGATTTGTTCGAAGGTGTGTTCCTTGAGATCGACGATCAAAAGCCGATTTCTCAGATTGGAATCTTTTTTGAGCAGTATTTTGACGACTTCAGCGCACTCCAGGGAGGCTATCAAGGACACGGTAAAGGCCAGGTTGCCCAGGGCTGTTTCAGCGCCTCTATCGGCTGATAGGCTTTCTTCAGGACCGTATATCAGTTCGAGCCCCTTGTCTTGGGGAAAAATAGCCGTTATCTGACCGGAATATCCGGCCACCGCTGCTGATACCATGGGGATGCCAGCACTTTTTGCCGCTTTTTCAAGGACAAAACGGGAGTGAATGTTGTCAAGACAATCGATAGCGATATCGGCATGCTCCAGCAAGCTGGTGGCATTTTCTCCATCCATTTTTTCGGTGTGATCCTGGATCAGGATCGAGGAATTGATTGTGAGAATGCTTTCCAGTGCAGCAGCCGTCTTGGTTTGTGAAAGATTCTGTTCAGAACTGATTGCCTGTCTGTTTAAATTACTTTCATCAAAAACATCGCCGTCCACCACTGTCATGGCGCCCACACCGATTCTGGCCAGTGTTTCCACCACGGTGCCACCCAGACCACCCAAACCAACAATGCAGACCCGGGATTGAAGCAGTGTGATCTGGTCTTTAATGGAAAGGGCATTCATATTGCGAATATAGCGTTCTGGAACGATGTCGTGCTCCAAAGCCAGAATGTCGATTTCTTTTCGGGTTCTCCCCGATCGCTGGGCAATGTCGGCCGTATCCAAAAGGGAGATGGTGGTACGCGTGGCGCCGTCCGGCAGGGTCAGGAGACGTGAGGCTTCCCCTAACATTTCCAAGAGAGGCGGCTTCATACTATCCGCCCCCCACCGGTGGAAAGATCCCCAGACGGTCGCCATCTTTCAAGACGGAATCCAGTGTTACCTTGCGACTGTTGATAAAGATGAGTTTGGCTTTTTTTTCTGGAATTCCAAGTTGCTGGACCAGGGTGCGTACATCTGTTCCCGCTTCAATCAGTTGGGTACTTGCTGCATGCGGTGCAAATTCCTGAAGCGTTGCAAAAAGTTTCAATTCAATTGAGATAGTCATAATCTATTGTTTTACTTTACGTGTTGGGTACTGTCCGTCCAGAAATAGGAATTTTCGCGTCTCGCCAAGGCGGAAGACAGAGTTAATCCGCAGGAATCGTACACTATTTTGAGGCGTTAAACCATGCCTTCCAACACCGGCAGGGCGCGAAAAG
>JAHEIB010000192.1 GCA_024639645.1 Deltaproteobacteria bacterium
GTACTTTTTTTCTTTTCAATGATGCAGTGCATCATGCAGATGCTCTGGATAACCTTTGCCCCGATCACCAGCGAAGCAGCCGAGTTTTATCAGGTGTCGGCCTTGCAGATTGGTTTTCTGTCCATGGTATTTATGATCGTTTACCTATTCGTTTCCATCCCGGCCTCATGGGCCATTGATACATTTGGAATCCGCAAGGGAGTCGGATTTGGAGCAGTTCTGACGGGCATTTTTGCCATGACGCGTGGTTTCGGCGGGGACAGCTTCACCTGGGTACTGGTTTCGATGATCGGGATCGCTGTCGCTCAGCCGTTCATCCTCAATTCCCTGACAGCCATGGCTGCCCGCTGGTTTCCCCTGGAAGAGCGGGCAACGGCAGCAGGCATTGCCTCCTTGTTTCTTTTTGTCGGGATTATGGCCGGACTGGCTGTAACGCCCTCTTTGACGATCGAATACGGGATCCAGGGTATGCTGAAAGTATACGGTGTATTGGCACTCGTTTTTGCCGTAGCATACCTGATATTTGTCAAGGAGAAGCCGCCAACACCGCCGGCCGAGATCGATACCGAACGGACCCTGGTGTTTGACGGGCTTAAACATATTTTCAGACAGAAGGATATGATATTGCTGCTGATCATCTTCTTCTTCAGCCTCGGCATGTTCAACGCCATCACCACCTGGATCGAGCAGATAATCGCCCCTCGGGGATTTTCCATCGTACAGGCTGGAAACCTGGGTGGCCTGATCATGATTGGCGCTATCATCGGCTGTATTTTCGTTCCGCCCATAGCTGACAAGATACGGAAACGTAGGATTTTCGTGATTCTGAGTGCGATCCTGACACTGCCGACACTGGTTGTAATGTCCTTCACAACCAGTTACGCGCTGCTGCTGGTTTCAGGTTTTCTCTTCGGCTTTTTCTTCCTCAGCGTCGGGCCGATTATTTATCAGTACAGCGCTGAGATCTGTTATCCGGCGCCGGAAGCCACTTCACAGGGGTTGTTGATACTGGCCGGCCAAATTTCCGGTATCATTTATATTTTTGGAATGGATGCATTCAGGTCGGCAGACGGATCCATGACACCCTTTCTTCTGTTCATGATCGCGGTAATCCCCATCAGCATCTTTCTGGCAACGCGATTGAAGGAATCCACAATGGTTGAAGCAGGAAGCGGGAGGTAAAATGAAATATTTACGGGTGAACATGACACGGCTGGAGGTCACAACAGAGAATATTCCAGCCGGACAGGAGCTGGTCGGCGGCAGATGCCTGACCGCGACAATCCTCAACCAAGAGGTCCCCCCGGGCATTGACCCGTTGTCCCCAGACGCAAAGCTGGTCATCGCCACAGGCCTCCTTGCAGGCACCAATGCCTCGTCGCTGGGAAGGCTGTCCATCGGCGCCAAAAGCCCTCTGACCCACGGCATTAAGGAATCCAATGTGGGCGGTCCGGCAGGGCAGAAAATCGATCGTCTGGGTATCCGTTCAATTATCATCGAGGGCTGCCCGGCAGATGACAGCATGTATGTCCTGTACCTCAGTCCCGATAATTATTCCCTGGAGAAAGCGGATGATCTCAAGGGACTTAAAAACACGGACACCGCAATCCGGCTCCGGGACAAAACCAATGATAAAGTCACCGTGGTATCCATCGGGCTGGGGGGAGAACGGCGCTGGAAATCCGCTGCCATAACCTGTACCGACAAGGATGGACGCTGTTCACGGCATGCAGCCCGGGGCGGCCTGGGATCCGTGATGGGGGCCAAGGGACTGAAGGCTATCGTCATTGACGACAAAGGGGCGCCGCGCGTTGCCTTGAAAGATAAAGACCATTTCCGCAAAACCCAGCAACAGTTTGCCGAGCTGGTGAAAACAGATCACCAGACCCAGGACATGAGCAGGGTGGGCACTCCCGGTATCATCGATGCTCTTCGCGACATCGGTTCCATGCCGGTGCTCAATTACGGCAGCGACCCTCTGGATGGAATCGAGAACATCAACGGCGAAGCCCTGCTGAAGCTGGTACAGGAACGGGGGGGGGCCATGGATCCCTGCATGCCGGGCTGCCTCATCGGCTGTTCGATGGTTTTCAATGATGCAGACGGCAACCATGTCACATCCAGTTTTGAATATGAAACCATTGCCCTGATGGGGACCAACCTGGGTATCACCGACCCCGACGTCGTAGCCCAATTCGACCGGATTGTCGACGACATCGGCATCGACTCCATCGAGCTGGGCAGTGCCCTGGGGGTGGCAGCTTCTACCGGTCGGCTTAAAATGGGTGATGCCGATGGTGTGTACAAACTGCTGGAGGAGGTTGAACAGGGCACAGAGTTCGGGGCCATCTTGGGGGACGGTGTTGTCGAGACCGCTGCGTACCTGGGGGTAGACAGGATACCGGCCTTCAAGGGCCAGTCCATGCCAGCCCACGATGCACGGGTTACCAAGACAACCGGCGTCACCTACTTCACCAGCCCACAGGGAGCCGATCACACGGCCGGGCTTTCCTACGAAGATCCTTTGGGAACAGAAGGACAGGTAGACCGCTCGCTCAAGACACAGATTTTCTGTGCCATGGCAGACGCCCTTGGATTGTGCATCCTGGCCGCGCCCAGCGATCCGACCCGTGTCCTGATTTACCTGCGGGGCCTGATCAGAGGCCGTTATGGCATCAGCGTCAGTGCGAACCAGCTGTTTGAGATCGGAAAGGAGACCCTGCGCCAGGAACTGAAATTCAATCAGGGAACGGATATCGAGACGGCTTATTCCAATCCGACCTTTGTCCGCGAGGAAAAGCTGGCGCCATTGTCAACCGTGTTTGATATCGACCAGGATGAAATCAATACCATTTGGGACCGGCTGGAACCCGCCCGCCTGGTTGATTCCTTTGTGGAGTATCCCTATGTCAAGCGCTACGGCAATATTAAATCCATGCCGGACAAGGGGATGGATCACGACCTGGTCTTCAGCCAGTTGAAGGAAATGGCGCAGGAGGAAGACGCCAAGTGGAAGAACGGAAAATGCTCCGGTACCATGTATGGCGGCGATCCCAAGATTTTCGAGATGATCGGCCGGGCCTTTGAATTGTATACCCATGTCAACGTTCTTCAGCGGGACCTGTGTCCCAGCCAGACCAAATTCGAATCCGAGATCATCGCAATGACCCTTGATTTTCTTAATGCACGGGCAGTCAAAGATCATCATCCCCAGGACAAGCCCTGCGGTGTCATCGGCACCGGCGGCACAGACAGCATCATCAGCGCCGTGCTGGCCCACCGCAACAAGTTTCGGGATGAGTGCGGCATTACAAGGCCGGAAATGATCATGGCCCATACAGCCCATACCGCTTTTCGCAAAGGCGCGCAATATTTCGGCGTCAAGTTGATCGAAGCGCCCGTGGACCCGCAGACCACCCTGATTGATATGGATTTTGTGAGAGATCATATCAATGACAACACCATCCTGCTGGTGGGATCGGCCGGAAACTATCCCTATGGCACCATTGACCCAATTGATAAGCTTTCCGACCTGGCGCTGAAGCACGACATAGGGCTTCACGTTGACGGCTGCCTGGGCGGGTTCATCCTGCCGTGGGGGGAACAGCTGGGATATGACATCCCGCCTTTTGATTTCCGCATTCCCGGTGTCACATCAATTTCCGCTGACACGCATAAATATGCATACGGCCCCAAGGGCACATCTGTTGTGGTATACCGGGATAAGAACTTCCGCAAATATCAGTACACCACCAATCCGGAATGGGTCGGCGGAACGTATGTCTCTCCCGGTATCGGCGGCAGCCGTTCGGGCGGAATCATAGCAGCCACTTGGGCTGTCATGGTGACACTGGGTAAGGAGGGATATCTGGAGCGGGCCCGCAAAATTTTTGAGACTGCGTTTACTATGCAGAAATCCGTGACCCGACATCCAGAGCTGAGATTGATGGGATGCCCGACGTTCTGCTTCTCTTTCACATCGGACGTGTTTGATATTTACCACCTCAACGATTTCATGAAAGACCGCGGTTGGCGATTCAATGGCCAGCAATACCCCAGCGCCATCCATATGTGCGTCACCGGTCCCCAGACGCAGCCCGGTCTTGCCGAGGAGTTCGACCGGGACCTGGCAGAGGCGGTTGCCTACGCTAAAAAACCGGCCCGCAGCATCGCCAAGAGCGGTGCTCTGTACGGTGGACAGGGATCCAAATCCATGATCGAGCACAACGACATGGAGATGATCAGGGATATCATGATCGAATACCAGGACGATTGCCTGGAACAACCGGATGATTAACCTGGCACATTCCAGGAGAAACCATGGGCGAATTGCATTTACAAAAATATGTGCTGTCTTTGGACCTGGGCAGCAGCGGTCTTAAAACCGCTATTATTTCAGACAGTGGTGATGTCGCTGCCTATTGTTACGAACCGTACGATACTATTGTATTACCGGACGGTGGTGCGGAGCAGGATGCTGAGACGTGGTGGAAACTCTGCCTGGAAACGTCGAAACGGGTTATCGCCGACTCCGGCGCTCAAGCAGAGCAGATTGTGGGCATCTGCTGCGATTCCCAGTATTTTCTGACGATCCCGGTCAATGAGCATGTCGAACCGCTGATGAACTGTATCTCCTGGCGTGATACTCGCGGTGGAAAGTACAACCGGGAAATGATGAAGGGCTTTCCAGCAGTGCAGGGCATGAGCATCCGCAAGCTGATAAAGTTCATCCGCTACACCGGGGTTGCCCCCACCAATGTTGGTGCTGACGCCTTGGCACATATGCTCTTTGTCAAGCATGACCTCCCTGAAATCTACAACAAAACCCACAAGTTTCTGGAGCCCGTCGACTATCTCACATCACGCCTGACCGGGCGGATAAGCGCATCCCAGCATACCGCCCTTACCATGATGCTGACATCAAATCGCAATTGGGGAGACAGGGAGTATTGCGACCCCCTGCTCAAGATGTCCGGTATCGATCGTGAGAAACTGCCTGAACTGCTCCCCAGCGATGGCATCGTAGGCAATATCACACCTGCTGTTTCCGAGAAACTCGGCCTTTCGGCGGAAACCCAGGTCATCTGCGGGATGTTTGATAACCAGGCTGCTATCCCCGGCGCTGGAATTGTGGATTTGCTGCAGGGACTGCTGCTGGTCAGCACCACCCTGAGTCTCAATGGTTACATCGATTCCAAGAAAACTGATATTGTAAAATCCATCGCATCCATTCCCAGCTGCCTGCCTGGTAAGTATATGCTGTTGTGCGAGCAGGGTCTGGGTGGTAAATGTCTGGAATTCCACCTGAAAAACGTTGTCTGTCATGATGATGCATTAAGTGTTGCTGATATGCCAGAAGATGCATATGAACGCTTGAATGAAATGGCAGCGGAAGTGCCACCGGGTGCCGACGGCGTCATCTTCTTGCCATGGTTGACTGGATCCTATGCCCCGTCCGAAAACCGAAATGCCCGGGGGGGATTTTTAAACCTTTCACTGGAGACGAACCGTTGTCATCTCACCCGGTCTGTCATGGAAGGTGTGGCCTTCAACAGCCGGGCCGCATTGGGATCGGTTGAAAAATTCATCGGAAAGAAATTTGAGAGCCTTCGCTTTGCAGGCGGTGGGGCCTTGTCCGATGTCTGGGCCCAGTCCTATGCAGATATTTTGAAAATTCCCATTCATCAGATGGCGGACCCGGTGCAGGTTACCTGCAAAGGGGCCGGCCTCATCGGATTTGTCAGATTGGGGCA
>JAHEIB010000193.1 GCA_024639645.1 Deltaproteobacteria bacterium
TACACTGGCTCCCATGATTGCCTCGGCGTCTTTAGAGGTACTGGACATGCTGACGCAGGGCGATGCACTTCGCATGAAATTGACAAAGAACAATCAATACTTCAGATCAGAAATGCAGAGAATGGGTTTTGATCTGGTGCCAGGTGAGCATCCAATTATCCCGGTCATGCTGGGTGATGCCAAGCTGGCATCGGAAATGGCTTTACAAATGCTGGAAGAAGGTATCTATGTTATTGCTTTCAGCTATCCGGTTGTTCCAAAAGACAGGGCTCGCATTCGCGTGCAGATGTCTGCCGCCCACGAGAGATACCACCTGGACAAAGCGCTTGCAGCCTTTGAAAAAGTAGGTAGAACATTGGGAGTTATTCGGTCATAAGTGCCACAAGTTTGCATTTCAGAGCATTGCTATTAGCGCTTATTTCTTATCTTCATCAGAGGAGGAGAACATGAAAGCACTTGTAAAGGCAAAACCGGAACCGGGTGTTTGGCTGAGGGATGTACCCGAGCCGGATATTGGTATCAACGATGTGTTGATCCGTATATACAAGACCGCTATTTGCGGTACCGACGTTCATATCTACGACTGGAATGCCTGGGCCCGGAAAACAATCCCTGTTCCCATGCATTTTGGCCACGAATTTGTCGGCAAGGTGGTGGAGACCGGTGGGAATGTTCACAGTTTCAAGCCGGGTGATATTGTCTCGGGAGAAGGCCATCTGGTTTGTGGAAAATGCCGCAATTGCCTGGCGGGCAGAAGACATTTGTGTATGAGAACCAGTGGTGTCGGTGTCAACCGGCCGGGCGCGTTCGCTGAGTACCTGAATATCCCGGACGCGAATGTCTGGTACTGTGATCCGGATATTCCCATGGACATTCTGACGTGCTTCGATCCTCTAGGAAATGCCACCCATACCGCCCTGAACTTCGATGTGCTGGGAGAGGATGTTCTCATCACAGGTGCTGGCCCCATTGGATGTATGGCAGCGGCCATTGCAAGACATGCCGGAGCAAGACATGTGGTTGTCACCGATGTGAATCCCTATCGTCTTGACTTGGCAAAATCCATGGGAGCCACCATGACCTTGGATGTACGGAACGAAAAAATTGAAGATGCCCAAGCGGCTTTGGGTATGAAGGAGGGGTTTGATGTGGGTATGGAAATGTCCGGCAACCCCGAGGCACTTCAAACCATGCTTCCAAATATGTGCCATGGCGCCAAGATCGCACTTCTGGGAATACTTCCCCCGGAAACCACCATCAACTGGGACTTGGTTATTTTCAATGGTTTGACCATCCAGGGCATCTATGGCCGGGAGATGTATGAAACCTGGTATAAGATGACCGTCATGATTCAATCGGGTCTAAATATTCGGCCTATCATTACCCATCGCTATGATTTCAAAGATTACGAAGCCGCCTTTCAGGCCATGCGCTCCGGACAGTCAGGAAAAGTGATTTTAAACTGGTTTAGTGATTGAATTTTAAAAAAAGCTATTTTATAAAGGCTTTTGATAAAGATAAGCGCTTCGATAAACCCCTAAAAGGAGATATCTAATTATGAACGATCTGTATGAAAAAATGGCCCAAGAGCTGATTACAGGAAATGAAGTTGAAGTCAAAAAACTGACCCAGGAAGCCTTGGACAAGGGGGCTAATCCAAAAGAAGTTCTCGACAGTGGATTGCTGGCAGGTATGGAAGTTGTGGGGAAACGATTCAAAGCCGGTGATATGTTTATTCCGGAAGTGCTGCTCTGCGCCAGAACCATGCATGCTGCCATGGACATCCTCAAACCCCTTCTGTCGGATGCCGATGCCGCCGGGGCCGGCACTGTCGTTATCGGAACCGTGGAAGGAGACTTGCATGATATTGGAAAAAATTTGGTAGCCATGATGCTGCAGGGTGCTGGATTCAAGGTCATCGATCTGGGGGTCAATATCAAACCCCAGGGATTTGTGGATGCCGTCAAAGAGCACAAACCCGATATCCTCGGCATGTCGGCACTCTTGACCACCACCATGCCCAAGATGGAGGAAACCATCACAGCACTCAAGGAAGCCGGGATTCGCGACCAGGTAAAAATTATGGCCGGCGGCGCACCTGTAACCCAGGATTTTATTGAAAAGATCGGTGCAGATACCTATGGAGCCAATGCGGCGTCCGCATCTGAAGGCGCAAAAGCGCTCGTTGCCTAAATGATTTGTTGAAGAACCTCGCGGCAAGCTTCAAGGTTCTTCGACCGGAAGAAATTCTGTCTAATTTAGATCCGCTCGTTATTTCGGTTCAATAAAAAAATGATTACCCTCCTCGATTACGGCGCTGGTAATGTCCGAAGCGTTATCAACGCCATAGAAAACCTGGGCGAAACCGTCCGGGTTGCACAAAACAGCCAGGACATTCTGGCGGCTGAGAAACTCGTCTTTCCCGGTGTGGGTAATTTTGGAAACATGATCCATATATTGAAACAGAAAAAGTATATGGATCCTTTAAAAATTTATTTGCAGAGCAATCGACCCTTTTTGGGTATATGCCTGGGTCTGCATGCCTTATTTGAAGAGAGCGAAGAGGCTCCAGGATTAAAAGGGCTGGGTGTTCTCAAAGGGTGTGCCCGCCGATTTCGTGTGAAACGATCGGTTCCCCACATCGGGTGGAATGGCATCAAGGTGAAACAGCCTTCCATTCTATTCAATGGCATACAAGGGGATGAAAAGTTTTATTTTGTCCATTCCTACTATGTCGATCCAATGGATGCGTCCGTTGTCATGACAACCACCAATTATGGTATTGAATTTGTCAGCGGAATCCAAACAGGCAATATTTTAGCCACCCAGTTTCATCCGGAAAAAAGCGGTTCCACGGGTCTTGCGCTCCTGAAAAACTTCCTTCAAAAAGATAGAGAATCGGTATCGCCGCCAATCCAGCTAAAGGAGACAAAGCTGGCCAAACGGATTATCGCCTGTCTGGACGTTCGCTCCAATGATCAGGGAGATCTTGTGGTGACCAAAGGGGACCAGTATGACGTACGGGAAGAGGGCGCCGTCAGAAATCTCGGCAAACCAGTAGAACTTGCCCAGCGGTATTTCGATGAAGGTGCCGATGAAATCACTTTTTTAAACATTACGGGATTTCGAGACTTTCCTCTCGAAGACATACCCATGCTCAAGGTCTTAAAAAAGACCTCCAAAACAGTTTTTGTGCCCCTGACCATCGGTGGCGGCATCCGGAAATATACCGATGAAAACGGCAGGCAATATTCCGCACTGGCAGTAGCCGAAGAATATTTCAGGTCAGGGGCTGATAAAATCTCCATTGGCAGCGACGCCGTATATATTGCCGAGACTTATCTGAAAACAGGTAAAAAAACCGGTGACAGTTCCATTGAACAGATTTCAAAGATATATGGCAATCAAGCGGTGGTGATTTCCATTGACCCGAGACGGGTGTATGTTCACACGCCCGGTGCCGTGAGCCACCCTGTTGTTAAAACCCGAATACCCGGTCCGGAAGGTGAAACATTCTGCTGGTTCCAATGTACCGTAAAAGGCGGAAGAAAAGGCCGGGATCTGGATGCCATCACCCTGGCCAAGGTGTGCGAAACGCTGGGTGCCGGCGAAATATTGCTCAACTGCATCGACAGGGATGGTACCAATAGCGGCTTTGATATGGAGTTGATCCATGCGGTCAAGGACGCTGTAACCATTCCGCTCATTGCCTCGAGCGGTGCTGGATGTGCCCAGCACTTCCAGGAAGTATTCGAGGAGACAGATGTTGAGTCAGCCTTGGCAGCAGGTATTTTTCATCGAAGGGAAGTTCCCATTTTCGAAGTGAAAAGCTTTCTAAAGGATAAGCTGGAAATCCGTCTTTGATCAAGTGTTCGGGGACTCAACACTATAGAGCTGGCTTGATGACCGTTCGCACTTGACCTTTGAATTGTTCGAGGGTGTCGAGCACCTTGTTGATGGCTTCGGCATTCAGCGATACGGAATTTGTAATAACATGAGAAAGATCAACCCTGCCCTGACGCAGAAACGCCAAAAGAATCGGCAATTCCTCTAAAAGATGATCTGAACAGCCGATAATCTCAGCCTCCTTGCCCAGTAGCTCCTGGTAGGAATCAACATCGAATGGATATTCAGCGATACCTGCCAGGGATGCGCGTCCGAATACTGCCAGACAACGAACCGCCTGCTGCATGGTTTCCCGCAGCCCGATGACTTCCAGGGATACGTCTATGCCTTTTCCTCTGGTATTTTTGTATAGCGAGGCTACCGGGTCGCATACTGAAGCGTCAACGGGAATGGCACCGTATTTTTCAGCCGCTGCCAATTTTTTTGGACTGATATCGATGGCAAAAACCGCCGCGGCACCCATGGTGTGTGCCAGCTGGATGGCGGACATACCCAGGCCGCCGGCACCGAAAACAGCCACGGTTTCGCCAGCCTTCAAACGGGCTTTCCGCAGTGCATGAAAAGAAGTGGATGTGGAACACATAAGAACCGCTCCCTGTTCAAAGGAAACGTCATCCGGGAGGGGAACGGCATTCCGTGCCGGAACCACAACATACTCCGCATATCCCCCATCCCGGTGTTTTCCGATCATCGCACCCCTTACACAGAATTGTTCCTTGCCTTGCCTGCAGTAATCACAGTCACCACATGACAGTAAATAATGAAGACAGACCCTTTCTCCCATGCGATCCTTCGCGACACCGGCACCCGTTTTTTCGATGGTGCCGGCAACTTCATGACCCAGGGTCTGGGGTAGATCACCCACCGGAGATTTACCTGCCCGGTAGTGCACATCCGAATGGCAGATACCGGCAGCCTTCACCTGGACCAAGACATCGAATTTTCCAACAGCTGGAATGGGAATCTCCTGCTCCTGCAAGGGCTTTCCAATTTCCACCAACCTAACGGCTTTCATGATGTCTCCTTTTGTTTCATATGGTGTTTTGGTTAGGACGGTATCGTCTCCATACTAGCAAATCTTGGTTCATGAAGAGGTATAATCAGATCTGCCATTTCCTTGACCTTTGTCATGATGTCATATGCTTGATACGTGTCAACATGGGTTCCGGGAGGAATGACACTCATCTCCATGGCGCGGATTTCTTTTGGGGGATCGAAATTCTCATCGATAACACAAAATCCGGTGATGGCGGCTTTACCCATTTGTGTGTCAACAAACACCGTCATCCCCCCCCGTGTGTGAACTGGTGTGTGCATAACGCTGATTCCGGGAACGATTTCCATGTCCTGGCAGACGGTTTTGATTTGACCGTTGTCTTCTACGTCTTCAATAAAATCTTCCAGATAGCGGTAATCCAGAGGATGGGGGTCATGAATACTTTCCAGTTCTTTTTCATGAACAAAAATGTCGGCATTGATGCACTTAAAGTCGTTTTCACAATGATCGTTGTGCAGGTGTGTATGGATGATCATATGAATATCTTCGGGTTTGAGGGACCATTTTTCGAGACCCTCTTCAAACGTGTAAATCTTTCCGTTGATGGACGTTTCCCTGTCTTTGGATTGAATCGGATGCATCTCACCGGTATCCACGAGAATATTCTTGTCGCTGCCTTCGAGATACCAACTGTAGATGGGGATGGTATAGGTTTGCCCTTGTCCGTATTGATAGGTCATCATGGATTTATCGAAAATTTTTGTGCCTAAAACAATTGGATGTATCTTAAAATTTGGCATGGTTTAGAATCCTCCAACAGCTATGCTCA
>JAHEIB010000051.1 GCA_024639645.1 Deltaproteobacteria bacterium
TCCTGTTACTTGATGAGCCGACAAACTACCTGGATATCACCTCTATTCGCTGGATTGAGAAATACCTTGTTAAATGGCCCCACGAAATAATGCTCATAACCCATGACCGGGGATTCATGGATAAAGTGGTGACCCATATTCTGGGAATTCATCGGAAAAAGATTCGAAAAATATCCGGAAATACGGAAAAGTATTATACCCAGATAGCACAGGATGAAGAAGTATATGAGAAAACACGTCAAAACAATGAACGTCGTAAAAAGGAAATCAATCAATTCATATCGCGTTTCAGGGCGAAGGCGCGGCTTGCAAATATGGTTCAATCGAGAATAAAAACCATCGAAAAAATGGAGAAAAAAGAAAAGCTCGATCAGTTGAAAACCCTGGAATTCTCTTTTCGCAGTAAACCTTTCCGAGGTAAGCATGTACTGCGCGTGGAACATCAGTCTTTTTCATATGACACAAAAACTTCTTTGATAAAGGATCTGAGTTTTTCCGTAAATTCAGGCGACCGTATCTGTCTTATCGGTAAAAATGGCAAGGGTAAAACAACCTTGCTGAAAATTCTGGCCGGCATTTTGACACCTGATTCAGGGAGCATCGTCTACAATCCGAATATCGACATCGGGCTCTTTGAACAAACCAATGTACAATCTCTCATTGCAACACGAACTGTTGAGGAGGAGATTGCTTATGCCCATGAAGATGTCGATCGCCAAAGAGCCAGAGATATTTGCGGGGCCATGATGTTCGAAGGTGATGCCGCACTCAAAAAAATTGCTGTCCTGTCCGGTGGAGAAAAGAGCCGGGTCCTTCTGGGAAAGATTCTGGCCGTTCCTTATAATCTGCTGCTTTTGGATGAGCCCACCAACCATTTGGATATGGATTCATGCGATGCACTGCTGGCAGCGCTGGACAGTTTTGATGGCACGGTGATTATCGTAACCCACAATGAGATGTTCCTGCATGCCCTTGCAGATAGACTTGTGGTATTTCAAAATGAGCGGATACAGCTCTTTGAAGGTACGTACCAACAATTTCTCGATAAAGAGGGGTGGAGCGATGAGGTCGATGAAAAGGGGAGCATAACGGGAATGCCGGAAGATTTGCCGGTTCCGACCAAACGAAGCAAAAAAGCAATCCGTCGAATGCGATCTGAGATTATTATGGAGAAAAGTCAAAAAATTAAACCACTTGACAAGCAAATCAAGAAAGTCGAGGAAAACATCGACCTTCTCGAAAAAAACGTTCACATTCTCAATGAGGCCATGATAAATGCCTCACAGTCTAACGATGGCGGAAAAATTTCTGAGATATCTCGGAAGATTCATAAAGGTCAGGCAAATATTGAGTGTCTTTTTGCTGAAATGGAACAGCTTTATCATGATAAGGAACAGGCCGAGAAATATTTTATAAAAAAACTGAAAGAGATAGAACCCTGATCCGTTCTGTTTGAACCCAGAAAAAGCTTCCATTTTCCGGGGTTGCAGGGGACTATTGAAAGGGAACATTTCTCATGAATGGATTGATAATAAGATGGCTCACATTGACAGCGGCAATCATCGTCGCATCATATATGATCGACGGTATCAGGGTGTCGGGTGTTTTCTCGGCTATTTTTGCAGCCGCTGCTCTGGGAATTTTTAACGCCTTCCTTCGTCCTATCGCTCTAATACTGACCTTGCCTGTCAACATCTTAAGTCTGGGGTTATTTACATTTGTCATTAATGCCGTTATGCTCAAGCTCGCTTCCGCCATCATACCAGGTTTTGATGTTTACGGATTTTGGGCATCGGTGTGGGGCGCGTTTCTCATCAGCATCATCAGCTGGTTGCTCAATTCTTTCATTGGTAAGCGGGGAACCGTGGAATACATCGATTTAAAGCACAAGGGCGGCAATCGATGGGAATGAGGAGATGCTTTTGCCCCTGCCACTTTTTTTCTTGCATCAAAGTATCTTATGCGTTAACTGTGGTAGAAATGTTTTGGTTACTCGTCCATGCGTTTCCGGGGTCGGCTTCTCGGATAAAAATTCTCCTTCCGTACAAGTAACACAGACAATTGCTCGCTTGGTGGTTAGACATTTTGTGTCGCTCAACTTTCAAGCGTTATTTTTGATATTGTCGAACAGCTCTTTAATTCTCCAACTTAGTCAAGGCGAAACCGGTTTTCGCAAAAGTTAATGCTTCTATCACCCTTAACCAGGAGGTAAACAGGCATGAAGAAACTCGCTGAAGTTCTAAAATCTGTTAACAAAGAGATCAATGCTCTATCCAAGAAACTTGATCAATTGAGTAAAAAGGCAGAAAAGCTCATGAAAACAGCCGCTGCAAAAAAAACAAAACCCAAGGCAGCAGTCGGGAAGAAAACGGCAAAAAAAGCAAAGGTTGCACCAGCCAAGAAAACGACTGGGAAGAAAGTTGCAAAAAAAGTTTCGGCTCCAAAAAAAACAGCGACCAAGAAACCAGCTAAAAAAACAGCTAAGAAAACCGTAAAGAAAACCGTAAAGAAAACAGTAAAAAAAGCAGTTAAAAAACCAGCCAAAAAACCTGCTGTAAAACCAGCCGCGTCAGCTACACCCACCAATAAAGTTCTCGTTTTCATGAAGCGCTATAAAAAGGGCGTCTCAATTTCCAAAATTAAGGAAGGGTCGGGCCTCAGCGATAAACAGATCAGCAACATTCTTCACAGGGCGAGCAAAGAAGGTAAAATTGAAAGGGTCGCAAGAGGTATCTACAAGCTGGCATAACGCTGATATTTCATGAAACTCGTGCTGTCACTTTTGGCTCTTGTCTATTTTTTATTGCCCTATGATTTCTTTCCCGATGTTGTCCTCGGATGGGGGTGGATAGACGATCTCGTTATTTTATATTTTCTGTGGAGATTTTTCTACAGAAGCAAAGGACAGTTTTTTCGTCAACCACAAGGGGCAGGGCGATCCGATCAAAATACTCACAGGAATGGGTCACCGAATACCAACGGTAACACGCTTAACGATCCCTATGATGTGCTTCAAATCCCTCGAGGGGCATCACAGGAGGAGATAAGGACAGCCTACAAGCACCTTGCCGGGAAATACCATCCTGACAAGGTGCTTCATCTGGGAGAAGAGTTTCAGTCCCTGGCGGAAGAGCGTTTCAAAGAGATTCAAGCCGCATATCAGAAACTGACTGGTGGGGACCGGAAAGACAGGCTGTGAGAAAGGGGTCAAGAAGTCTCTACCACCAAGATCTCGGCACATGTCTTCGGGAAAAGTCAACTACCACCCGTGAAACGGGTGGCTTGGATTTCCCCTAAAATGGGGAAATCCAAAGAAGACGGCACGTCTTTGTAAGTTCAGGTTCGGAACCGCGTGCCAAGCACGCGGCTTGTAGAACAATCGCTCAGTTCAGGCTGAAATCAGTTTTCATAAACGGTAATGATCTCACCGGTGCCATTACCTTCAACACTTCGAACATATGCGTTGACGACTTTTTTCATGTCGGCAGGATTATGGCCAGGAAAATAATCAGCATATTTATCCACCGCATCTTCCACCAGCCCGGGGGAGATCACATTGATTCTATGTGTATGCATCAATTCGAGTGATACTGCCTTTACAAAACTGTGAATCCCACCATTGACCATGGCGGCGCTGCTTGTCATCTCAACAGGATGATCAGCGAGAATACCTGTTGTAAGTGTAAAAGAACCTCCTTGGTTCAGATAATCCTTACCTGTCCGGACAAGGTTGACCTGTCCCATCAACTTACTTTTCAGGCCGATATAGAAATCGTCTTCTGTCAAGGTGTCGAATGGGGCCCATTTAGCCTCCCCGGCAATACAGATGAGTGCATCTATATTTTCTACTGATTCAAACATTTCAACAATAGTGTTTGCATCGGAAATATCTACAATAATGTCACCGGAGCTTCTTCCGGCAACGAGGACTTCGTGCTTTTTGGATAAATGGGCACTCACTTTTCTACCGATGGTACCCTTGCCGCCAATTACAAGTATTCTCATTGGGTCTTCTCATTAGATAAATGTTCGATCTATACCAGTCCCTGATCCAGCATGGCATCCACAACCTTGACAAAACCGGCAATGTTGGCCCCATTTACATAATTACCGGGGGTGCCGTATTGCTCTGCAGTTTCCTGACAGGTTTTATGTATATCCGTCATAATTGTTTTAAGTCGGCTGTCCACCTCTTCACGGCTCCAGGAAAGTCGCATGCTGTTTTGTGACATTTCGAGCCCTGACACCGATACCCCACCGGCATTGGCCGCTTTTCCCGGGCCATAGAGAAGGTTGTTCTCGAGAAAGATTTCGATTCCCTCGGGAACTGTGGGCATGTTGGCACCCTCGCTGACCAGGAACACCCCGTTATTGACAAGGTTCTGGGCATCTTTTTCGTTGATTTCATTCTGGGTCGCACTGGGGAAGGCACAGGCGGCTTTGTGGTTCCAGAGGGGATTGTAGCCGAGGGATGGATCCACCGGTGTGTATTCTGCTGATGGATATTTTTCAACATACTCTTTGACGCGACCACGTCTGACATTTTTCAGCATTGCCAAAAAGGACAGCTTTTGTCTGTCGAAACCCTCTGCATCATAGATGTAGCCGGAGGAATCAGAGCAGGTTATAGCCTTGCCACCCAGATCTATGATTTTCTCGATGGTGTACTGGGCAACATTACCGGAACCTGAAACCAGGCATACTTTTCCTTCCAGTGTGTCCTGCCGGGTTTCAAGCATTTCAGATGCAAAATATACCGACCCATAACCGGTGGCTTCCGGCCGAATAAGGCTTCCCCCCCAATTGAGACCCTTTCCGGTCAATACCCCTGTAAATTCATTGCAGAGCTTTTTATACATGCCGAACAGATATCCGATCTCTCTTGCGCCCACGCCGATGTCACCTGCCGGCACATCGGTATTGGGACCGATGTAACGGGAGAGTTCACACATGAAACTCTGGCAAAAGCGCATGATCTCATTGTCAGACTTGCCTTTGGGATCAAAATCCGAGCCGCCTTTACCCCCTCCCATGGGGAGGGTGGTCAGGGCGTTTTTGAACACCTGTTCGAAGGCCAGAAATTTCAATATACCGAGATTGACCGATGGATGAAACCGTAAGCCCCCTTTATAGGGTCCGATTGCGCTGTTCATCTCAACCCGAAAGCCCCTGTTAACGTGGATATCGCCCCTATCGTCCATCCAGGGCACCCGGAAAATGATGACCCGCTCCGGTTCCACGAGTCTTTCCAGAATCCTGGCTTCCCGGTACTCGGGATTTCTGTCTAGAACCGGTTTGATGGATTCCATGACCTCGGTTACGGCCTGATGAAATTCATTTTCATTTGGATCCCTCAACTTTACAATCTCAATGATGTCAGACATGATGCCTCCTAGGATTTTATTGTTTTTATAATCTTTACGCGGTTTAGAAAATAATTATCGGTGACCTTGATTTCTTTTTCCCGTTTGAAGCGAAATAGCGAGCGCATTCCCCGTAGGTTCTGCCGTTCGGCAGTGCTTACCATGCTGCGGGGTTAGCGAGCGAATCTAAATTAGACAGAATTCCTTACGGTCGAAGATTCCTCGCAGCTTGCTGCGAGGTTCTTCACACCTTAATAAAATCAGCTGGTAGCCATCAGCTTGTTGCTACCGGCTATCTCATCATCACACATCGCGAGGTTCGGCCGTCGACCTTGATGGTGACAGGTTTGTCCAAGGCTACGTAACGCACATGCGCTGATTCTTTTTTCGCAGGTAAAGAGGCCAGCCAGTCCCCTTTATAAAAACCACCATTTTTTTCAGAAACAGTAATGTAGTTAATTCCCATGGTAGTGATGTTATGAAAAAAATGAGATCCCTGAGAAGGTTCTGCATTCAAACGTTCTGACGATGTCTCGGCAATTACATCCACATTGCAGATGTCGGTCCACTCAACGGGGATTCCAAGCCAGCGGTCAGCAGAACCCCATCTTCCAGGTCCTATCAAAAGGTATTTTCGGTCTGTATTGGATAAAAAATTGTTCATTTCGCCTATCTCACGGGCGATTTCAATGGTCTTGGCCGGATCAAACACATCCGGTTTGACATATACGATATCTATGAGGTCTTTCTTATGCGCATTACCGAGGGCATTGGAAGAATAACAAAAGGCTTTCTCGATCTCTTCATCACTGATATTGACCACTTCCAATTCTGCTCTGGCGGTCATGGGTCTGAGCTGCAGCAGGGCAAATGTGGGCCGAATGTCCTGCCTTTGACTGAGATTGACAGAAAATTCTAGTTCCACCGGACATCCCATGCCGTTTTGGCCGATGGATAAAAAGGTATTGAGAATCTCCGCCAGGGGGAAAGAATTATATTTCAGAATTTGAGAAAATGTGAGAATGCGATGCCCTGGCACATGAGAGGTATCTCTGATTCGGTGTTCATTCGGGATGTAGGTGCTGGAAAGGAATGAAATCGGATATTCGGTTTCAGCATCGGAAACCTCACGTTTATCCAAATGAGATGTGTCGTTTATGCTGAGCATTGAGCATGTTTTTTCCATCTTCAGGGCATAGAAATAACGCTGGGAATTCTCAAGGATGTCTTCAACTGTTGAACGCTGTGGCAAGAGTTGGGGATATTTGGGGGAAAAACGAAGTGTCTTTTCACCCTCAACAACCATTTTCCCCAATCCCAGAGCAATTGTTGCAATGCCTTCTTCCGGCTTCATATGTGAGAAGGGGTAATAATTGTGAGATTGCGCAACGCCTGAAATGGCAGGATAAAAATGTTCGCCATAGGTATCTCCCACCATGCTCTGGATAATGACGGCCATTTTTTCTTCCTCGGTCCTGTGCCCCACCCGCCGTGAAAACGATTTGGGCCCTTTAAAATAAGTGGATGCATAAACGAGTTTAATGGCATTGATAACATGTGCGGCTCTTTGGGTGAAACTGGGGCAGTCATTGGGTAGCATATAGGTACGATAGAGACCGGCATAAGCACGGAATTGTGCATCCTCCAAAAGACTCGAAGAACGTACAGCGATGGGGTATTGAATATCCTTCAGGTAGGCCTCCAGATCATCTCTGATCCATTTTGGAAATTTAGCTTCAAGGAATTTTTTGGCTATCTCTTCATTCGACATGTCGATATCGGCAATTTTTAACAGATGATTATCATGGATGAAGGCTTCAAAACCATCCGTTGTTATGACGAGTGACTTGGGTATGCAGATGTCGACATTGTTGAAGGCCTGCATCGTTTCCGAATGGTGACGAAGCAGATCGGATGCAAAGGCCAGACCCCTTGCCTTACCCCCCACTGAGCCTTTGCCAATTTTAAAGAATTCTGTATCAGGATCAAAATCGTGCGCATCAAAATTAACGATAACCCCTTTTTGCCTGCGGCGTCGACGCACATGAATGTTGGAAACCAGGAATTTCCGCATTTCATTTGCATCGTATGCAAAGTCTTCTGCGCTTGCAGGTCGCAGTTTCGCTGCCAGAATGGTCTCAGTTCGGGCAAACAGCCATCGTGAAAAATCGTTCCGGTTGGCATGGAACATCAAGGATTCGATGGGGATTTTATTCATCTCATTTTCCAGGGTCCTGAGATTGGTGGCACGGGAAATCTCTCTGCCGTCCGGCATTCTGAAGACAAAATCACCAAAGCCCAGGTGATCCATGAAAAAAGTATGAACATCAGCGTGCAGTGTAGGGGAGTTTTTGTCGACAAAAAAAGAAGGGATCAATACGGCTTTTTCGGCATTGGAGGGTTCCGAACTCATGAGCAACAAGGGAATATCCCATCGATCGGCCTTGATTTTTGTCAGCAGTTCGATCCCGGAGTCAGAGTATAATTTTCCTTTTTTGGGAAAGCGTACATCGGAAATAACACCCAAGATATAGGGTTTATATTTTTCATATATACTGACCGCATTTTCATAGCTGTCTGCGATGAGGATTTTGGGTCTAGCGCGCATGGTTAGGAGCCGGTGTTCCTCGTTGAGACCTTCTTCCATGACCGCCTGTGTCTGGCTGACCAATTCCCGGTAGAAAATAGGCAATAGTGAGGAAAGATATTGGGGAGAGTCTTCCACAAACAGGAGCACCCGAATGCCTGCCGAAGCCGTGTCATAGTCCACATTCATTCGATCTTCAGCACTTTTTATGAGTGCAACAAGAATGTCTGTATTGCCAGACCACACAAAGGTACGATCTATTCCAGGGGGTTTGGCTTGACTGGGATAGGACGGAAGCGAGGCAACGGTACTATGGGCGAAGAGAACGACCGGTAATTCCGGGTCCAGTTGTTTAACCCGTTCACCTAGGGAGAGACAATCCATGTCCACGACACTGGGCATGGTGATAACCATGTCAAATTTTTTATCCTCGAGTGCTTTCAGCGCTTCTTCGACACTGGATACCCAGGTGAGTCTGGGGGGGTTACTCAGATTGAGACCACGGTATTCATGGATAAGTCTTTCCGAGAGACGAACATCCTCTTCCATGATCCAGGCATCATAGGGGGTCGAAACGAGGAGCACTTCACGGATTTTCCTTGCCATGAGCTCATGGAAAATCTTAAAGCGCGGATCGTAATCTTTTAGTAGATTATCTATGGCAAGGGTCATGCCATAACACCTGACTGTGTCCTTCTATGAAACACCTTTTGCAGATGCGGCCTCATAGAAAAAAATGATTATATAATATTCGGTTTATCCGAATATTATTATCAGAATTCAGAACTCATGGAGACGGCGACACCCGTCTTATCAGCTTCCTGGTCTCCGATTTCTAAGGCCTGGTCCAGTATGGTTAAGGCCTCGTTCATCTCTTCTTCCGTTATGATGAGAGGTGGTGCAATGGTCAGTGTATCATACCAGGCGACCACATATAGGCCGTTTGCCATTGCATTTCCAGAGATTTTTGCCGTCATGAGTGGCTTGCCGCTTAGCTTGTCAGCTTTGACGTCAAAAGCCTCTTTGGTCTCTCTGTTTTTAACGATTTCAAGACCCCAGAAATGACCCAGTCCACGGACATCACCCACGCAGGGGTGCTTTTCGGCCAGGTCCATGAGTCTTTCCTTCATGTATTTGGAGACTTTTTGGGTTAGGCCGGAGTCTATCAGCTTGCGGTATTCTCCCACAGCCGGCTTGACTGCAGACAATGAGAGGGGGTGATAGGCATAGGTGTGACCGTGACAGAAGAATTCATCTTCGAAAAAGTCGGCCACCTTTTTGTTGGTAGCGGTAATACCCAGAGGTGTATAGGCGGAGGTGCACCCTTTGGCAGTGGTCATAATGTCCGGCAGAACATCCCAGTTCTGCATGGCAAACGGTGTCCCGGTTCGGTACCAGCCCGTCATGACTTCGTCCGCGACGAGGAGCACATTGTTTTCATCACAGATTTTACGTAACATGGGGAAGTACTCGGGTGGTGGAACGAGTCGACCATTGGTACCCACAACGGGCTCGACAATGACTGCAGCCACATTGCCCTCTTCCTTGATCATATAGTCGAGATAGCGAGCGCACTGGACCTTGCAATCCGGATAGGTCTGGCCAAAGGGGCATCGGTAGCAGTAGCAGTCTGGTGCAAAGCATACGCCGTCTACGGTGTAGCGAACCCTTTCCATGGGCCATCTGCGTGGATCACCCGTAAATGCCAAACCGGCTGATGTTGCGCCGTGATACGAGTGGTAGCGTGAAATGACTTTAAAGGCTGGTGCCTGGGACTGTCGGACCATTGCCAGGGCACCATCATTGGCTTCCGTCCCGCTGGTGGAGAAGAAAAACTGGCTCAATCCCTCCGGCATGATGGAACGCAAGGTCTCTACCGCCTCAAGAGCCACTTCCGTTGTGAAACCGGGGGCAATATAGGGTAGTTTTTCAGCCTGCTTCTGGATGGCCTTGATGATGGCCTTGTTTTTATGACCAAGATTTGAGCACATGAGTTGTGAAGAAAAATCCAGGTAACGTTTGCCGTTGCTGTCGTAGAAATAGACGCCTTCAGCGTCTTTGATCAGCATCGGCTGTTGCCAGTTTTTTTGCCAATTCCATGTTCCAAAGGTGTGGGCGGCCATGTCTTTAACCCTGGATTCTATCTCACTCATCGGTCTGATCCTCCTTTATAGGGTATCCAGTTTTTTCAGATGTGCGGTATGTTTTTTTCCGATCATTTTTAGCGCCCGGGAAACCTCAGACAGCGCCTTAATTTTTACAGAAGCCTCAGTGTAATATCTCTCGGTCTTTTTTTCAAGACATCTTGCTGCATCAAGAATTTCTGCACTCGTTTTGGCTTCTGCAGGATCAATTTCTTCACAAAAGGGTGCTCGGGTAAAATCCTTAATAGGTTCCAAGATCATTTCCGTTACATTTTCACGGCGTGTACGTTGCACATTCTTAATGTTCTTGCGGGTGTCTTGTAAAAATTGATCAAAAAGATCCTTGAGTTCTGCAAATGCCGGATTGGCGGCTGCGGCAGCATAGAATGCCTCATCCTGCTTTTCCAACTCTTCTGCAAAACTTAAAATACTTCCAAAGCTGATCAGTGGCATAAATGTCTCCTTTTTGAGGCCACCCAGTTTTGTCTGGGCGGCCTGTATTATTTCATTTCTATAGAAGTTATCTCAAACGTCCTGTAGCGGCTTCTAGAACCATCGCTCAATAACAACTTTGGTGTCGGTGAAAAAGTTGAATATTTCCTGACCGTGTCCTTTGGTGTCACCAAACATGGAGTTGCCGGCGCCACCGAACGGGAAAAAACTCATGGGCGCGGCAATACCGATATTGATACCCACCATGCTTGGCTTGACACGGTATTTGAATTCGCGCGCCGTTGCGCCGCTCGATGTGTAAATACAGGACGCATTGGCATAGTTCCGGGTGTTGACCAGGGAGATGACCTCATCAAGATTTTTGGCACGGACAATACTCACCACCGGGCCGAAAATCTCCTCACTGGCAATGGTCATGTCCGGTGTAACGTTGTCAAAGATGGTGGGACCGACAAAAAAGCCCTTGGGGTATCCCTCAACCTTGAAATCACGCCCATCGAGGACGAGTTTTGCACCTTCCTGGATACCTTTTTCAATATAGTCCAGGACCCGTTGCTTATGGGCGGCACTGATGACCGGTCCCATGAAGGTCTGTTCGTCCAGACCGTTGCCCACTTTTATGTCCTTTGCAGCGGCCACAAATTTTTCTACCAATTCGTCTGCAACATCACCGACGGGTACCAGTACAGAACCTGAGAGGCACCTTTGACCAGCACACCCGAAAAACGATGTGGTCAGGGAAGGCATGCCCTGCTCTATGTCGGCATCCGGCATGATGGCCACGATATTCTTTGCACCGCCGAGGGCCTGAACCCGTTTGCCGGTGGCACAGCATTGCTGGTAAATATATTTTGCCGTGGGGGATGCACCCACAAATGAAATACCTTCGATATCGGGATGATCCAGCAAACCATTGACCACATCATGAGCACCGTGAACCATATTCACGACACCTTCGGGGAGTCCAATTTCCTCCATGATCTCAAAGATTTTGGTCTGGGTCATGGGCACCTGTTCAGAGGGTTTCACAATGTAAGTATTCCCACTGACCAGGGCATAGGGCAGGAACCACCAGGCGACCATGGCTGGAAAATTGTAAGGAACAATGGCTGCAAAGACGCCCATGGGCTGGCGGTGTCCGTAGCAGTCGATATCTTTGGCGATATCTTCCAGCGTGTAGCCGCACATCAGTGTGGTGACACCGGTGGCGTGCTCAACATTTTCAATCATACGGCGGACTTCACCCCGGGATTCATCGATGGCTTTTCCCTGTTCGGTGGTAAGAACTTCCGCGATTTCTTCAAAGTTTTCTTCGAAAGCATCTTTGAGGCGGAACAGATATCGGGCCCTGGACAGAGGGGGTGTTGTTCGCCACTCCCAGTAGGCTTTTTTGGCTGCTTTTACTGCTGCATCCACGTCTTCTTTGGTCCCGTAAGGTACCTGGGCGATTTTTTCACCTTTGGCCGGATTCCACACATCTCCATAGGTTGCGGTGTTTGAATCTACCCAGTCACCATTAATGTAGTTCTTCATCATGGGTAAGCTCATGTCGTTCCTCCTTTAGTTTTCAATTCTTTTTCATATGGGTTGATAGGGTTATGGTTCTTCAGTAATATAAGTTAAAGCACTATTAAGCCTGTTTGAAACATACCTGCCACAAATCAATATCCTCTTTCAATTTGGCCAGATGGTCTTCAACATCCTGGACATGCCTGAGCATTTCAACGGCGGCCCTTTCTGGGTTTTTGTCGCAGATGGCGGCATATATTCTACCATGGGCATCGAGTACGGATTCGGAAAAAGTCGTATCAGGCTTGAGTACCTTTTTGAAATCCTCCAGGAGGTCTTCGACAAAGTCTAGAATGAGAACCAGAATGGGATTGTTGGTTGCCTGGGCAATGACACGGTGAAAGTTGATCTCGTTGCGGCTCATCTCCTGCGTGAACTTCTTTTCAAGGTTTTCCCGGGCCTTTTCGTTGAGTTCGCCTAGAATACGGAGGTCCTCTTTGGATATAAACGCTGCAGCTTTGCTGGCGGCATGCGGCTCGACCAATTTGCGCAGCTCAGACAGGTTTTCGATAGAAAGATCTTTGAAATATAGAAAATTGGCCAGGCTCTGTTTGGTGACCTCGATATCTACTTCAACGATGTGGGCACCACCGCCGATGCCTTTGCGTACGTCGATCAGGCCCGTGTGCTCCAAAGCTCTCAACGATTCCCTGAGGGTTTGCTTGCTCACCCCGAATTGTTCGACCAATTCTTTTTCCGGGGGGAGGACGTCGCCAGGCTTGAGTTTGCCTTTCAGAATCGCCGTGCGGATCTGGTCGATAATTTTTTGGGTGATGGTACGGGTTCTTGCGGTTTTGAACATGATGTCTCATTCAGTCCTAATCAGGATAATATCGATCGATTTAAAAACGGCCAGTCTAAAGACCGTTTTCCCGCTCAATATGGCATCGACAGCCCTTTGTCAATCTGAATTTGAAAAATATTTAAAAATAACAAATATTATAAATATTATAAATATTATGATATATAGGATAACAATATGAAATAATATTATATAATTGATATTTTAGCTTTTTGGAATTCAGACTTTTTGAGGAAAAACTGGATTGTTCTTCAATAAATTGTGTTCGATAGCGTGAATCCACTGGGGAGGGTAGGGGACTTTGAAGGCGGCGCTGTCGTGATCGTTGTTTTCATTGATGAAGTCGATTTTTACCACCGACTGGTGCAGATCATAACCCTTGATGCTGCTGTCCGGATATACGCGTGCAATATTTTTTCCGGTAATGCTCAGTTCCAGCCGGGCAGTCCGACTGCGGTAGAAAAGCCGATCTTGCAGGAGCAATAAGAATCCGCTGCTTTTACGTGGTTTTCCCGGCTCACTGGCCCTTCCGAAATAATTCACGCCGAAACTCATGGCCAGGATTTTCTGGCTGCCAAAGCGTCTCTCGATCCACTTGCGGTCCTGCCAGCGGATAAATGCGATGTAGCCGATGATGCTGAAAAAGATCAGCGCAATGAAGATCCATTGCTGGTTGGCATAGAGGTTTTGCATAAATCAGATTTAAGCTCTAAGCGATAAGCAGTAAGCAGCTTATCGCTTAGAGCTTATGGCTAAACGTTAAGGTTTCACCGTGGATAATCCCATTCAAACACTATGTTTGAATGGAAATAGCGAGCGTATTCCCCGAGTGCTGAATTAGTTGATTTGCTCACTACACCCGTTCATCTAAACGCAGCCAAGTATATGATCAATTTCTTTTTGGCTAGGTTATGCCTGTACCCGCTGCGACTACCCATAGCCGCCAGAATCGAGTCGGCGATTTCCTCGTCTGACCGTCCTTCTCCGCGCATCTGCCGGACCCTGTCACCGTTCATCTCGATGAGGTTGCGGAACCCCTCGCTGTCTCGATTGAAGAACACCACGAATCCGAGTACAAAGACAATCAGCGAGGATGCCATGGCAACATAAACGTCCCAGGAAGGATCCGGGAAAATGGGCCTGAGCAGACTGTCGGGGTTGCCGGCATTCAAAAGTGAATACATGGCCACGAGACCGACAACGATCAGCAGGGTGTAGACCAAACGTATGATCAGTTTGGGCAAGGTCGTACTCCATTCCAAGGAAAAAAGGATCCAAGGGGTCGGGGGTGATACAAGGGTTCAAGATAGGCTGACGGTCTAAAGCAGACAGCAGTATCCCGACTTCCAAGAATCCCAGCGTCCCAGCATACAAAGGGTAATGGGTTTCAGTGCAACATACTTATGGCAACGGCTATAACTTCAAATCTTTATTACATTCGGGCTTCGGCCATGGTCAAGTTAAATCCTGAACACGCTTGAAGCGGATGCCGAGAAAAATGAGGGCAGGTCTATGAAACCTGCCCTCCGTAAGTGTATAGTCGTTGAAAATAAATTCGCAAAGCGAATTTATACGGGTCGCATTTCGCCTTCCTCCATGGCATCCCACTTGGCCTCGGCCTCTTCCCAGGCTTCATCGGAAGCTTCGCTCTCCCAGACTTCCAAGCCCCTTTCAGCGCGTGTGGCACCGGGGAGCAAATTGTCCAGGATGATACCGATGATGGCGGTAACGGCCATACCCGTACTCAGGATAGCCTGAAAAATGTTGCCGACCACGTTAATGAAGCTTCCCGGTGTGCCCCAAGCCAGCGCACCGCTGACGATCTGTCCGGTGCCCACGTCATAGTGGGGGGTGAACCAGAAGGGAACGCTCAAACCGGCAAAGAAGCTGATGCCGATGATGAACAGATTGCGGGAGTTGTTCAGGTTGACGATCTGCAGGTTGGAGAGGCCTACGGAAGCGATCATGCCGAACAGGCCCACAAACATAGCTCCCACCACCGGCATGGGCAGCGTGGCCAGAACAGCCCCGAACTTACCGATGACAGGAATAATCAGCATCACAGCGGCACCGCAGCGGACCACGCGTCGGCTGGCCACCTTGGTTAGGCCGATGGAGCCAATGTTTTCGGAGTAGGTGGTGGTGCCGTTGGCGGTCTGCAGGATGCCGGCTATAAAACAGCCTAATCCTTCGGCGCCAAGTCCTCGGGATATCATCTTTCCGGTGGGAACAGGTGCTTCAGAGATACGCGCGCAGGCATAGTAGTCACCGATGGATTCGATCATGGAGGCCAGGTACCCGGCCAGCATGCCGAAGACGCCGGCCCACAACACCGAACTACCGAAGTCCGGAAAACCCCATTTGAAAGGCAGCATGGGTTTAAAACTGATCAGGGGCGCCGAGGCAATCAGACCGAGTTTGCCAGACAGGTTGGCCGCATTGCCTTCTGGGATCATGCCGGTGACAGTGCCCAAGAGAGAGAATACCCATCCCGTGGCAATGGCTAAAAGGACTGGAAACAGCATAAAGACCTTGGATTTGTGGGAGAACACCTGGGAGTAGAGAATCAGGGCTACCAGTGTGATCAGAGAAATGATCCAGTTGGTGGCCATCCAGGGAGCGCCGATACCAAACAGCGCCAGACCGATCATGGCAATGGTGGGGCCGATGACGATGGGGCTGATCAGTTTGCGCACCTGGCCCATGATGCCGGTGTAACCCAGCACAATTTCTACCACGGATGCTACCATGATGGCGCCGGCAACCATCTGAATTTTCAGCTGCCACAGAGGGACGCCCGCACTGGTGGCCATTTCAGCCGTGCACAGGCCGAGTATGGCAAATGTGGGCCCGAGGAAAGAGAATGTCCCTCCCTGGATAACCGGCAGTTTGTTTCCGAGAGCGGACTGCTGAATGAGGGTACACAATCCCGATGTAAAAAAAATGGTCGAGATCATCAAAGCCAGTTCTTCGGGAGGCAGTCCCATGGCCCCGCCGACAATGAAGGGGATGAGCACCGTCGCCCCGAACATGGTCAGATACTGCTGGATACCCAGCAATACGGCTAGGCCCCACTTGGGCTTGCTCCCGAGGGGGTAAACGATCCAGTGTTTGTGTTCCTTCTGTTCTTCACTCATAAGCTTTCCTTCCTCCTTCCATTGTTATCCCGCACGCGGGGTTTCTATATTGCATACATACAAACTTTTCTATGGAAGATGCTGACAAATTTCCGTGTACATTTCAGGTCTTCTGTCCCGGAAAAACTGCCACCCGTCCCTGACTTCCCGAATCAAGTCAAGATCCAAGTCTGCGATCACCACCTCATCCTTGTCTTCACTCCCTTTTACCAGCATCTCGCCGCGCGGGTCGACAAAATAGCTGGAACCGTAAAACCGTCCGAATTCCCAGGGTTTTTCAACACCGATCCGGTTGTTGGCGCCGATAAAAACACCATTGGCAACCGCCTGGGCAGGCTGCTCCAGTTCCCAGAGGTACTGTGATTTCCCGGCTGTGGTTGCTGATGGGTTGAAAAGAATTTCGGCACCGTTAAGCGCCAGCACCCTGGCACACTCGGGAAAGTGTCTGTCATAGCAGATAAAGATACCGATCTTTGCATAGGCGGTCTGAAATACGGGAAACCCGAGATTGCCCGGTTTGAAATAAAATTTTTCCCAGAAGCCGGGCCAGGTGTGCGGGATCTGAATTTTCCTGAACTTGCCCAAATATTTACCGTCGGCGTCCACAACTGCGGCCGTGTTGTAGTAAACACCATCTATGGCTTCCTCGTAAACGGGGATGACCATCACCATATTATATTTTTTTGCGTACTCGGCCAAAAGGTCGGTGGTGGGACCGGGTACGGTTTCAGCCGTGGCATACCACTTGGTGTCCTGCTCACAGCAGAAATAGGGGCCATAGAATATTTCCTGCAGACAGAGGATGTTCACACCTTTTTCCCCGGCCTCTTGGATGAGGGGAATATGTTTTTCGATCATGGCCTGTTTTATTTCAGAGGGCGTTCCATCGTGTTTGGGATTGGATGCTTGAATGTGGGCACACTTAATAAGTCTTGACATGTCGATCCCCTTTCCTGGTATCTAAATTGTAGCTATTTTCGGTTCAACATGTATCTTATGTAGGGATTCGGCGTCAAGTGTTTTTGGTGTGATTTGTATTGTAAAAATGTGGCATATTTTCTATATATTTTTCTTGTTGGGCATTGTGACGTGCCCTGAGTCTTTGTTATAGGGGTTGATAGAAAAACGTTCCGATTGAGGACCGTTTTTCTGCTACAAACCATTATGCCGCCATCCTATTTTCGGAACATTATTATGACAAGCGGTATAAAAGGAGGCCGTTGAGTGAATAACACAGATCATTTCAAGCAGATGAACAAAGGATTCGATTTTGGACAGGCCATAGAAGAGGTTGACCGCTGTCTTCTTTGCCATGATGCACCCTGCTCCAAGGCATGTCCTGCAGAAACAGACCCGGCTGGATTCATACGAAAATTCCGGTTTCGAAATATCACCGGAGCTATTCGTACCATAAAGGAAAACAACATTCTAGGTGGCGCCTGCGGCGTGCTCTGCCCCACAGCCGAGCTGTGTGAAAAAGAGTGTAGCGCAACAGGTATCGGTCAGCCTATCGCTATCGGCAAGATCCAGCGATTTCTTGTTGAACATGCCCGGGAAATGGATTTCAGGGTGTTGGAGAAAGCAGATCCGCGGCCTGAAAAAATTGCCGTTGTGGGATCGGGGCCTGCGGGATTGAGCTGTGCAGGGGAGCTGGCCAAGGACGGCTATCAGGTAACGGTTTTTGAAGCACGCAAAGAGCCCGGTGGTGTACTGCGCTATGGTGTTGTTTCATTCCGTTTCGACCTGGATTTCCTGGCGGCGGAGATGGCGGACATCAAAAATCTGGGGGTTCAATTCAAATGTGCCTCTCCCATTGACAGCAGGGAAGGCGCAGAGGATCTTCTCAAGAAAGGCTATCAGGCGGTCTTTCTGGCACCTGGATTGTGGGATGCCGTGAGCCTGAGAAATGCGGGACCGCACATTAAGGGCCTTTACAGTTCTGTGAAATATTTGGAGGGATTGCGTGACGGGCGGTTGGAATCCCTGGCAGAGGAAATTGAAAACAGGACAGTGGCCGTCATCGGTGGTGGTTCCGTGGCGATGGACTGTGTGGGATCGGCTGCCAGATTGGGCGCCAAAGATGTTTATCTTGTCTACCGACGCTCTTACACCCAGATGCCGGCTGAAGAAGATGAAAGAATCCAGGCACTGCAGGAGGGCATCCACTTTCTGCTATTGAACCAGCCCGTGGATTTTGTCATCGATGACAACAAGTGTATCAAGGGTATCAAACTTATCCGTACGGCCCTGGGCGGTGTGGATGCCTCGGGCCGACGCTCACCT
>JAHEIB010000052.1 GCA_024639645.1 Deltaproteobacteria bacterium
AAAACCGTCGGCCTGCCAGAGACGATGGTATTCCATAAAGACCTCGGTGCGCTCTTCCCACCAGCGTTCCGCCATTTGTGTGGAATCGAGGGATGCCACTTTGGTACCCAGTATATCCGTGGACAAGGCCGCCTTGAGGCTAGCCACTTTGGCAGGATTCGAAATACCCATCAGTATCTGCGCTATTTCATGGGATTCCGCTGAATCCATGACATTTCCGGCGCTATAGATGACAGCGGGAATCCTGGCGATGGACAGCGACTCTTTTGTCTGTACAGCCTGCTTGTTTGTCCGCACCAGTAACGCAATGTCTCCAGGCTTGACCGTTGCATCCGGACCCGAAATCAACCGCGCTATTTCTCCGGTAACGGCGTGAATGATCGCATGAGTGACATCCTGAACCGTCATGCTGCGGCCCTCTTGCCGTGACAAAAACCATACATGCATAGACGCCCCTTGTGGGGTGTCATTGAACGCAGATTTGTTTCCGGGATGGCCTTTTTCAAAAGGAATCTCTTCAAATATGAACGGCTTGGCCATGTTTGAAAACAAGGTATTTACAGCCTTTATCATGCCGGGTGTTGAGCGATAATTCTGAAACAGGGTATATTTGTTTTCTGCATGGGCCGAGGCTTTCATATAGGAAAAGACATCAGCACCGCGAAAACTGTAAATGGCCTGTTTTGGGTCACCGATCATGAACAAAGGATGGTCTTTTCTCGAAAAAATGCGCGTAAATATTTCGTATTGAACCAAATCGGTGTCCTGAAACTCGTCCACAAGCGCTGCGCGATATCGGTGACGTATCCTGGCCGCCAGCAAGTTGCCTTGTTTTTCCATAAGCGCTTGTTGCACCAACAATAAAAGATCGTCAAAAAACTGAACATTACGACGCTTTTTTCTTTCGAGAAGCTCCTTTGCACCAAATTTGAGACATTCGGATTTCAGGTAGACAAGGTATGCATCCAGTTCGGCAACTAGCCCGTCAGCATGCTGCTTCAATGTCTTGCATTTGAGAAAAAATGGATGTGAAATGGGATCGTGTCCTTTATTGACACATGATTCGATCTTGTCCGCCGTAAATCTTTCGAACCCCTTCCAGAGCGGCAAATCCGGGCTGTTCTCTTCCACAAACCGATCCATCTGTTTTGCCATTTCCGATACTCTGGCCTCCCTCACAGTCATGCCGGGTGTCTTTTTATCCTCTTTGAAACCGCCGTAAACAACGCTGCTCAAACACGGATTTTTCAGTATTTCCTGAATCTCGACTCTCACCTCAGGCCACATCCACCGAACCTGCGACAGCTGATCTCTGAAAGCCCGCAGATGGCCTATTTCGGGTTCATCCGGATCAGGAATTACCCAGATACCCGGGTGCCGGGCTTTCTGCAGAAGTGCATAGAAAAAGTCGGGTTTCCTGATCCTTTTCAGAGCATATTGGACTAGTTCCGGGATTGCTTTGTAGAAACGTCGCCGCCAGAAATCATCCGCCACCGAGGTAAGCATGGACGCCGGCTCTGTCATCAGTTCCGTATCGAATCGATCACCGGTTTCAAAGGCGTGGTCCGTCAAGATCCTATGGCAGAAACCGTGAATTGTGAAAATTGCAGTGTTGTCGAAATCCCGCAGGGCATCCTGTATCCTTTCGAAGGCTGTTTCAGAATAATCCGCTCCATAAACCAGCTCCGATACAGCGGCATCATCACTTGAGCCCGATGTAAATGCCCGTCGGGCTTCAATCAGTTTATTCCGAATCCGTTCTTTCAGCTCTTCTGTTGCTGCCTTTGTGAACGTCACCACTAGTATCTGGTCCACCGTCAGGTTCTTTTCCAGCAGCAAACGCAGAAAAAGACCTGCGATGGTATATGTTTTTCCGGTACCGGCACTGGCTTCGATAAGATTTGTGCCGGATAGCGGACTATTTACTAGATCAAATGGTTTCATGTTTAATATATTCCTAAGACGAGCGTTTCAACTTTTAGAATATGGGATTTAAAAATTATTTCAAAGGGTTTGATTCATTTCAATTATAAAAATTAGAAACCCGTTGGGATTGCCGATCTTACCGTATCTGGGGCGTCAAATGCCATATCGCATCGTTCGCTATAGCGAAACAGCATCTTCCTTGTAGATACGGCAGCCTCGGCAATCGCTCACCTTAGGATACAGTTAGCTCGCTCTCCATCCCTCAAACCCTTATTTGCTAATACAGTGTAAACATGATATTTAGCCAGATTATCTTATGAACAATATAAAAGAATCACGAGGCACCCCATGACCCATGAAGACGCAGGACACTATGCATCCAAACACCCCAAGGGAATCGAGGCCGACCCCAAAATTGTGGGGCAGATCAAACAAAAACTTTCCAACAACCACATCAGCTGTGCCGCAGCGCATTTGATTGCCACAGATCTCTCGGTGCCGCCTTCGCAAGTCGGCATGACCATTGACCTCCTGGAGGCCCGTATCATCAAATGTCAGATGGGGCTCTTTGGGTATTCACCCCAAAAAAACATCGTCAAACCAGCGGATAGTGTCTCTTCAGAGCTCAAAAACGCCCTTGACGCAAAGCAGAATGGCAAGCGTATCTCATGTGAGCACTGTTGGGAGATCGCTTTGCAGCACGAACTCAAAAAACTTGAGGTCGCCAGCGCCTGCGAGGCTCTAAACATGAAGATTAAGCCTTGTCAGCTAGGCGCCTTCTAAATCAAATATTTTACGAAACGATCTTCCCGCACCCGCTGTTTTGCGGACCATTCGCGGTAGCAAACTACAGCTTCACGGTCCAACGCCTTGCGGTTGCAGAAATCTCATTTCGTAAAATATTTAATTTGAAATACAATTTGAAAAACATTTCATCACTCACCGTCACTATAGATATTTGAAATGGGTTCCACAAACCGGGACTCTGAATCCCATGGGAATAAAATCCAGGTGTCCTGGCTCACCTCTGTGATAAAGGTATCCACAAGGGGTCTTCCGGCAGGTTTTGCATAAACCGTTGCGAAATGAGCTTTGGGAAGCATTGATCTGGCGACGCCGGCGGTTTTACCCGTATCCACCAGATCATCCACGAGAAGCCAGCCCTCCCCGTCCCCCTGAAACGATTTAAGGACATCCACCTTTCCCTGTTCCTTCCACTGGTAACTGGAAATGCAGATGGTATCCACCATGTGAATATCCAACTCTCTGGATATAACCGCGGCCGGTACCAGCCCCCCCCGGGTGATGGCCACAATTCCCTGCCACTCTCCTTGATCCAGCAACCGCCAGGCCAGCGCTTTAGAATCCCGGTGCAGCTGCTCCCATGATATGGGATAGGTCTTTTGATATTTTTCTACCATTTTCTGTATCCTTGTAACGATTGTATTTGATGCGACTTTGTCGATTTTTTAATTAAGGCGCTTTTTTTGCCTTGAAGTTTGCCATTATCGGGCGGAAAATGGTTTCTGCAAGGGTTTCAAAACGGCTGTCCAGTGGGTTCTCCCCCGCAAAGCAAAAGGCAACATACGGATCAGCCGATTCAGACCAGGAATGCTCATTGACCCATCTGTTCTCGGCAGACTTCAACCCTGCTTCACGTTTTTTTGAATATCGTATCACCTGTTCGGCATACGCGTAGGATGATGCCGGAAAAAAATGAATCGGCTCTGTCAGGCCCTCCCAAAAAATCGCCAGAAGGGATTTCAATATCATATGGCTGTCACTCGCCGGCGCAAATTCAAATATTGCATCACGAGCAATGTAGACACTCTTCCCAGAAGACACATCTGTCAGACAGCAACGGACCAGATGATATATCCACAGACGGATCATATCTCCAGCATTAAATCGGGTATAACGAAAATAAAGACAATTGTCTCCATAAATACCGGGAAGACTGCCCGTCAATGTAAAGTCATCCACCACCAGTTTGAATGCCTGCAACTCAGGGGTCCTTTTCCGGATATAGCGCGCCAGAAAATCACCGTACTTTTTGATGTCCAGAGACATCTTGTTGAATTCATACGAACCGATTTCCGCGTGGGGAAGAACACCTCTGGCATGGACAGCAGACTTCAAGTCATCCAGGTTTAGCCCTTGTGTTTGATGACGGAGAAGCTCCTGTTCAACCAGGTACTTGTCCAGACCCTCCAATCTGAAGTTTTCCCGGTCATCCGGCAAAACCGCCAATTCTTCAAAAATGATTCCCAGTCGCTTCTGCAACAGAAACCGGGCTGGGTTTTTGAAAAAAAGACCCAATGCCTCCACATCCAATTGACGCCATTCATCCGATGGTGAATCGAGACTGCCGGCAACGATCCTGTGTTGAGGTCCACTTTTATTTTGACGTGTCGCTGCTGCAAAATTTTCCCGTGAATAACTGCACAAGGGACTTTCTTCCAGAAAGTACGCCGGGGAGAAAGCCTGCAATGGGTGATGCTTTATCAGGACATCCGGTTCAACACCAAAGCGATCGTTAATATAATCGATGAGTTCGCTGACAAGAACCGAAGGGACGATTCTGGTGTTATCCTGGATACTTTGGCCGATATAGCTGATATAAAATGTTTCTCTGGCTGAAATCAGTGCTTCAAGAAACAGATATTTATCATCTTCACGCCTGGATCGATCCCCTTTCATGGGATGACCCGCCATCAGATCAAAGCTAAGCTTGCGGACATCCCTGGGAAACGCATCCGTATTCAGTCCCACCAGGCAAATCGTCTTGAAGGGTATGCTGCGCATGGGAAGCATGGCACAGAATGTAACACCCCCCGAGATGAATCCAGAGCCAAAAACATTGCCCTCGATGCTGTTGTGCAGGCATGTTTTGACGACCTCGATGTCAAGTCTATTCTCAAATTCGGAAATACGGGCATTCTCGGCCATCTGATCGATTATTTGGCGCAGTGTCTGCAGATCTCTTTCAAAAGGGTCGTCACTAGAAAACATCTGATTCATGATTGAGACCAAAGCATCTGCCCATTGAGAAATTGTTTTGGGTTGTTCTAAGGATGTAAAGACCTGAAACAGACACGCTAAAAAATCAAGAAATCGGCCGAGCAGCAGACTGTCTTCCCCTTCCACGTTATCGTAGGGAAGAATACCTGAAAAAAGGTTTCGATCCTTTCCTGTCATGGTCAGACCCAGGAGCAGGCGTTGGATCCCGGCATTCCACGTATTTTCGTTCATCCCCGGCAGTCCCAATCGAGAACGGAAATCTGCATCCCTGCCCCAGCGGATTTTGACGTCCTTTACCCATTCCTCTAAACGAAATAAATCCGCTTCAGTCAATCCGAACGTCTCTCTTATGACAGGATATTCCAGCAGATAAAGGACGCGCCCTGCTTCCATCCTGCTTTCCGCCAGTTCGAGAATGGCCATGAAACCCTCAATGACACGGCTCTCTTTGATGATACTTCTATCGGCAACGCTGAACGGGATGCGCATCCTGTCCTGGGCAATGGTATCGAACACGGCATATATGAATGGTGCGTATGTTTCGATATCTGGAATCATCACCAGGATATCCCGGGGCATCAGAGCGGGGTCTTCATCCAGCATTGCGAGGATACTGTCATATAGTACTTCGATCTCCCGCATGGGACTGTGACAGGCATGTATGACAATACTGCTGTCTCCGCCAAGCGGGTGCGGTGCTTTGGGCCCTCCATTTGTTGCATCATCGCGATTCTCGGTGCGCAGACCGAATGGAGCTGCTGGTTCAAGCAGATCCAGAATATCTGCCTGAATAGTTGAAAGCATGGTCTGTCTGTGTGGTGACGCAAACATCTCGATCTGTTCACAGTTAAACTCACTGATCATGGAAATAAAATCTCTTCCGAGCGAGCCCATGGTTGCAAGAATCCTGTTTCCCTTATCCAGATGCAGGTCTTGTGGTTCAATATCCCTTGTCTCATAATGTTGTCTGATGCGACGTATATCCCTGTTGGTGACGATCTCTCCCCAATATTCCCTACAGGGATTCATGAGGAACAGATCGACCTGGACATGTCTGGACACCGCTGCCAATATCTGAAGATGGAACAAGGGAAGGTGTGAAATACCAAAGGCTGAAACCCTTTTCGGCAGGGATAGCACATCCACGTCATCTCTTGACAGTCTTTCAAGCAAGGCCTCACGCAAGCGCGCGCGGTGCATGGATTCCATGGGCGTGTTAAGCTCCCGCCACAGATCGGCCTGCCAGTGCTGATTGAAGTCTTCGGGCGTTTCACCCTGCTCCCAGCCGAGAATCATCCCTGGCCTGAAAACAAGATACTGGTCAAAAAGATCTGCGATCCTGCTTGACAGCTGGAACAGCTTTATCCCCTCCTGGTCATCGGAAAGATAGGATCTCAAAGTACTGTATTCAGGCTTTTGTAGACACCCGGGCAGGATGGTCATCATTTTGAATGCCAGCGCATGGGCATCGAACATGGGTGATTCAGAAACACCAGGCAGCAGTTTTTTACACAGATGATTCAAAAAGGCATTCGGAAAAGGGAAAAAACAGTTGGCACAAATACCATTGATCCCGGCCAGCTCCATGGAAACCCACCTGGCCATACCCTGGCTTTGCACAATGATCAGATCTTTGTCAAGGGGTGAGGAGAATGGTGTCCGAAGCTCCAGGGCCAGTTGTTCCACAAGGTTTTCAAGACGGTTACTGGTAAAAACATTGAAACCTGGTTTCGGCATTGCAAAATCAATCTTTTGGCCATAAGAACAATCGAATGGCGATTATTGAAGAACCTCACAGCAAGCTGGGAGGAATGTTTTGTGGTTCAGCAGAACCAACGGGGAATGCACTCACTATTGCGGTTCATATCCAAAATGAATTTATACCGCTTGTCATAATAATGTTCCGAAAATAGGATGACGGCATAAGGGTTTGTAGCAGAAAAACGGTCCTCAATCGGAACATTTTTCTGTCAACCCCTATGTTTATGCGCCAAGCAGTCGATTAAAAAACCGTTTAAACCGCATCTGCCAGTATGAAAATGTCAAACCGAGGGACAATCTCGGGTCGAAATGAGGATTTTTAATCCCGGCCAGAGCCGACAAATAATTGACATGCTCGGCAACCGATAGCGTGCACCCCTTGGCATGCAGGTATCTTGACCCCTTATTTTTATACGCTTGAAAAAGGGTTGTAATGGTCTTCAGCAGCATATCATTTGATTTTGTCTTTGTTTCATCCACTTCATGAGGGCTTTTGTATTGTCCTTCGATACTTACTTTCTCACCATCGATCTCCCCTTTCCAGCGGGTACAATTACCTGCAAAAATAACCTTTTCATCATCGGCCAGATTAAGGGGACCCTTTACGTTTCCAACAACATAGCGAATTTTTTTCATCTCCTTGTCGACGTCTGGGTACAAGCCTCTGAAAATATGCATCGACTCCTGTAACGCCCCTGGGCATCCCCCCCAGCAGTAATCGCGTGAATGCTCTTCAGGAAAGGTTCCCACGGTACAGGAAAGATTGCTATCATCACCAAAATAGTCGTCAATTTTTTCCATGCAGAAAGCAAAACCCTTGGTGTGCTCCTGAACCTCTTCCATGGGGAAATCACCCAGAATGTCTATCTCTGTAATATCAATGGGTCCGAAGCCTCTTTCCGAGGCAATCCGGAGATGAATCACTTCTTTTGGATCTGCGTGCACCATGTGACACCCCACCGTATCCACAGCACAGGAATTGATACCCATCACGATGGCACCCAGCGGAAACGGTGTCGGGGTCAACATCATTTTCTGACCCGCAATAATCCCGTCGATGGCGATAAACTTTGGCTGTACAACCTCCTGCAGATCGGCAATTTTATGCTCCAGAAATTGATTATGGTCCACAAGACGGTGCCGATCATCCTGGATACCTATAAAATTTTTTAGACTCAGGGTCATCCGGCTCCAGGGATGGGCTTTAAATTTCGGCAGATTGATCAAAAAATCGGAATCGACAACTGGCTTGGGAATAAACAATTGACGCCTCAGGTTTTCTTGGCCCTTTATTTCTACAGGCACCTGCCTGACTTCGTCAAAGTAATGGGTCTTGACGCCATGTTTTTTGATGATATCAGGATACCCGGCGTTCTTGAAGCTGAAGCGAGTCGGTATAACAATGCCGCATCTTTCCCCGACAGCGATCTCATTAACATTTACCGCAAGTGATTTTGTGGCGGCAATTACGCCGTCTAAAAATTCTTTGCGTGTGAAAGCGTGTGGAAATAATTCAGGATGGGCAATAACCGTATTCGGTTTCAAGAGAATCTTGCCCTCGGGTTTGGCCCCCAGTTCTTCCATACCCTCCCGGACGATGCCGGCTATCTTGTCTGAGTCGTAATCAGCACACTTCCTGATAATCACTTTTTGTTTCATGAGAGACCCTCCTGATCAGTTAAAATCCAATCCGGCCTATCGGGGAAAAACAAACCTTATTTTATCACAAAGTCACGAAATCACGAAAAAGGAAATGATCTTTTTGATGTTTTTGTGATTGATTTGATTTTCAAAACCTTTGCAGCAAGTAGTAAAAATTTTTGCAGGTAGAACCCGCGGGGAATGCGCTCACTATTGCGGTTCAAGAACGTGAGCCCCCAAAACAAAGCAGTTGAATCTACCGCTAAAGACCTTTTTGTCATTTTGGGTGATGACAACATCTACCATCTGTTTTTTTCCATCCACTTTCTGAACCGACGCTCGTGCTTCCAGGGTGTCACCCACCTGTACCGGACTAAGAAATCTTACATCGGCCGATCCCAGGACCACGTTAGGGTGGTTAACAGCCAGCATGGCAGCATAGTCGCCCAGCCCGAATATAAATCCACCATGAACCAGACCGGTGTCGTCCACAGCCATCTCCGGCAGGGCTGTAAATACCACCCGACTTTCACCGTTTTCTATGAACAGCGGTTTTCCACACAAAGTCTGGTCTATGGCACGGTGGGTAAGGATATCAACCACGAAACACCTCCCTCGGTGAAGAAACCTAAAAGGGGCTGTGATCTTGAAAATTGGCTAGAAGTTATCTCAAAATAGTTTTTTGCCCCAATTTCTGTGTTGGCCCCTTGCTACAACGCCTCGGAATACTGCGGAAAAACGGTCCTCAATCGGAACATTTTTCTGACAACCCCTATATCACAAAAACACGAACGTACGAAAACACGAAAAAGATATTAAAAATTTTCGTGCTTTTACGGTTTCGTGTTTTCGTGATTGCTTTTAATTTTTATAGATAAACTGCATCTTGGTGGGACCCAGTTCGATAATGTCAAACTCATTAAGGAGGACCGATTCCCTGACCGCCACCTCATTGACTTTGGGTTTGGTCATGCCGCCCACATAGCTCAGATAGTATCCTTTGGGTCTCTTGCTGATGGTAGCGGCAGTTTTTCCAATCATGAATCCTTTTACGACAATTTCGCATGAAGCATCTTTCCCTATCTTGATGAGCTTCTTTTTGATTTCCAATTCACCATCACCACCTGCAAGAAAAGACAAAATGCCCATAAATTCTCTTTTCCGGATGGTAGCAGCTTCGTTTCCGGAGCTTTTTGACAGCATGTCGCGATATTTGCCGGTGTCCATGACCATGGTTCTGTCCATGCCATTGGAGCTAGCGGCCTGTTTTTCCTCTCCCTCGACATAAGCAAAAACCAGGGTGTGCTTTCCGATACTCACCGTGTCTCCATGTCCCAGCCAGTGCGTAGCAATCAGCTGACCGTTGACAAAAGTACCATTCTTGCTCTTCAGGTCCGTCAGGAGATATCCTTTGTCGATGGCATCGATCTTGGCATGCATTCCGGAAACTGCCAGGTTCTCAATTACGATGTCATTGCTCTCCCGACGTCCAATCGTAATATTTCTACCCTGATCGAGCAGGAAATCCTTGATCTTGGTATCTTTAAACTTCAGTATGAGTTTCGGCATGTTCGTGTCCTCTTTAAATTATCAATAAAATCAATATATGATTTTATAAAGCGCGACAGTTACGCTCTTAATAAGGAACGGTCTGTTGGTCTATCTCTTGAGGAAAATCAAGAAAAAATTTTCGATAGAAATTTAAAAAACCCTCCCTGGGAAGGTTTTGCGCTCTTTATCTTCAAAACGACAACGGTCACGTTGTCCCCCCCCATGCGTTGATTAGACAAATCCACCAGTTTTCGGCAGGCTTTCGCAGGGTTTTCTTTTACTACGATTTCATGGATTTCTTCCTGGGTGATTTTCTCTGTTAATCCATCCGACCCGATAACGAGAATATCCCCTTTGAAGCACTGCAGTTCAGATACGTCAGCCTGGACTGACTCGGTGACACCCATCGCCCGGGTCAGCATATGCTTGAATTCATTGCCCAGTTCTTTGGCATTCTCCGGATCCATGGCACGCTGTTCAGCAAGAACTGTATGGGGAACCGACAGCAATTCAATCTTATCATCATGAATAAGAAAAATGGGGCTGTCACCGACATTGGCGGCAATGAGCGTACTGTCCGTAAAATAGACGGATGAAACAGTTGAACCCATGCCACGATATTCCTCACTTTCCTGAGATGTCTGGAAGACACTCTTATTAGCCAGGTGGATGCCGGAAAGTAGTCGATTGGCTTCCCTGGACAAGGATTCATCGTGGTCCGCCAGTTCTTCCACATCATCATCATCCAAGTTGAAGCGCTTGATGTAATCCCATAGGGTTTTCACCACCAGGTTGCTGGCAACCTCACCTGCCTGATGTCCTCCCATACCATCCGCAACGACATAAAACTGTTTCTCATCGTTTAAAAAAAGAGAATCCTCGTTATTCTTTCGCTTCATACCAACATCAGTAATCCCTGCAGATTCAATATGATACATACGCTTCTTTTCTATTTGGCCTGTTGCGCCGGCTTTATTTGAAATTTTCTCACTGCAAATACACGTTAAGAGAAATCTTGGGCAATAAGAAATTCTGTCTAATTGAAGAGCCTCGCAGAATGCGAAGCACTTCCGAACGGCAGAACCTACGGGGAATGTGCTCGCTATTCCGATTCAGATTCGCTCGTTAACTCCTCGGCAAACCACTGAAAATACTTTTTCTGGCGCGGTTTGACTGGCAATGACTGATAGTGATTGACAGCCTGCTTTTTATAACAAAAACGGGTTTAGGTCAAGCATCGCGAAAAGAAGAACCCTATAATATTAGATCCCATCACTTGGTCTTCATGGTATAAGACCCGTTCCAATTTGGCGGCGGTGGTTCCTCCTTATAGCGAGTGCATCGATCTTTCATTGTTTTGCTGGGGCCATCATCCGGGGAAAGATTGAGAGCGGCATCAAATTTTTCAATGGCGGAATCCCAGCGCTGTTGCCTGTATAAATGAAGTCCTTCAGCATACAGACCGGCCATTTTCAGCAGGGTGTCATCGATATCCCCGGCGTAGCCAAGGATTTGATAAACCGTAACCGGTTCGGCTTTGCCCACCACATTGATGGAATCGATCTCTCTGCCCCAGATACGCTGGCTTGCTTTCTTAAATGTGGTTTCACACACCAGGGTGTAAATACCGTAAATCTTGTTGACCCCTTCCAGTCTTGCAGCAGTATTGACGGTATCACCCATCATGGTGTAATCCATTCGATTTCTTGATCCCATGTTTCCGACAACTGCCGGACCTGTAGACAGCCCTATCCGCATCTTCAGCTCCGGCTTGCCTTCTCGATGCCACTTTTCGCGCAGCACAACCAGACGATGCTGCATATCCACGCACGTCAAACAGGCTGTTTCGGCCTGGTTCTCGAGTGCATTTGGCGCACCATAAAAGGCGATAATCGCATCTCCCTCGAATTTATCCACGGTACCTTCGTGTTTGAGAATTATATTTGTCATTTCCGTTAAAAATTCATTCAGCAGCTCCACCAGCTCATGAGGTGCCAGTTTCTCGGAAATACTTGTAAAGCCCTGCACATCCGAAAAAAAGGCCGTGATCTCACGCTCTTCGCCCCCCAGTTCCAAATTTTCCGGTGCGTCAATGAGCTGCTGAACAACCGTAGGAGCAAGATAAGTGGAAAAGGCGCTGCGGATAAAACGTTTCTGCCTGGATTCAGAGAGATATTTATAAACAGTAATACCGATGTAGACAGCAAGGATAACCAGCAAGGGATAAACCATGTTCAAAATCCATCCTTGGCTGCTAAAAAGATACTGACAAAAAAAGATGTAACCAAAAAAAAGAACACTTACCGTTATAATACCTGAAAAAACGCCTGTTCTCGGCAGAACCATCCCCAAGAGGAGACCAGCCAAAACAATCGCCAGGATATCAAAAACAGCAGCCCATGTCGGATGATACAGAAACGCCCCCCTTAGAACGCTGTCGACGATATTGGCGTGAATTTCAACACCTGGAAAAACGCTCGTAAAGGGCGTCACCCGCATGTCGTAAATACCAATGGCTGTGGCCCCAACAATAACCACCTTGCCCTTCAGTTCATTCTCCGTCACCTTGCCGCTGAGAATATCGGTTACAGGAATATGTTTGAAGGATTGGGCATCTCCCCGATAATTGATCATGATGCGGCCCAGCTCATCTGTCGGAATGGTAATATCGTCGAATTGTATTTTCTCGACACCATATTCAGCCACGACCACAAGCGGTTGTGAATCCTTGAAAGCGCTCAGGGTCATGAGGGACAGGGGTGCATACATTTCATCTGCATAGCCAATAATTGCCGGTATCCAACGAACCACACCATCTTTGTCCGGAAACATGTTGAAAAAACCTGAATACGGTGTTGCCTGAGAAATTGCCGTGATATTTGCGTTGGCAACTTGGGCTTCTATCAAAGGGGCCTCCAGGGCTTTTTCTGAATGGAACTTCACCTGGTCATAGCGCGAAGACCGGATATTTTTTTTTTGGACTTTGCTAAGCGCTTCGTCAAGGTCACCTAAATGCAATTTCTCCATCTGGAAAAAATAGCCCAGAACAACCTTTGCCTCTGATTCAGCAATAGCATCCGCCAGTAGCTGATCATTATCTGAAGACCGCTTTAAATCCGCCAGATAGGTTCGGTTTTTTGCATCAAGAATTGTGAGATTTTTCTCGATATCCTCGATGGTCTTGACAACGCTCTTTTCATCCGGTTCGAGAAAACCGATATCAAAGGAAATAACGCTAGCACCCGCCCCCGAAATCTTTTTGACGAGATTCGCCATCTTAGATCTGGGCCAAATCCATTTTCCCTCTTTATCAATACTCTCTTCATCTATAACGGCCAGAACCACATCGGATTCGGCCTCGGAACTTCCCCTGTTTATATATCGCAAATCAATTGTTTTCAGCTCCATAAGTTCCAGAAATGGAATTTCGGTGAGATAAAAGAAAATACCGCAAAAAACCAAGAGGATGGATAGGGTCAGGGGGCTCAAGCGGGTCAATTTTTTCAGAAAAGACAACATGGCGGGTAACCTCGACAATGTAGAGCCTGAACAAAGCGATTTTTTCGCGATTTCCACAATTCTCATGCGTATCAAGATCTCGGCAAATCTCTTCGGGATAAATCGCTCATTTCAGATAGAAAACAACAGACCTCAGCACTTTATTTTACGATACCGGAAAAGTCAATACTGGCATGGTGTTATGCGACCCGGAAGATGGTATACAGGGAAATAAAATACAGCTTCGACAGTGGAAATGAAACACCGATATTCGCCGGATCAGGCCGTTTGATATACCGCGGTTTATCCATGTTTCTGTTTGACGGATTTTTCAAGAGTGTTTATACATAAAACGGCATTGTAATTTTTATGTGACGCGACCTGGTGAATTTCTATTTATCAGTTCGGCTTTAATGATTGAACGGAAATAGCGAGCGCATCTCCCACAGCTTGCTGTGGGGTTAGCGAGCCAACAAAAAAGATGAAATCCTTGCCGAGATGCGAAGCAGAGCCGAACGGCAGAACATTCCCTGTAGCTTGCTGCAGGGTACTCTTCAATTACCCGGGAGAAAGATATTGAACAAAAACCAGACAATACGGATCGAAAATATTCGAGCGTTGATGAATAAGCAGGATATCGACACCCTCCTGGTGTCCACAGAGGAAAATCGTCGATATCTGAGTGGCTTTACCGGAGAAGACAGCCAGTGTGATGAATCTGCAGGTGCACTGCTTATTACTGCTGATGAATTGATCCTGGCTACTGATTCGCGTTATGACCTGCAGGCAGCAAAAGAAGCCAATCAATTTAACATCGTCTGCTATCGCGAGGGTCTCGTAAAGAGCCTGCCGGAAATATTGAAGCGGCTGGATTCGAAACGACTGGGGTTCGAATCCGTTAGAATCTCTGTTAAACAGTTTCACGAGCTCGAGAATATTTTTTCATCCGAAAATCTTGATACCGCACTGGTCCCCACGGAAAACATGGTTGAACAGTTACGTAAAATAAAAACGGAAGATGAAATTGAAAAAACCCGTCAAGCGTTGTCGCTTGCCGAAAAAGCCTTTGAAAGGGTGCTACCTAAAATTCAACCAGGCATGACGGAAAAAAAGATAGCCTGGCTGCTGGAAAAAAAGATGCGTGAATCAGGGGCGGAGACACTGTCATTCCCATCCATTGTTGCTTCCGGACCGAACAGCGCCCTGCCACATGCCATTCCCGGGGATCGCAAATGGATGAAAGGTGAACCCCTTCTTTTCGACTGGGGTGCTAGACTGAATGGATATTGTTCAGATACATCCAGAACCCTCTTTTTAGGGAAATCCGACGGTACATTTCAAAAAGTATTTGAGACCGTTGTCGATGCGCAGAAAAAAGCCATTGCCGCCATTCGGGATGGCGCAAGCACGCAGGCAGTGGACCGAATTGCAAGGGAACACATAGAAAACAGCGGTTTCAAAGGAAAATTCGGGCATGGCCTGGGGCATGGGACGGGTTTGGCTGTCCATGAAGCACCACGCTTGAGCCCCCTGAAAGATACCGTCCTGAAAACGGGCATGCTGGTCACTGTAGAACCCGGCATCTACCTTCCTGATTGGGGCGGTGTGAGGGTTGAAAATCAGGTGGTCGTGCGGGACGAAGGCGCTGAAGTTTTGAATAGCATTGACGAAGATATTTCTTTGACGCATATTTGACGCTCTTTCAATAAGTTGAAAATTCTCTTTTAAGGGTTTTAATTGTTAACTCAACTTTCGGAATTCAGAAAATGCGAAATGAATAATCCCCTGGCGCTTTGCGAACTCTCCTTAAGGGCTCCTAACATCAGTGCTCGCTATATGATTTAATCAGTATGGCCACCAAATGACCGTGTTTACATATTGGATTTTATTAACATGCGCTGATGCAAGGTGCCCTAATTGGCTCAAACAGCACAAATCGCCATTGGATCACCCATTTCGCTCTATTAATGGTGAAATCCGAAAGGTATCTTTTTAAGTATCTGCCTAAATATATTTTTCTATCCTAAAACCTAAAACCGGTAAAATTATGCCTGACATGGACATACTGGCCGATCAGTATCTGCATTATATTTTAGTGGAAAAAGGACTTGCCAGAAAAACCATCACCGCCTACAGCAGGGACATCGTCAGATACCTGACGTTCTTAAAAAAAAACCGGATCCATGGCATCGAAAAAACAGATACCAGGATCATTCTCCAGTATCTAATTCATCTCAGAAACCAGGGTTTGGGAACCAGTTCCAGGGCCAGGCACCTGGTAACCATCAGGGGTTTTTATGCTTTTCTGGTCCAGGAAAAACATATCCCCAAAAATCACGCCAAGCTTGTTGATCTCCCCAAAAAACATGTCATGCTGCCGGATGTGCTGTCCGCTGCTGAAGTCAGAAATCTCCTGGAAGCACCGGTTCCCAAAACACCATCTGGTGCAAGGGATGCAGCAATGCTGGAACTTCTTTATGCCGCCGGGTTGAGAGTTTCCGAACTCATTCACCTAAGATTGATGGATGTCAATCTCGAGGGGTGCTTCCTGCGCGTGATGGGCAAAGGCTCAAAAGAACGCATCGTTCCTTTTGGTAGTTACGCAAAAAACAAGATCGACAGCTATCTCGAAACCGCACGCCCTGCCCTGCTGAAAGGCCGGATTAGCGCCTATCTGTTTGTGGCCAGAGCCGGAAAACCTATGACAAGACAGGGCTTTTGGAAATTGTTGAAAAAGTACGCCCAGAAATGCGGCACATTGAAACGCATAACGCCCCATACCCTGCGACATTCATTCGCCACCCACCTGCTGGAAGGCGGCGCTGACCTTCGTACGGTTCAGGTCATGCTCGGGCATGTTGACATTTCCACCACGCAGATATATACGCACGTTGCCCAGAAACACTTAAGAGAAGTTCATAAAAAATATCATCCAAGAGGATAATCAATGCGTCAGGTCAAGCAATTGGGATGGTGGATAAAGGGTGAAGACGAACCCGGTTTGGGTCATGATGCTGTCTATTCGGCGATAAAACAGGTGGAAAAACCGATTTATGTCATCGATACCGGAGGACAAATCGGTATCGCCCAGGGGGGGGGCGTTAACACGCGTCTGACTCCCGAGAACCCCATATCCCGGAAAGGACAATTTCCCTGGATAGGGTTCGTGCCGGCGCTGCATCCCGGAAGCATGGGAAGCCCTGATTTCATGCGCACCCATGGTCTACGCTACCCCTACGTCATCGGCGCCATGGCCAATGGAATAACATCGACAAAAATGGTTGAAGCAGCGGGACATGCCGGCATGCTAGGCTTTTATGGTGCGGCAGGACTTGCCATACCCCAAATTGAATCCGCGATCCAACACCTTCAAGCAAAGATGAAAGCAATGCCCTATGGGTTCAATCTAATCCACAGCCCTGGAGACCCAACCCTGGAACTGGAAACGGTTCATCTTTATCTCAGATACGGTGTCCGTCTGATCAGTGCCTCCGCTTTTATGGGCATCACGCTCCCCCTGGTATATTATCGCATAAAGGGAATTCAGCAGGGTGAAAACGGTATCCCGGCAACACCCCAAAAAATCATCGCCAAGATATCTCGGGAAGAAATCGCAAAAAAGTTTCTTTCACCACCACCTGCCAAATTAATCCAGCAGCTCCTGGAACGTGACTGGATCACCGAGCAGGAAGCCCGTTTGGCAGAAACAATCCCCATGGCCGATGCTCTGACCGCCGAAGCCGACTCCGGAGGGCACACGGACAACCGGCCGGCACTGGCCCTGCTCCCCACGATGATTTCCCTCAGGGATTCGGCGATGACGGCGTATCATTTCAAGAGGCCTCTCAGTATCGGGCTGGGGGGGGGAATTGCCACGCCTGAAGCCGCCGCAGCAGCATTTGCCATGGGTGCTGACTATCTTGTAACGGGTTCCATCAACCAGGCTTGCAGGGAAGCCGGCACTTCGGATACGGTAAGACAGATGCTTTCAGAAGCTGGGCAAGCCGATGTCACTATGGCACCCGCAGCTGACATGTTTGAAATGGGTGTCAAGGTCCAGGTTTTGAAACGGGGGACCATGTTCCCGCTCCGCGCAGGAAAGCTTTACGAACTTTATACGAACCATGATAGATATGAAGATATTCCGGAATCCCAGAGGAAGATTCTTGAAAGGGATTTTTTTCGAAGATCGTTTCTCGAAGAATGGGCCCACACAAAAGAATTTTTCATGAACAGAGATCCCAAACAGGTCGAATGGGCAGAAACGAATCCAAAGCATCGAATGGCCCTTGTGTTTCGCTCCTATTTAGGTCAGTCATCCAATTGGGCAAATACGGGTGAACCCTCCAGAAAGATCGATTATCAAATCTGGTGTGGCCCAGCCATCGGTGCATTCAACCAGTGGGTAAAAGGCAGCTTTCTCGAATTAGCTCAAAATCGGCAGGTCGTTGTCATCGCCCTTAATATTCTGCTGGGAGCCGCCATTCTTACCAGAAGGCAATGGCTCCAACAGCAGGGAATCTTTCTTCCCGATGTCCCCACCCGCATAGAGCCCCTTGAACTCGATGCAATCCAGGAGTTGATGGGACATACATGATGAGAAAATCCAGCTCGGAAGATAGAAGTCAGGAATCAGGAGATAGAATTCAGAATCTTTATGATTCTTATTGTCGTTTGACCAGACTGGTGATTATCTCTATGTCACCGGTGCGGACACGTTAGGATTACCCATAAAATACCCTGTTCAAAACGTTTACACATCCCATTTCTTGACCCGTCTCACTAAATCATGTATGTACCCTATTCGGGGCCTTATGAACCACGACATGACAGACCTGAAAAGATGTTTTACCTATTAATAACC
>JAHEIB010000194.1 GCA_024639645.1 Deltaproteobacteria bacterium
GATTCCGGGATCGTGGTACCGCCCTATATTGCGCAACAGGCCGGTATGCCCCATCAAGCCTATGACGTCTGGGACAGCATGATCTGCAACTTTGCCTGAATTACTGATCAGCAGCTATTCGGCAATGGGCGGCAGCAGAGATGCCCGCCGGCACAATGGCTTGGTCAAAAGCATCTGCACATCACCGATGTAGCGTTCGCTGAACCCGCCTTCACAGTAGCATAAATAATATTCCCACATGCGAATAAACGTTTCCGGAAATTGCATTGCACGCACGTGATCGATATTTTTGAAAAAACGGTTGCGCCATTCCCTGAGGGTACGGGCATAATGCGGGGTGATGTCTTCCAGATGAAAAAGCGTCATGTCTGTTGTGCGGGCAAGGGATGCCATCATGGACCCGACGGACGGCAAGCAGCCGCCTGGGAAAATATAGCGTTTGATGAAATCCACGCTTTGGATATAGCGCTTGAATTCTTGATCGCGGATCGTGATGGCCTGCAACAGCATCATGCCGTTGTCACGGAGCAGTTGGCTGCAAGTCCTGAAGAAAATGTCGAAGTATTGATGTCCGACAGCTTCGATCATTTCAATGGAGACCAGTTTATCGTATTGTCCTTTCAGTTCACGGTAGTCTTTCTTCAATAACGTTATACGGTCTTCGAGGCCGGCTTCATGGAAGCGCTTCCTGGCAAAATGAAACTGTTCGTCGGAAATGGTGGTGGTGGTAATGTGTACGTCGAAATGCTTAACAGCGTATAGGGCAAACCCGCCCCACCCGGTGCCGATCTCCATGACGCGGTCGCCTGGTTTCAGCTGCAGTTTTTTACAGATGCGATCATACTTGGCAAGAGAGGCCTCCTCCATGCTGCTCCCATCTGTTTCAAAAATGCCGCAGGAATAGGTCAGGGTGGGATCCAGAAACAGGGTATAAAAATCATTTCCCAGGTCATAATGGGCCAGGATGTTTTTACGGCTGCCTATTGTGGTATTTTTTCTGGCAAAGTGATAAAATCGGTACAAAGGTCTTGTCAGGCGTGCCAGGCCTTTTTCCATTTCAGCAAATACAGGCTGGTTAAGAGCCATGATGCGCATGACCGTGGTTAAATCATCCGCCGACCAAAGCCCTTCCATGTAAGCCTCTGCCGCGCCAATGCTGCCACTGAACAATATGCGACGGTAAAACCGGGAGTGATGTACGAAGAGGGTCGCTTCCAGCGACCGGTCTTGGTCCGTTCCCCCGAAAACATGGCTTTGGTTATCCTCGACCATGCGGATGCAACCGTACTTCAGCTTGTCCATCACCGAAAAAATGGTCCGGCGGGCCAGATCATCGAGTCGGCTGGCTTTCAAATCGTGCAAAGCACGTGCTTCGGCAGGTATGATAAATTCAGTCATGGTCACCTCCTTCCCTTGGCGATTCCCCTTTTTAGGGATGCGCATAGAAGGGTGTTTTTTTAAGAACCAACCGCAGGGCCTGCCAATAGATAAGGGTGATCACCCTGACGGTTTGTGCGGGATACCTAAGCAAAACCCGTGACAACATCTGCCGGTTGATGCTGCGGCGATCAAGCGCCAGGGTGGCATCGAACAGCTTTTTGTCTTTTTGATAATCGATTATGTGAACACGAATGGTTTCGCCCGGCAATCGAAAACGCCAATCATAGCGGATGTCCATATCGATAAAGGGCGACACATGAAAGACTTTTTCTGCCGTGTGCCGGCGCCAGTCCTTCATGGGGTGCAGGTTTTCCTCTGCACCGAGCACATAGCAAAAATGCTCCCCCCAGGGGGTATTGTGAATTTCAATCACAATGGCCTCCACATGCACATCATCCCTGTCGTAGCAGTAGTAAAAGCTGGCCGGATTAAAACAGTGGCCAAAATATCTCAGGTGGGTCAGCAAACAAATGGGTCCGTCTGGACGGGATCCCAGATCTTTTTCGACCAGATTCCGGACAGCCGTATCCAACGGAATGGAGGGGTCGCCAAAATGGTCGCGGCGCCGAAAAAAGGCGATGTTGGGTTTTTCATAGGACCACAAGGGATGATTGTCGAACAGGGTGGGCAATTCATCAAGGTCCATATACATGAAAAACAAACGGTATTGAAACGTGTTGGCACGGGGCCGGAAGCGCCTGTGGCGAACGGTACCCTCGTATATGCAGCTCTTGGTCATGACAAGTTTTTCCCGAATTTTTTACATACGGCCAGGGCACTGTTGACACCATCCTCATGAAAACCATATCCCCAGTAGGCACCGCAGTAATAGGTCCGGTTTTGCCCGTTTAATTCATCTTGACGTCGTCGGGCCTGCAGACCTTTGGGATCGTACACCGGATGATGATAGATGAGCGATTCAATGGTTTTCTGCGGGTGAATGGCCTCGGGCATATTCAGGGTGACACAGAATTCCTCGGGTGCATGCAGGGTTTGCAGGCGGTTCATGTAATAGGTCAGTGCAACCCGTCCCTTTTCATTTTTGGGGATATGGTAGTTCCAGCTGGCCCAGGCAATCTTTTTGGGCGGCAGCAGGGATGCGTCCCTGTGCAGCACAGCCAGGTTTTCCTGGTAAGGAATAACGCTCAAAACATCCTGTTCCATTTTAGTGGGATCCGCCAACATCTTGAGCGCCTGGTCGCTGTGCACTGCTAAAACAACCTGATCGAATGACGCTGTCTCTCCTTTGGCAGTGATGGACACATGGTCGTCAAACCGTTGAATTGATTGTACCGGCGTGTTTAACCGAATACGCTCATGATAGGGTTGCGTGAGGGGCTGAATATATTGCCGTGAGCCCCCCTTGATCACCAGCCACTGCGGCTGGTTGCCTATATTCAGAACACCATGGTTGTTGAAAAACTCCACCAGATAGCGTGCGGGAAATTCTTTGAATTGGGCGGGATCAGCTGACCAGATAGCCCCGCCCATGGGGATGATGAAGTTGTCGATAAAGGCGGTGCTGTAGCGTTTTTTATCGAGATAGGCCTGCAGGGTCAGGCTGTAGTCATCGGTCTCGATCAGTTCGGAAGCCTCGCGCCGAAAACGCAGGGCATCGGTCAGCATGCGGTAGAAAGAAGGCCGCAGCAGGTTTTTGCGCTGGACAAAGAGACTGTTCAGGGTACTGGGGCAGAAATAGAGTCCGGTCTTTTCACATTGAACGCTGAAACTCATATTGGACGCCTGCCATGCCACCCCCAGGCGCTCCATCAATTTCATGAAATTGGGATACGTGTTTTCGTTAAAGACAATAAAGCCTGTATCCACGGCGTACGTCTGCCCATTGTTGGTTTGCACGTCGATGGTATGGGTGTGGCCACCGATATAGTCGTTGGCCTCGAATACAACAATCTCATGCTCCTGGCTGAGCAGGTAGGCAGTTGTCAGGCCGGAGATGCCGGCACCGATGACGGCGATACGCATGGTGTCCTCCTTCGTCAGAATACAAGGATTCTGAAACCCCAGCGTTAAAATTATGTCGAGCGATATGTTTTCGTTAATCGACTCGGATACGGGCCAAAGGTCTCTGGCAATACCTATCCATGTCAAGATAACCAAGATGGTGCGGGTTGATACTCAAATATCTATACCATATCCCACAGGAATTCAAGGTTGTATATAGAAACCCGGTTGAAAGAAACCCGGTTATGGTGTACCCTATAATAGTTATACCGGTTGTCATAAATATGTTCCGATACAACCTATGCTTACTATAAGAAATATTTTCCCGACGCAGTCAAATTGCCTGGAACGTGACAACCGCTATCCAACAGATTTTCCGCGACAAATTTGGTTTCGGAACGGTATTTTGCAAGACGCTATAAGTTCTCACCAATTGTCTTGAAGAGGGGAATGATTGAGAAAGAAAACAACATGGGTGATCTAATTAAAGATACCAACATCACGGACGCGCTTTTCAAGGACGAATTGGCCAGAACCGTGCTCAATTCGTTGTCAGCCCACATTGCCATCCTTGACCAGGAGGGTATCATCCTGGAAACCAACATTGCCTGGCAGCAATTTGCCGTTGGAAACGGCATGCCCGAAGATTACGACGCCATTGGTACCAACTATTTAGATATCTGTGATGCCAGCAAGGGCAGTGATGAGGAAGACGCCAGCAACGTAGCCGAAGGCATCCGCAACGTCATTGACGGCAGCATCGATGAATTTCTCTATGATTATCCCTGCCATTCCAAAGATGGACAGCACTGGTACTACATGCGCGCCATTCGTATGGCAGAAGAGGGACCCATCCGGGTGGTGGTCAGTCACGAGGAAATTACAGCCCTCAAGCTGACCGAAGAAGCTCTCAAACAAAGCCAGGAAACGCTCATCGAACAGAAGCAGAGCCTCGAGGAGAATAATATCGCCATGAAGGTGCTGCTGAAGCAGCGCGAACAGGACAGGCTGGATTTAGAAAAAAAGGTTTTAAACAATGTCAAGGATCTCGTTTTGCCGTATGTTGAAAAATTGAAGAATGCCCGCCTGAGAGCCAAGGACCGCACCCTCGTAGAAATTGTCGACCGCCATCTGCAGGACATCATCTCCCCCATGCTGCAGCACTTTGCCAATGCCAGCCTTATCTTGACGCCCCAGGAGATGCAGGTCGCCGCTCTGGTCAAGGATGGCAGAACCAGCCAGGAAATTGCCGATATCCTGAATGTCGCCGAAACCACCATTAACTTCCACCGCAAAAACCTGCGAATCAAATTTGGTCTGCGCAACAAACGCACCAACCTCAGGTCCTACCTGCTTACGCTTTCCCAATAAAAAAGAGAGAACTCCTTATTGTTAGGCCATCTATATCATTTTAGCGCACTTCAGTCGCCACATTAAGGGTTATTACCCCTTATTAAAAGCCTAAATTACTATTGTTGAAGTCCTTCAAATGGTGGGTATCTTAAGTATATAAATTAATCATAGAAGTATAACCGGCAGAAATAGGTGAAAGGACGTGACCATGAATATGGATACAGTAAGTGATGAAACCCTTGTGGATCTTATGTTTCACCTGAAATGGAAAAGCGATTCAGCTAACCACACGGATGTCTACAATGCCGCCGGGGTTAACATCTGGCGGGATTTTCTTCCTCCTGCAGTACTCGAAGCCATAAAAAATCGGTCTATAGGGGAACGTGTTGATATCCAGTTGAAGCCGGAAGACCTTTACCCTGCAGTCGATCAAAGCAACCTTTTTGAAATCAAGAGAAATCAATTCGGCAGCCCTTTTATCAAATCTCCCATTGCCCGTCCGGAGATCGGGCGCTTTTACCCTAAAGGGCTTCTCAAGGATGTGGCCCAAGTGTTTGCCGCCAACAGGCAGCCTTTTCGATGCGTGCAACTGAACAATGGGCATATGACCGTCGATTTCAATCACCCGTTGGCGGGAAAGGATTTTTCTCTTTCCACCCTCATTGGTAACATTGCGCCTAAAAGATCAGAACGTGGTGGCACAAGCGTCGATTGGCTGGCAGGATTGGCAGATGGGCCCGGGATGCAGGCAAGGTGGCGGGATGAACCCAGCAGTTTCTTCAGCCAGGATGCTCTTATGCGGGAAGATTCAGGACCCGATACCCTTTTCTACAGCGAGCCCCGATTTGTGCAACACCTCGACGACACCGCTATTGAGGTCATCAAGGCTACCTATGGCCGTTTTCTAGAGGATGACATGCAGGTATTGGATTTGATGAGC
>JAHEIB010000195.1 GCA_024639645.1 Deltaproteobacteria bacterium
AAACGCTGGCATCCGAATTTCTGAATGAATTGATGACACGCGGCAGGATCTATGGATATCGGTATCGACCGGCTGGAGCCATCAAGGCCAAACCGATTCATGCCTACAAAGGCAGGTGTCTTGCTGGAAAAGCATTCCAGGTGATGATTGACAACAACCTTGACTTCGACGTTGCTCTTTATCCTTATGAACTGGTGACGTATGGTGAAACCGGATCTGTTTGCCAGAACTGGATGCAGTATCGCCTGATAAAGAAATACCTGGAAGTACTCACCGAGGACCAGACCCTGGTGGTGGCCTCTGGTCATCCTCTGGGACTTTTTCAATCAAGACCGACCAATCCCCGGGTCATCATAACCAACGGATTGATGGTCGGCAGATATGACAATCTGGATGACTGGGAAATTGCCGCTCAGATGGGGGTGGCAAGCTACGGCCAGATGACAGCCGGGGGGTGGATGTACATCGGCCCCCAGGGTATTGTCCACGGAACCTACAATACGCTCCTGAACGCCGGCAGAATCAGATTTGACCTGGGCAGAGAGGCCAATCTCAAAGGGCGCCTGTTTGTCTCCTCCGGTCTGGGGGGTATGAGCGGCGCACAGCCAAAAGCCGCAGAAATCGCCGGAGCGGTTTCCATTGTCGCCGAAGTCGATTCTTCCAGAATCAAGACCCGACATGAACAAGGTTGGGTAAATAGTATATCCTCAGACCTCGGGGAGACATTTTCAATGGCCCACCAGGCCATAGAGGCATGCAAACCTCTCTCCATCGCTTTTAGCGGAAACATCGTCGATCTGCTGGCGTACGCGGTGGATCAAAACATAAAGATCGACCTGCTTTCGGATCAGACCTCGTGCCATGTGGCCTATACTGGCGGATATTGTCCCCAGGGAGTCACCTTTGAAGAAAGAACACGGCTCTTGGCCGAAGACAGACCGACATTTTGCAAACGCGTGGATAAAAGTCTTCGTCACCACTATGAATTGATCAAAATTCTCACATCCAGAGGTGTCTATTTTTTTGACTACGGCAATGCCTTCTTGAAAGCGGTTTTCGATGCCGGCGTTACCGAAATATCCAAAAATGGCGTCGACGAGAAAGACGGGTTCATCTTTCCATCCTATTTTGAAGACATCATGGGACCCCATATATTTGATTTTGGATATGGCCCGTTCCGCTGGGTTTGTTTGAGCGGTGATCATGACGATCTGGTAAAAACTGACAAGGCCGCCCTGGACTGCATCGATCCACACCGCAGATTTCAGGACCGGGACAACTGGGTCTGGATCAGGGATGCGGAAACATACCATCTCGTAGTGGGAACCCAGGCCAGGATCCTGTATCAAGATGCGGAAGGCAGGATCAGGATCGCGCTGAAATTCAACGAAATGGTAAGAAAGGGAGACGTGGGCCCCATAATGATCGGCCGGGATCACCACGATCCGGGCGGCACGGATTCACCTTTCCGGGAGACAGCCAATATCAAGGATGGGAGCAATGTAATGGCCGACATGGCCACCCACTGTTTTGCCGGCAACTGTGCCAGGGGAATGTCCATGGTGGCCCTGCACAACGGTGGTGGAACAGGGATAGGTAATGCCATAAACGGCGGGTTCGGGCTGGTGCTGGATGGCAGCCAAAAAGTGGACGACACCATTCGGTCTGCCATCTCCTGGGATGTCATGGGCGGTGTGGCCCGGCGAAACTGGGCCCGCAACAGCAATGCCATGGAGGTCTGCCAAAACTTCAACACTGCCAACAGGGGCGTGGGGCATGTCACCATTCCCTATATACCCGAAGAAGACCTCATTATGGACATGGTATCCAAGGCTTTAAAGAAAGGGTCCTGAAATGCAGCCCATTGTAATTGACAAGGAAACGCTGACCATTGAAGACGTGGTGGCTATCGCCCGGGAAAACGCACAGGTCGAGGCTTCCAGCAAAGGTGAACAACGGCTCGAAAAAGCCCGTGAACTCATCGACAAATGGGTAAATGAAAAAAAAGTGATCTATGGAATCACCACCGGGTTTGGCGCCTTGTGTAACGTGCCCATTTCTGCATCCGATACCCGCATATTACAGAACAAGATTATCATGAGCCACGCTACCGGTGTGGGGAAGCCTCTGCCAGATGATGTTGTAAGGGCTGTTATGGCTGTCCGCTTGCATGATCTGTTCATGGGATACTCCGGTTGTACATTCACGACCCTGCAATATTTGATGGCCTTTCTTAATCAAGGCCTGACACCGGTTGTGCCTGAAAAAGGGTCGGTGGGATCCAGCGGGGACCTGGCACCCATGGCCCACCTGGGCTTGGTATTGCTTGGCAAAGGCGAGGCCTTTTATCAGGGCCATCGCCTCAACGGTGCCAGGGCACTGGAAAAGATTGGACTTTCTCCCATCAGCCTTTCAGCCGGGGAGGGTCTGGCTTTGATCAATGGAACCCAGGTAATGACCGGCATCGCCGCCCTGGTGGTACATGATGCCATAAACCTGGCCAAACTGGCTGATATCGCCTGCGCCATGAGTCTGGAAGTTCTCATGGGAAGCAGTTCGGAATTCGATCCCAGAATTCACCAGATCCGCCCCCACCCAGGCCAGGTGGCCTCCGCTGAAAATATGCTGCGTCTGACCAGCGACAGTGATATCATTCAATCGCACGAGGGATGTGCCCGGGTTCAGGATGCTTACACCTTGCGGTGCTCACCCCAAATTCATGGCGCCAGCAAGGATGCCGTGGTGCATGCCCTTAATGTTGTAAACATTGAAATCAATGCCTCCACGACCAACCCGTTGATCTTTACAGACACCCAGGAAATACGTCTTGGAGGAAATTTTCACGGCCAGCCCATCGCCATGGCTGCCGATTACCTCTCCATGGGTATTGCTGAACTGGGAAATGTGTCCGAGCGTCGTATCGAAAGGCTGGTTAACCCGCAGCTGAGTGAACTCCCCGCCTTTTTAATAAAAAACGGTGGGCTAAATTCAGGATTCATGATAGCACAGTACACGGCCGCGGCCCTGGTATCTGAAAACAAGGTACTGGCACACCCTGCCTGTGTTGACTCGATTCCCACATCTGCAAACAAGGAAGATCATGTCAGCATGGGTACCATCGCTATTCGGCAGTGCCGGGAAATTCTGGACAATGTGGCGTATGTCCTGGCAGTGGAAATGCTGTGTGCTGCGCAGGCCTATGACCTCCTCACGGAAGAGAAAAAAATGGAGGGGGGCAAAGGCACCCGGGTGGCTTATCAGGTAATTAGAGAAACCATCTCCTACCTTGAGGAAGATAGGGAGCTGTCCATTGATATGGAAAAGATGGTCACCCTGATTCGATCAAAAAAATTATTACACGCTGTGGAAAAAGCGGTTGGCGAACTCGATCTCACGTGTATTGCCTGATACAACGGATAAGATTGTAAATACCAACAGGAAAGATACAAGCCATCTCCAGATGTTTTGGCAGACAAATATTGAAAGCGAACTGAATGACTCTTGTATATGTGGAACTTGACCGGTGCATTGCTTGCTTCAGCTGCCAACAAGCATGCCAATTTCATCAGGACAGCCTGCAAAATGGGTGCAGCCCCAATATATTTGTCCATGTGGACATGGAACAGCGCAAAATTTTTACCGGGACGTGCCTGCAGTGTGAAACCGCAGCCTGCATGGAAGTCTGCCCGGGCAACGGGATTAAAAGGGACCCTGAAACAGCGGCAGTCGTTGTTGACAGAGAGATCTGTCTTTTCTGCGGTATGTGTGTTGAGGCCTGCCCCTACGGATACATGCATCTGGACGAATCTATTCAAGCCGCAACAAAGTGTGACCTGTGCGGCGGAAACCCAAAATGTGTGCAGGTGTGTATGGCCCATGCCCTCCACATTGGAGATATCAATTCTCTGGCCGAACTCAAACGAAAACATTTTGACGCTCAGCTGGGCATTCGTGCCATTCAAATTCATAAGGATAACGATTGATGACGGGTAAGACCTTGACTGACAATGGCATCGTCAAGACCTTGTGCCGTATGTGCAGCAATCGCTGCAGCGTCGATGTGCATGTCCGCAATGGTCGTATGGCTGATATCACGCCTGGCCAGGGAAATCCCTGCAATAAAGGCAAAATGTGCTCCCGCGGCGGTGCTGCCCTGGACATGTTCTACCATCCCGACCGTATCCGCAAACCGTTAAAGCGACAAAATGACGGGTCATTTGTGGAAATAAGCCCTGAAACAGCCATCGCTGAAATTGCTGAAAAAATGAAAAAAATTAGGGATCATTACGGTGCACGGTCCATGGGCGTATGGAAAGGTGAGGCGGTCGGATTTCTGCAACAGGAGGAGTATGCGCGCAGGTTTGCACACGCTTTTGGCACCCCCAACTATTTTTCCAACGATTCAGCCTGTTACAATGGTCGATACCTGGGGCACATGCTGGTCAATGGCTTCTGGAATCCCTTTGCATACTATGCCAAGGCCCGGATGATTCTACTTTTCGGCACAAACCCGCCTGTTTGTCATCCGCCCTTTATGAATGAGTTTGCCGATGCCAAGGCAAACGGGACCAAACTGGTGATGATTGACCCGCGCCTGAATCCCATTGCCTGCTTTGCTGACATTTTTGCCCAGCCCCTGCCCGGTACAGACGGCGCCTTGGCCTGGGGTTTGATCCGATATATTGTAAAAGCCGGAGAATATGATCATGAACTGATGGATCACTACAGTATCGGGTTTTCAGAAGTCGTCGATTACGCGGAAAAATTCACTCCGGAATATGTGGAAGAACAAACCGGAATATACGCATCCGTTCTAATCAATATCGCTCAACTGATTATCGAGAATCGCCCGAAAATCAGCTTTTATATGGGTGCCGGTCTGGAACATCATGATAACGGCGTCAATAATATCCGGGCTCTGGTAATCCTGTCCTGTATCACGGGTGCTTTTGATATGGAGTGCAGCCTTTTCTGGCCCGAAGAAATGGTCAGAAACAGGCTGACCCTATACGAAGAGCTACCCCTTATAGCACAAAAACCCATCGGTGCCGACCGTTTTCCAGTGCTTTATGATCTTCGCAAAGAGTGTCATACAATGACCGCCATGGACTATATGCTGGGGAATGGTGACTACCCGCTGAAAGGGCTCATCGTCACCGCTGCCAACCCGGCCGTAACCAATCCTAATATTGATAAGGTTGAAAAGGCTCTCGGGTCTCTGGACCTGCTGGTGGTCAACGATCTGTTTATGACAAAAACAGCTGAATTGGCGCACTATATCCTGCCGGCTGCCTCTTTCCTGGAGCGCTCTGAAATCCATATCGAACCGAAATATCAACGTGTCTATCTAACCAACAAGGTGGCCGAAATTCAAGGTATAATGGATGAATACACACTCTGGCATAACCTTGCCCACAACCTTGGTTTTGGGGACCGTTACTTTCCTTGGGAAAATGAAACCCAGGTCAATCAATATATTCTGGAGCCTTCCCATATCAAGCTTGAGCAGCTACAGGCGCACCCGGAAGGTATTCAGTATAGACCATTGACATCCCAGAAGCATCTCTCCCGGCCCCTGCCAACAGCTTCAGGAAAAATTGAACTGTCTTCCCCGTATTTAAAGAAACGCGGTTTTTCCGCGATCCCTGAATACCTACCCCC
>JAHEIB010000053.1 GCA_024639645.1 Deltaproteobacteria bacterium
GTGCCCGAAGCCGTCGTGTAAAGCGGGCCATTTCGCAGTATGTAACAAAACTGAGGCATGTCACCATATCGGTGACCGGTAAAGACCTCATGGAAAGAAACTTGAAACCGGGACCCGTGTACCGGGAAATCATGCAGGCAGTATTGAACGCAAAGCTCAATGGTACGCTTCAGACACGCGAAGACGAATTGGCTTTTGTTGATAATTATATATCGAAATAAATTCGCAGCGCGATTTTATCCAAGGAGGAGAACGGTTTTATGACCACCAAAAAAAAACGTGTGTTGAGCGGTATGCGCCCCACAGGCCCGCTTCATCTGGGAAATCTTCATGGTGCATTGTTGAACTGGGTAGAAATGCAGGCAACATACGACTGTTTTTTCTTTATTGCTGACTGGCATGCCCTGACAAGCGATTACGAAGACCCCGGTAAAATATCCGGCTATACCCTGGAAATCATCAAGGACTGGTTGAGTGTCGGTTTGTCACCGGAAAAAAGCACCCTTTTCGTTCAATCGGATATCAAAGAGCATGCAGAGCTTTTCTTGATTTTCAGTATGATCACACCCGTGCCATGGTTGGAACGGAACCCGACATACAAAGACCAAATGGTTCAGCTGAACAACAAGGATCTTTCCACCTTCGGGTTTTTGGGTTATCCCGTACTCCAGGCAGCCGATATCATCATGTATAAAGCCAATGGCGTTCCTGTGGGAGTGGATCAGGTGCCACATGTGGAAATTACACGTGAGATTGCCCGCCGGTTTAATTACTTTTACGGCAACGTGTTCCCTGAGCCCGAAGCCATATTGACACAAACACCGAAAATTCTCGGTCTGGATCGGCGAAAAATGAGCAAAAGTTACAACAACGCCATCTATCTCTCGGATAGCCCCGAGGAAGTGACCACCAAAGTGTCACAGATGATAACAGATCCGCAACGGGCCAGAAAATCGGATCCAGGAGACCCGGGCGTGTGTAATGTGTATGAATTTCACAAGCTGTATAGCGACCCTGAAACAACTGCCGGCATCGCCAAAGAATGCCGCAGTGCGGAAATAGGATGTGTGGATTGCAAGAAAATCATGGCCCGGACACTACTGGCAGCCCTTGCGCCGGTCCACGAAAAAAGGGACTATTACGATAGCCATCCGGAGCTGGTGAAAAATATTATCCAGGAAGGCTGCAGCAAAGCTGGTAAGGTAGCCCGCCAAACCATGGCCGAGGTCCGACATGTGATTGGGATATAGACGCTTTCTTCGAAAAGCTGTAAGCCATAAGCTGTAAGCTATAAGCTGCTTATGGCTTGCAGCTTATGACTTATAGCTTAAAAGGGTTTAGCCAAAATATGGCACAAACAGAAATCCCATACGAGATAAAGCTTGATCAAGTTTTTGAAGGACCCATGGCGCTTCTGGTTCATTTGATCAAAAAGAATGAAGTGGATATCTATGACATTCCCATCGCCATGATCACCCAGCAGTATCTTGAATATCTCGAATGGATCAAGCTTATGAATATCGACTTTGCCGGTGATTTTCTGGTGATGGCATCCACTCTTACACAAATCAAGTCCAGGATGCTGCTGCCAACACATGGCATTGAAGATGAGGAGGACCCCCGTCTGGAACTGGCCAAACCCCTCAGAGAATATCTCGAAATGCAGTCCATCGCGGAACAGCTGGCAAATCGAAATCTTCTTGGGGAGCAAACCTTTGTCCGATCCTTTACAGAAGAGGGATTTGAAAACATCCAGGAAGAAGAGCCCTACATACAAGTGGGTCTTTTCGAACTCATTGACGCGTTTCAAAAAATCCTGGCGAATATTCCTGAAGAGCACCGGCTCGAACTATCCACGGACCGGATTTCCGTCAAAGAACGAATTTCGGAAATTGTCGACATTCTCGAAGAAAAGGATTCCTTGACATTTTACGAGCTGTTTTCTAAAGACGCGGACAAAGGTGACATTATCGTGACCTTTCTGGCGCTGCTGGAAATGGTCAAACTCAATTTGGTTAAAATTGTACAGCATATCGAATCCGGTATTATCAGAATATTTTATTTATAATGGATGATTTAAAAAATATTGTCGAAAGCCTTCTTTTTGTGGCTGAAGAACCCCTGAGTATTGAGCAGATAAAACAGGTTCTTTCTCTGCCCGATACAAAAATGATCCGGCAGGCTCTCAATGAACTCATAACGGACTACGAAGAACGCAGGGGTGCATTTACCCTGCATGAAGTTGCCGGAGGGTATCAGTTTCGTTCCCGCCCTGATTATGTTCCCTGGATAAGACGCCTTTTACAGCCAAAACCTTCTCGGCTCAGCAAGGCCGCCTTGGAGACACTGGCCATTATCGCCTACAAACAACCCATGATCCGTAGCGACGTCGAGCATTTGAGGGGTGTCGATTGTGGCGGTGTTCTCAGAATGCTTCTTGAACGAAAGCTGATCCGCGTGCTGGGGCGCAAAGAAATTCCCGGCCGGCCGCTGATCTATGCCACCACCAAACAGTTCCTTCAAGTGTTTGATCTGAAAAACCTGAAAGACCTGCCCTCGCCTAAAGAAATAGAAGCTCTGGGAATAGAAGTCATGGGTACAGATGATCCGGTGGATAAAACTCTCGATGCCGCCGAGTCAGAGGATGATACCACGAATACGGTCGACCTGCAGGATAAAGACGGGAACACACCCCCGGAGACCCTAAGCAATCCAGCACAAAAAGAACTTGACGAGGTCCCCCCCGAATCATTATAGTTATGAAATAATCAGGGCGGTTAACTCAGCGGGAGAGTGCTACCTTCACACGGTAGAAGTCACTGGTTCAAATCCAGTACCGCCTACCAATTAATAAAATTCGGGCCTATATACCAAAAAAAGGTATAGATCTAAGACTGATGGGTGATTCCTGAACGATTGTGAAACTGTCTGAGTTCTTTAATGACTGTTATGTCGAACAGCATGATCATTATCACATGGATCAAAATCCAACTGCCCAAATAAAAATTGTCTTCAAATTTTGGCCCTGTTCGGCATTACAGCCACATTAGAACGAGTTTTTCACAATTGAGCAGGGATGATCCAGCAGTCACCATATTCCCCTTCTTTTTGTATATAATTCCGATAAAATTAAAACAGGGGGTTATAATCATAACTCCCTGTTTCTGCCTAACCCAGAGCCAACAAAGGCATCGGCATCCACTTTTTAAACTCGAAAACTATCCTATCAACAAAGTTCTCCAGCAAATTGATCTATAAAAGGAGATAAATATGAAAACATCAAATAAATTTCAGATAACTTGCCCCAAAATGCTACTTTTGTTTTTTTTATCCATGATCTTTGTTTTTATGGTAGGCTGTGCTGGAAAGGGAAACTATGGACGGCTTGTTCCCAACGACAAGGTAAAAAGCACATTTGAAACTTACCAGTTGCCACCTGATTTCATGTATTATTACAGTGGGCCGGATGCATACCCGAATGCTTTGATCGGAATTCGAGATGAATATCGCCTGGAATCAAAATTCTGGAAACCGGTCGACCTTACAAAGACCCAACTGAAAAAGTGGTTGGAAATGGGGGGGCGTCCAAGACCTGGCTATAACTTAGATAGAAACGGCTCGGATATCATCGGCCCTGAAGGCAGTCAAGTAGGTATCTGGTATGCAGTAAAAAACTGGAAGGACAGGGCCACGATAAAAATGATCGATGACAAAACAGTTAACATCAGCCCCCCCTTGGAAGACCCGTTCGGGAAGAAAAGACGTGAGATCAGGAATTAACTGTGTTTACAGGTAGTTAAAAACAAAGGATATCGTGTTCATATTGGTTTAATTTTTGCAGATGCAGGAGGATGGTCATGAATGGTTCCCTTGCTGAAAAAATCGAACACAAAATTAAGGTGCCCCGTAAACTCTCCCCACGTATTTCCTGGCTCAGAGATTATTATTTTCAAGGCTGCAAACGGAATTGGAACAACGAATACACAGCCTGGTCCACCGGTACCCCCTGGGATGTGCTGTATCAGGAAATGACTTATTATATCGTACCTGAAGTCTATATGCTGATAGACACCCTGGGGGGAGGCTATCAGCAGGCTGCAAGAAATATTGATATACACAGCGATTTCTGGACCTGGTCTCTTCCCGAAAGAAAGGCCTGGTTCCTCAAAGAAGTCATGGTAAACCATGTGCCCCAGGAGATCCTTCCCGGTGACCTTATCGCCGGTGCCCGATTCAATATCATCACGTCCACCTGTTTTACAAAAAAAGAAAGTGCGGCCTACAATCAGCGGGTTACGGGAAAAAATGGTGCGCGTACCAAAATGAAATGGTTTCACGATCATGGTTATGGCAATGCCGGAGCCACCAGCGGTCATCTCATACCCGGTTACGAACGTGTACTTAAAGTCGGTTGGAAAGGAATTTACGAATCCTTGAAAACGTCCTTTAATCAATTGGATCTCAGGGATCAAAAGGGCCGCAAAGGTTCGCAGCTCAAAGCCATGATAACGGCGGCAACCCTTCCCAGGGACCTGGCAAAGCAGTATGCCCATCTTTGCACGTGTCTTGCCACAGAAGAAGCAGATCCGGAGCGTTCTGCAGAACTTTCCCGGATGGCCGGAAATCTAAAAAAGGTACCATGGAAACCTGCCAGGACTTTCTGGGAAGCCATACAATCCCTCTGGCTGACGCACATGCTCATCATGAGTGATGAAAATTACCCTGGACCGGGTGTTTCCTTCGGTCGTATTGACCAGTACCTGCTGCCCTATTGGGAATATTCCAGGGATCAGGGTATGGACTGGGAGTTTGCCAAAGAAATTCTCAAATGCTTCTGGTTCCACTGCAATACAGCCTACGATGCCATGATCCGTAATGGCAATCAGGGCATCACCGCAGGTTTTGGTCAGCTTCTCACCCTTTCCGGTATGGGAAAAAACGGCATAGACATGACCAACGAACTGACCTACATGTTCCTGGAGGTCATTGATGAAATGACGCCCATTCTCGAGCCGAAGCCAAATATCCGCTTGCACCGCAATACCCCGGACGAACTTCTGGACAAGGTCATCGACATGATATCCGATAGTCAGGGGTCACCGTTTCTGATCAACTTCGATGAAAGATCCATGGCCGGCATGATGCTTGAAGCCAGAAAGGCGAATATCACCCACCTGATCAACGCGTCGAATGTGCATGAATATGCACCGGTGGGATGCCTTGAAAACACCATGGTGGGCAATGACCGTTCCGGCACCGTGGATATCAACCTGAATCTTCTCAAGGCAGTCGAATTGACCCTCACAGGGGGCAGAGACATGATTCCCTTTGTAGATCCCATGAAGGGCAAACCCGAAAAAATTCGTCAAGACGGCCCGAGCACAGGCGATTCAAAAACATTTGAAACATTTGAAACATTTTTTAAGGCCTATGAAGAACAGACAGCCTATATCATCCAAAAAAGTGTGGAAACCTATGAGGCCTCTGAAGCGGTTCGGGCAGATTTTCTTCCAACACCCTATCTTTCCTGCCTGGTTAAAGGGTGTCAGGAAAAAGGCCTCGATGTAACCCAGGGTGGGGCCGAAATCAATTTTGTCACCCTGGAGGCTGTTACTTATGCCACAACCGTCGATTCCCTTCTGGCTGTCAAATATCTGGTATTCGACCAACAGATCTGCAGCATGTCTGAACTCATCCAGGCCCTCAGGGATAACTGGCAAGGCCATGAAAAACTTCAGGCCATGGCCATCAACAGAGCCCCCAAATACGGCCAGGACGACGATATCGCCGATGCTCTGGCTAAACAGGTCATGGACCTCTGGTGCAGGGAAACCTGGCGGCATAAAACACGGTCCACTCAACGCCGGTTCAGACCTGGCATGCTCAGCTGGAATTACTGGGCCGGTGACGGGTATGTTATGGCAGCCAGCGCCAACGGTCGCACAAAAGGGCAGTTTCTCTCCAATGCCATCTGCCCTTCCAGCGGTGCGGATATTAAAGGTCCTACATCGAATACAAATTCTGTGGGAAAGGTCCTGGGAGGAAAAACGTCCGATGGCGGAGGAGGCTGGCGCGATTATCTCAACTGTCTCCCTAATGGGGCCAGCCACACGATTACATTCAATCCTTCTATCATAAAGGACCCGGAGCACAAGCAAAAGTTCAAGGCATTTATAAAAGGATATGCAGAAAACGGTGGTACGGCTCTGCAAATCAATATGCTTGACCCGGAAATGTTAAAGGACGCCCAGAAAAACCCCGGGGATTACCGGCATCTCCTGGTGCGCATCACCGGATACAATGCCTATTTTACCACCGTGGGCAAAGAACTCCAAGATGAGGTGATAGAGCGGGTCAGCCATTGCCGATTTTAAAAGCAGGGTCCGAGGGGCTAAGGGTGAGACAAGGGTTCGAGGGTAGCTGATGGGAATCAGCGAAGAGTCCCTAATAGTCTACAGCCTAAAAAGCTAAATACCAAAAACAAAACACAAAATACAAAACATAAAACGCCATGGACCCAAGCAGCACAACAGGACGCGTTCTCGAAATCCAGCGTATGTCGACCGAAGACGGACCTGGTCTACGAACGACTGTCTTTTTCAAGGGCTGCAGCCTCAGCTGTTCCTGGTGTCACAATCCTGAAAGCATTTCTCCCCATCCCCAAATCCACTGGATCGACTCAAGGTGTATTGCATGCAAGACCTGTCTTGACATGTGTGCCAAGGTTGCCCTGTCCCTGGCACCCGAGGGTATCAGAATCGACCGCAGCTTATGCGATGGTTGCGGTGCCTGCGTTGATGCCTGCCCTTCAACAGCCCTGGAACTTCTGGGCCGGCAGTGGCGCACAGCGGATCTTGTGCACGAAGTTCTCAAGGACCGGGTCTACTTCGAAAAATCAGGTGGTGGTGTAACCGTATCGGGTGGAGAACCCACTCTGCAGAGCGGTTTTGTGTCCGATTTTATTAAACAAATCCGTGCCCAGGGTATCCATACAGCGCTGGATACCTGCGGTTCGTGCAGCCACAAAGCCCTGGACAAGCTTCTACCCCATGCCACGCTGGTTCTATTTGATATCAAGGAAATCGATACCAACAAGCACCGTGCCTTTACCGGAAGCAACAATCGGATTATTTTGGAAAACCTGATCCATGTCTCCCGATATATCAAAACCCATCTATATCCTGAAGGTCTCTGGATTCGGACACCTCTTGTACCTGATGCCACAGCCACCATTCAAAATATCAGTGGCATCGGAAGCTGGATCGCTGAACACCTTGAAGGTCAGATCAAACGATGGGAACTTTGCAGTTTCAACAATCTTTGCAGGGATAAATACACTCGGCTCGGATTGACATGGCAGTTCCAGGATAAAAGCCTTCTGAACGAAGATCACATCAACAGCCTGCTGACAGCGGCAAAAACAACGGGTATCGACCCTGACATCGTCCACTGGACAGGGGCTGCAAGACTGGATGGAAGGCGTGAAGCGTGAGGCGATAAGATGTAGGCTCCAAGTCGCTTATCGACAAGAGCTTACAGCTTAAAACGAATAATATGACCATGCGAAAAACATTCACCCAAAATGAAATCAAAACCTTTGCACCGGCAGAAAAAATCGGTCTGGTTGCCTGTGTCAATCCCGAGGGTGATGTCCATGTAACGCTTATCACCAGCATCATGGCCGCAGGCCCCAAGCAGCTGACACTCGGTCAGTTCAGCACCGGCCTCAGCAAACACTACATGCAGTTGAATCCAAATGTTGGATTTCTGATCATGTCCATGGACAAACGGTTTTGGCGCGGCAAAGCCCGTTGGACGCACAAACGATCAGACGGGCCTGAATACGAAATCTACAACGACCAGCCCATGTTTCGCTACAATGCCTACTTTGGCATCAATACGGTACATTATCTTGATCTGATCCAGATCTGCAGTGAAGGCAAGCTCCCCATGGGAAGAATCATTCCGGCTGCCGTTGTCACCCGGTTTGCCAAGGGGTCCGCCGCTACCGGGAATCATGTGCCGATCCTCAAACCTTTTGCCCAAAACCTGTTCAACCAGCTCGACGCACTCAAGTTTCTGGCTTATGTCGGCAAAGACGGTTTTCCCAGAATCATCCCCGTCATTCAATGTCAGGCTTCTGACAGTCGCCGTCTGGTCTTCTCTTCCCTGGCTTTTCATGATGAGCTGCAAAATGTTGCGACCAATACCGCCGCAGGTATTTTTGGACTCAATCTAAAAATGCAGTCTGTTTTTGTTCGGGGTGTTTTCCGGGGATTCGATCGCTATCTCGGCATCACGCTGGGTGCTATTGACATCGACTGGGTTTATAACTCCATGCCCCCGAGCCATGGGCAGATTTATCCGGAGTCAGAGCTTAAACCCGTAACGGATTTTTAGGGCGCTACATCAATATATCACCATTAAGCAGGGAGCCTGCCATGAGAAAAACAATCATCATGATGGGTATTTGGTCTCTACAGGCATCGATCGTCATTGAAGCACCTCGCAGCATGCGAAGTACTGCCGAGCGGCAGAACCTAGGGGGAAATGCACTCGCTGTAGCCGTTCTCATCACACGACTTTCACCCCTCAACACTTTTTCAGTTGCTCGGATAAGACTTCGCTGATGTGTTTTACCTCCATGGCGCTATCTCGTTTATGCATACCGCCTCTCAACTGCAAAACACAGCCGGGACAATCGGTTACAAGAATATCAGCGTTGGATTGGATGACGTTATCAAGCTTCTGTCCGAGTATTTCAGCCGAGATTTCAGGAAAGTCAACCGAGTAGGATCCGCCGAATCCGCAGCACACCTCCTCATCCGCTGAAGGCACATAGGTCAAGCCTGCGATTTCGATCAGTTTGCGGGGCTCTTCGGTTACGGCCAAACCCCGGCACAAATGGCAGGGAGCATGGTAGGCAACTTTTTTATCTCCGGTTGTAAAGGCCTCGGCAGAGACATTCAGCACATTGACCATGAAGGAACTAAAATCGATGACCTTTTCCACAAATATGGCCATATCTGTTTTGGAAATACCTGCTTGAGAGGCGACTTTCGGATAATAGTGCTTGATGTGAGAGGCACACGAGGCACAAATTGTCAGGATATAGTCGCTTGCGGTGTTCTGGAATGCTTCATAATTCTGCCATGCCAATTTGGCGGCGGTCTCCTCTTCAGCGGCCATCAGGGCCGGCAAGCCACAACAGCTTTGGCTTTCCGGAAACATAACTTTCACGGACCAGGTTTTGATCAGTTTTATCATGGCTTCGGCTTGTTCCGGGTAAATGAAATCCACCGCGCATCCTGCAAAAAATGAAACCGCGTAGGCTGGGGACTTGACACCGGTATCCATATTTAGCCAGCGATCCCTGAATGGTTTTGCCGCAATAACCGGGAGGCTGCGGAACCCATGCTGCTTTTCAAAAAAATGGGGCAAATGACGAATCATAGGACCTTTGCGCGCCAGTGGTTTCTGTGCCAAATGAGCCTGTCTAAGAAGAAAATGAAACAGTCTGCGATGTGGCATCACCTTCGAAAGCAATTGGTTTTTAATCGGCTTACGGCCGTCTTCGTCCATCACTGCGCCCAGTGTTTTCTTTATCAGAAACGGCAGATCGATGTCCACGGCACAGACAGCTTTGCAGGCCTGGCAGTTGAGACAATTTTTAACGATGGCACGGTCGTTTTCCTTGCCGTGGTAAAACAAGGTCAATATAAGCCCGATGGCACCAATATAGACATGGCCATACTTATGGCCGCCCACTTTGCTGTAGATAGGGCAGACGTTTGCGCACGCGCCACAGCGGATACAGCGCAGGGCCTCGGCAAACACCCGGTCCTTGGACAGTTCCAGGCGACCATTATCCAGAAATACGATGTGCATCTCCTTTTTTTCCTGAGGTGCATTACGGCATTCGTTGGCACCCTTTATCCAAGTGACATAGGAGGTGATCGCCTGACCGGTGGCGTTTCGGGGCAGTAGTTTCAAAATTTTCAACGCCGATTTCAAATCCGGCAGCAGTTTGTCGAGACCCACCAGAGCCACATGAACTCTGGGCAATGTGGTAACCAGGCGCATATTGCCCTCGTTGGTCACAAGACCGAGGCTTCCAGAGTCGGCGATTGCAAAATTGGCTCCGCTGATACCCATATCCGCCTTCAGAAAAACAGGCCGCAGCTCCTTACGGGCAACTTTCACCAATTTATCGATATCTTCGGCATCCAGGTCCTGGTGCGTAACCTTTTCGAATAGGTCGCCTACTTGATAACGTGACAAATGAATGGCGGGCATCACCATGTGCGACGGACCCTCATGACGCAACTGAATGATCCATTCACCTAGATCGGTCTCAGTTACCATGAAACCTTTTTTTTCCAGATGGTCGTTCAAATAGGTCTCTTCTGCGGTCATTGATTTGGACTTGATGATATGTTTTACGGCATTGTCTCGAGCGATACGTGCGATGATCTGATTGGCCTCATGGGCATCCTTGGCCAAATGAATCGTGACACCGGCCTCCTCGGCATGGCTTTTGAATTCCTCGAATAGTTCGAGCAGGCGCGGTATTGCGGCATCCTTATCCTGGGCAATATCCCGTTTGATTGCTTCAAATTCTATGCCCTCATAAACACCGGGTCGGTTCTCACGGTAAGCTTTATTGAAGTTGTTTAGGGCGGTCCCCAAGAATTTATCTTGCAGAGCCTCCTTAAGCTGTTTTTTATAGGACTTGATATTCTGAGCAGTTTTGATCATTCTGCATCATTCTCCATAATTAATATATGTAACGCTTGAGGGCCGTGTACACCTATGGCCAGAACACGCTCGATATCCGCTGTGCGGCTCGGGCCGGTAATAAAAGCCAGGTATGTGGCAGGTTCTGTTTTTAGAATATCATCCAGATCTTTTTCGATACTTTCTACATCCGGCACTATTTTAGAGACCGGCAGCAGGGCAACATGCGTATCCGCAAGCATTGTGGCCAAACGAACATCTTCGCTGGCAGAATTGAGTACCAGCGTTCCGGTGTTTGCCAACCCCCATTCTACGGGTGTGATGGCTGTATGAATTTTACCGGCATGGCCTCGCAAAGGGGGAGGCAGAAGATTCAGGCTTTCATGTTGGCACAATGACCTCAAGGACTCGAATTCCTTTGAATTGAATCCCGCTGCCGCCACATGACGACCACCTTGTTTCTGTGTCAGGTTCAGGAAATAGTGAAACGCATCCTCTAAGCTTGTCATCTCTTCAACAATTGCCTGGACCGCTTTCGCTTTATTTGCCATCAGTGCTGCCAACGGCTCTTGGGACATACCCACTCCTTTATACCGCTTGTCATAATAATGTTCCGAAAATAGGTTGGCGGCATAAGGGTTTGTAGCAGAAAAACGGTCCTCAATCGGAACGTTTTTCTGACAAGCCCTATAAAGACCCAGCCAAGCAGAAATATAGATAGTGTCCATCCATATATGGTCTTTTCACGCTCTGCCGGCGTTGGGTGCCATGATTTAACGCCTCAAAATAGCTCGCTATTCCTCCGGGTTAAATCTGACACCCGCCTTGTCAGAACGCAAAAATCCCTATTTCTGGACGGACACTAGATAAGAAGATCGAGAGCCATGTTAAAGGTACTACTTGGACGCATGGCGGCCAATCCCATGTCGTCGTCAGGCTTATAATACCCTCCCAAATTCACGGCCTCACCCTGAACTGCACTTAACTCGTCCATAATTTTCTGTTTATTGTTTGACAGATACGTCGACATCTGACCAAAGGCAGCTTGCAGCTCAACATCAAATGATTGTTTTGCAAGTTCCTTTGCCCAATACAGGGTAAGATAGAAATGACTGCCCCGGGTATCTATCTCACCCACATTTCGAGAAGGTGAGTGGTTGTTCTGCAAATAACCTGCCGTGGCCCTATCCAGGGCATCTGCCAGTATTTTAGCTTTCTTGATAGCGTGTGAATTACTGAGATGCTCGAGGGACGCGGCCAAGGCCAGAAACTCCCCCAATGAATCCCAGCGCAAATGGTTTTCCTGTTCAAACTGTTGCACATGTTTGGGGGCCGACCCCCCGGCACCGGTTTCAAACAACCCGCCACCAGCCATCAACTGAACGATGGAAAGCATTTTGGCACTGGTGCCAAGTTCAAGAATCGGAAACAAATCGGTCAGGTAGTCTCGTAAAACATTGCCTGTTACGGATATGGTGTTTTGTCCTTCTTTCATGCGCAACAAGGAAAATTGCGCGGCTTCTTGCGGGGCCATAATGTGAATGTCCAAACCCTCGGTATTGTGGGTCTTGATGAGATTGTTGACCTTTGCAAGAAGCTGGGCATCGTGCGGCCTTTTTTTATCCAACCAGAACACTGCCGGATAGCGGGTGATTCTGGCACGGGTTATCCCTAACTTTACCCAGTCAGCAATGGCGGCATCTTTTACCTGGCACATGCGCCAAACATCGCCCTTGCCTACCGCGTGTTCAAACAGGATGTGACCATTCTCATCCACGACGCGCACCACACCATTGCTTTCAACTTCAAAAGTTTTATCGTGAGAGCCATACTCTTCCGCTTTCTGCGCCATCAAACCCACATTGTGTACAGTGCCCATGGTAGCAGGATCAAACGCCCCGTGTTCTTTACAAAAGTCAATGGTTGCCTGATAGACACCGGAATAGCTGCGATCGGGTATCACCGCTTTCATATCCTGCAGGTGACCCTCGGCATTCCACATTTGACCGGAAGCCCGTATGGCGGCCGGCATAGACGCATCGATGATAACATCACTGGGTACATGCAGGTTGGTGATTCCTTTATCAGAATTCACCATGGCCAGGCCCGGTCGGTTTTTATAAATCGTCTGAATATCATTCTCTATTTCTGAACGTGTTTCCACCGGCAAAACAGCTATTTTTTTATAAACATCACCCATACCATTGTTGGGTGCCACACCCAATTCCTCAAACAAATCCTCATATTTTACAAATACATCCCGATAGAACACTCTGACAGCATGGCCGAATATGATGGGATCGGAGACCTTCATCATGGTCGCTTTCAAATGCAGTGAAAACAGTACGCCCTCATTTTTGGCCGCTTCAATTTCTTTCTCGAGAAACACCTCTAATTTAGGCACGGACATGACAGAGGCATCAACCACTTCACCCGCCAAAATTGGAAATTCATCTTTTAGGATTTGGACATCGCCATTTTCAGTTAATAGTTCAATACGTAGATATCCATCTTTTTCAATGGTGGCCGATTTTTCATTTTCAAAAAAATCACCTTCAACCATGGATGCAACATGAGATTTGGAATCCGGTGACCAGGTCCCCATTGAATGCGGGTTTTTTTGCGCAAACTGCTTTACGGATACGGGTGCCCGTCGATCAGAGTTTCCTTGCCTTAAAACGGGGTTTACCGCACTTCCCAAAACCCGGTCATACCTTGACTTGATCTCAAGGTCTTCCTGCGTCACCGGCTCATTGGGGTACACGGGCAAGGGGTAGCCTTTCTCCTGTAATTCTTTAACAGCCGCGTGCAACTGTGGCAGCGAAGCGCTGATATTGGGCAATTTGATGATACTGGCCTCTGGCGTTTTAACCAATTCTCCTAGATATGCCAAATCATCGGAAACACGCTCTCGAGGATCCAGCAAATCTCCAAATTGAGATAGAATCCGGGCGGACAGTGATATGTCTCTTTTCTCGACCTCTATGCCGGCGGTTGTACAAAATGCTTTGACAACGGGTAGGAATGAATAGGTAGCCAAGGCTGGTGCCTCGTCCGTTTTTGTATAAATTATTTTTGCTTTTTCTGTCATGTTTCCCTCTATGATTCCACTGGTGATACAATACCCGCTAGTTCCCGAATGACACGTGCGATGGCAGACATATCCTCATCGCCATACCCTCTGCCGATAATGCCGTTTTCAATTTGGTCCATCAAGGCGCTGGCTGGCAGGGTAGCGCCCATTTCACGCGCGGCTTCAAGGGCGATACGCAGATCCTTGTGGTGCAGTTTGGTCCGGAATCCCAGGGGATACGTATTGTTAACCATGTTCATGGCCCTGTTGGACAGCACCCAGGATCCAGCCGCGCCCCCGGATATGGCCTCGGCTACCTTCTGCATATCGAGCCCTGCCTTCATACCCAGAACCATCCCTTCTGCCACACCCATAAATGTCCCGGCAAGAATCACCTGATTGATTGCCTTTGTAATCTGTCCGGAGCCGATACGCCCCACATGCGTGATGGTTTTTCCCATTGCTTCCAATACGGGCATGGCATGTTGAACATCTTCCGATTCTCCGCCCACCATGATGGCCAGGGTGGCGTTCTGTGCACCCTCGGAACCGCCTGAAACCGGGGCATCGATCATGCGGACCTTTTTGTCGGCAAGCTTTGCGGCCATCTGGCGTGTCGCTGCCGGACTGATGGTCGACATGTCGATCATCAGACTCCCGGCCGTCGCCCCATGAATGATACCCTCATCCCCCAGAACAACGTCTTCAACATCCGGCGTGTCACTGACACAAGTGATGATGATTCCGGCAACCGCGGCTGCCTCCCGGGGTGTACCTGCCCGCATCGCCCCTGCATCGACCAGGGGTAACTCTTTTTCCCGGGTCCGGTTGTAAACAACCACCTCATGACCGGCCTTTAAAATATTCAGCGCCATGGGTGCCCCCATGGTTCCCATTCCGATAAACGCGACTTTCATTACTTTCCTCCTGTTTTGAGCCATAAGTGCTAAGTCGTAAGCATTAAGCGGCTTAAAACTTATCGCTTACGGCTTATGGCTCAACTTTCGGGTTTCACCACAGATGGAGCGAAAGGGGTTATCCAATGGTGATTTGTGCTGTTTGAGCCAATTGGGGCACATTACATCATCGCATGGCAATGAACAATCCCATATGAAAACACAGTTGAATTATGGTTTGCAATAAACCTCTACGCTTTCTATCTTACCCCCACCCAGTTCGGCAACGGTTTCAGCCGCCAGCGTCAGACCTTCTCTGATGAATGTGGTGTCAATACCTGGAACAGCATAGGCGTAAAATAGGACATTGCTTGTCGTCCCAGTAACCCGAGTTTTTTCATCCGCCCCCTGGCATAGGACACATACAATATCCTTTTCATCCCGCAGCACGATCTCGTTTTCTTTCAGGACGAATTCACGACGCCCCATCCCTGCACATATCTCCCCTTTACTGGCCACATCCAGAGTCAGCTTACCGTCAATCCGGTCGAAGTCGGTCACGGCCACCAGAATACCGGCACACATCTCGGCCATGAAATGGGCATCCACAAAAAGAGCATACTGGGGAAAACCGCTGTTGACAGTCCGCTTGAGGTGCTTAACCAGTGGGCACGGGTATCCGAAGCTTTGAAAAAAATCTGCGTAGGTATCAATGCGCCGGGTAATCTGCGTCAGGGTTTCCCGCTTGCGCATCTTCCGCAAATGCTTCTTTTTATATGCTTTAAACTCCTGTGGTTTTTCAACATCACTGCAGCCACTGATCAGGGTCAGACCGAAGCCGACACCTGGATATTGGGAAACATATTTTTCTGAAAGGGTAAATTCGGGAAACACAGAATCCTCCTGAAATTGATGAAAAGCCCAATCTGTTTGATTCACTGGAATTAAAATCTATTTGTGATTTGATGCTTGAAATATGGGCTCTTCAGACGCCAAATTATTCGGTCATTCTTCTCAGGCCAAGCCAGTTGTTTCTTATTCCCGCATCGTTGGATCGTCTCCATCCTCTTCCACATCATCATCCAGACGCTGATAGGTTTTTTGATTTCGGCGTCTCACGATCAGATAGCATCCTGCCAGGGTCAGCAGGATAACCATGGGAAGCAAAAGCTCGGGCAACATCAGATGACGTTCCTGTTCCATGGCTTTGGCGGATTCGATCACGGTGGGGCGTGTATTGTCACCAATTCGTGATTGAACCGTAAGAAAAACAGCCCCCATGTATACAAGGACAAACAGAATTGCCGCGATACCGAGCCATCTCTGTAGTTTTTTTGTGTCATTCATGTCTGTTTCAACTTTTCTACCGTCTCAAGATCACACACATCAAAAATCTGACCACAACCGCCGCACAGCATTTCACAGGCGTCAGGTTTGCGTGTTCGTCTACGTGTCAATTCCGCCCGGCAATCCGGGCAGACAAGATCTTTCACGTTTTCATCTGTCGGTTGATTCTGTGTATTCATGATATTTTCTCCTGGTTTTTGTCTTTTGGTGTTTCGTGCTTCGTGTTTAGCTCTATGCAGCTCATAATATATACCACCCACTTTGAAATGTCGATTGTTCATCTCAATTGGGTGTGTTAATTATATATGGAATCAACGCAGGAGACAACATTGAGCGACTATACACCCCAGGAAAAATCCGCCCTTTTCGTGGCAACAATTACCTCCTTTACAGGACCATTCGTGATCTCTTCGGTCAATGTAGCCCTGCCGGCCATTCAAAAGGAGTTTAATGCCGATGCCGTTCAACTCAGTTGGATCGCCACCGCGCTTCTTCTGGCTGTGGCAGTGACTCTGGTACCGGCCGGCAGAATTGCCGATATCCATGGCCGTAAAAAAATTTTTTCCTGGGGTTTGTTTGTATACACCCTGGCTTCCCTGGTGGCGGCTTTTGCCAATTCCATCGGAATGCTCATCTTCTGTCGTGTTTTCCAGGGCATCGGGTCTGCCATGTTTCTGACGACCGGTACGGCCATCATCACATCCATCTTTCCGCCTCAAAAAAGGGGCAAGGCCTTCGGAATATACGTATCCGCCGTCTATATCGGTCTCTGCATGGGGCCTTTTGTAGGAGGAATCCTGACTCAGAACATTGGCTGGAGAAGTCTCTTTATCGTTGTCGTGCCCCTGGGCGCACTATCCATACTGATCACGCTAAAATATCTGAAGGGAGAATGGGCGGACGCAAAGGGTGAACCTTTGGACGTTTTGGGCAGTTTTCTGTACGGGATTGCTATTCTTGCCTGGGTCTATGGCGCATCCCTCCTACCAAGCAAGACGGCATTGTATCTGATGGTTACCGGTACTTTCTGTCTGGCCGTCTTTGTTTGGCAAGAACTCCGAGTACGCTATCCGGTGGTTGAAGTCAGGCTTTTTTCCCGTAACAAACTGTTCACGTTTTCCAGCCTGGCAGCCATGATCCACTATGCTGCCACTTTTGCCATAACATTTCTCATCAGTCTGTACCTGCAATATATTAAAGGCCTCTCACCCCAGGCCGCTGGTATGATCATCGTTGCCCAGCCGATCATGATGGCCACGTTTTCGCCGCTAGCCGGAAAATGGTCGGATAGAATCGAACCCAGAAAAATAGCCTCTTTGGGTATGGGTTTGACCGCACTGGGGCTGTTTCTGCTTGTATGGATTGGAAAAGATACCAGCTTGATATATATCACATCAAACCTGCTCATATTGGGATTTGGGTTTGCCCTTTTTTCTTCACCCAACATGAACGCGATCATGGGTTCGGTGGAAAAACGTTATCTGGGAATTGCCTCTGGCACCGTAGCCACCATGCGGTTGATTGGCCAGATGATTAGTATGGCCATCGCCATGGTGATGTTTGCCATGGTCATCGGTCACGTAGAAATCGCACCGGAGAATTATCCTCAGTTTATCAGATGCATAAACCTGTCCTTTTCTATTTTTGCCTTTCTGTGTATCGTCGGAATCTTTTTTTCCTTGTTCAGGGGCAAGCTGAGGGGCCAATAAATTCGTGTGTAAACCACCCGATCATATCATTCACTTCGACAATGTTTCCTTTTCTTACCCTGGCGACAGGATTCTATTTCGAAACCTTTCCCTGGGGATAAGATCCGGCGCTCTTTATCATGTAAGAGGAGCCTCTGGTGTGGGAAAATCGACCTTCCTGCGGCTGATCATCCGGCTCGAAGAACCCAGCCAGGGGCAGATATTTTTCCAGGGAGTACCCCTGCCGGAGACCCATCCGCCACACCTGCGCCGCTCCATTCTATACCTTCCCCAAACACCCGTTGCCATCGATGGCTCCGTGAAGGACAATCTGTTGTTGCCTTTTACGTTTA
>JAHEIB010000054.1:0-13126 GCA_024639645.1 Deltaproteobacteria bacterium
GGGCAAAAATCCGATGGAGAAGTTTTTGATATTTTCCTGCTTTTTACTCATGGAGAATGCCAGATATATGACCATGGCCAGACGGGCGATTTCAGACGGTTGGAATGAAAATCCCATGATGCTGAGCCAGCGTTTTGCACCGCCTGCCGTGAGACCCATGTTGCTGAAAGGGACCAGCAGCAGAAGAACAAGAGCAGTTACCAGCAGGGGATACGCCAGGGATTTGTAAACAGACAGGGGAATATGTCCGCATGCCACCAGGGCAATCATGCCCATGAGGGAAAAGAGTGCCTGCCGCTTCAAGAAATAGTAGTCTGAGCTGAATTTTTTAAGTGCAAGTGCCGAGCTCGCGCTGTAGACCATCACGATTCCGATGCCCACGAGGAAAAGCACCGAGAAGAGAAGCGTGATGTCATAGGTCAATGCTGTGGTTTCTGAACGTTTCATGTTTTGCGCTCACATACGGTTTTGCAGAAGGCATCACCGCGTTCCTTGTAATCTTGATACATATCGAAGCTGGCACATGCGGGTGACAAAAGAACGACCTCCCCCGAAGATGCCGCAGCATGCGCAGTCGAGACGGCATCTTCCATGGTCGCAACAACTTTGGTAGCGGTCAGGTTCCCCAGGGCGGCTTCAATTTCCCCTGATGCTTCGCCCAGCAGGATCAGGGTTTTGACCTTCTTCCGGACAGACGATTCCAGGAGATGAAACTGTCCCCCCTTGTCCCGTCCACCCATGATCAAATGGATCGGGCCCTGCAGGCATTCGATCGCCCGTAGCACCGAATCCACATTGGTTGCTTTGGAGTCATTGTAAAAGACGATGCCATCCAGAGTGGCAACACGTTGCATGCGATGGGGCAATCCCTTAAACGATTCAAGCGCTTTCTGTATTCCGGTCGGTGTACCACCGGCAGCCAGTGTTGCCAGGGCGGCGGCGGAAATATTTTCCAGTTCATGCCGGCATTTCAGGGGCACACGGTCCAGCTTTATGGACACCCGGTTTTCAGATAAGGACCCACCAGAATCATTGGCTCCCGGATCTTTGTCATGGAAAGAATCCAGACAATGAAAGGTGATGGCATGTGTCCCGATATCCGCCCCTTTTTCATTTTCCCGCCGACCCGTGAAAAAAACCTTCTCGGGTTTGCAGGTGTTGCCGATCTCCCTGATCCGGCCATCTTCACCGTTCAGAACAGCGATATCTTTCTTTTTCTGATTTTCCAGGACACGTCCTTTGGCTTTTGCATAGGCTTTTATATCTGAATAACGGTCCAGGTGATCGTCGGTAATGTTCAATAGCAGGCTGATGCCTGGTCGGAACGACGTGATCGTATCGAGTTGGAAGCTGCTGACTTCGACCACCAGATGCTGGGCTTTTTCGTGAGCGGTCAGGTAGCTGATCAGTGGATTGCCGATATTGCCTCCCACAAATACGGTCTGTCCAGAGTGCGTCAACATATGGCCGATAAGCCTGGTGGTGGTGGTTTTTCCGTTGGTGCCTGTCACGGCGATGATGGGCTCTTTGATAAAGCGGGAGGCCAGTTCGATTTCACCCAGCAAAGGAATCCCTTTCTCCTGTGCGGCCCGGACAGGCGGAATCGTATGGGGTACCCCCGGACTGATGACAATGAAATCAGCCCCGGTGAAGGTGTCCATGACATGTCCTCCGAACTCGGTCTCTACACCCAGTTCACGAAATTTACGGGCGGCTTCACCCATTTCGTTTTCCCCCGCCATTTCCGAAATTGTGACCCTTGCACCGCGTTGCATCAGGAAAGAGGCTGTCTCGAAACCGGATCGCCCCATGCCAACCACCAGTGCTTTTGTATGTTCAAGTTCCATTGTCTATCTCAATTTCAGTGTGCTCATGGAAACCAATGCCAGGGCAATGGCTATAATCCAGAATCGGACGATGATCTTGGGTTCCGGGACCCCTTTCAACTCAAAGTGGTGGTGCAGGGGCGCCATTCTGAATATGCGTCCCCCATTGGTCATCTTGAAAAAACTCACTTGGAATATAACCGAGAGCGCCTCGATGACAAAAAGCCCCCCCACAATAACCAGCAGAATTTCCTGTTTTGTGATCACCGCGATGGACCCCAGGGCCCCCCCCAGGGAAAGAGAGCCCACATCACCCATGAAAATTTGTGCGGGGTAGGCGTTGAACCAGAGAAACCCGAGCCCGGCACCGGCTAGTGAGCCACACATGATGGCCAGTTCCCCGCCGCCGGCCACATAGTTTATCTGGAGATATTCCGCTATTTTGATATGCCCGGTGACATAGGCGAAAATCATATACGTGGCAGCTGCAATGATAACAGGGCCGATGGCCAGTCCATCCAGCCCATCTGTCAGATTTACCGCATTGGACGTTCCTACGATTACCAGCATGGCAAAGGCGATATACCAGAGACCCAGATCCGGGGATATGTGTTTGAAAAAGGGGAGGGTCACCCGGGTATCGAAGTCGGGGTTCAAATAGAGCAGGAATCCGGCAAGCAACGCCAGGACTGCCTGTGCAAAAAATTTGGTTTTGGCTGATAATCCTTTGTTCCGTTTTTTGATGAGCATCAGATAATCATCCACAAAGCCGATACCCCCGTAACCGACAATGATCAAAAGTACGATCCAGATATAAGGATTGGTCAGATTGGCCCATAATAAGGTCGATATCAGAATGGAAAGCAGAATCAGAACGCCGCCCATGGTGGGTGTTCCCGCTTTGGTCTGATGCGTGCCGGGACCGTCTTCCTGAATGTATTGACCGACCTGTAGTGTTCTGAGCCGTTTTATAATCCAGGGTCCGAGTAGAAAACAGATGATAAAGGCGGTCAGGCTGGCATAAATCGTACGGAACGTTATGTATCGAAATACATTGAACGCCGATATGGTTGTGTGCAACGGATATAGCAGGTGATAAATCATGCTGACGCTTCCATTCGGCCGTATTGGGCCAGAAGTGCTTGCACCAGGGTTTCCATACGCATGCCCCGGGACCCCTTGATGAGAACCCAGTCATCCGCTTGGATGGTTTTTTTGAGTGCATCAAAAATGTCATCTTTTGAACCGCAAAAGATGTTCGTTGCTTCCATTCCGCCGCTTATGGCGCCCTTTTCAATGGCATCGGCAAAATTGCCCGTTACAAAGAGTTTGGCCAGACCCGATGCCGCCGCAAACCCTCCGACTTCCGCGTGCAGATCTCTTGATGCACGGCCAAGTTCGAGCATGTCTCCCAGTACGGCGATTCCCCGCTGCTCTTTTCTAAGACTCGCCAGGGTGTAAAGGGCTGCCTTGACCGAGCCGGGGTTGGCATTGTAGGTGTCATCGATGAGATGCGGCCCATGAACGGTTCTCAGTATGTTCATTCTGCCTTTGACGGGTGTGAATGAACCCAGGGCTGTCTTGATCTCGTTTAAGGGTATTTCAAGACAATATCCCACAGCAGCGGCAGCCAGGGCGTTGGACACGTTGAACTCTCCGGGAATTGGGAGGCGTACATGGATATCGCCACCCGGGATGTGGAGTTGAAAAGAGACAGCGCTTGCACTGTTAACCAGTGCCCTAGCCCGGATATCTGCATTTTTGGAAAGACCGAACAGGATGGGTTTTAACTGCACCCGCTTGGCCAGACGCATGACCATGGGGTCGTCGGCATTGAGAATTAACCTGCCTTTTGGTGATAATGTTTCTAGTATTTCACCCTTTGCATTCATAACCCCTTCCAGGGAACCGAGCCCTTCCAAGTGTGCCGGACCAATGTTGGTAATCAAAGCGATGTCCGGCAAACAGATCTGACCTAATCGGCGAATTTCACCGGCACAATTCATCCCCAGCTCCAGAATGGCCCATGCATGGCTCGGGTGGGTTCGAAGGAGCGTCAATGGAACACCCACAAGATTGTTGAAGTTGCCAAAAGGCGACAGGGTCTTGAAGCGGCGATTAGCCACAGCTGTGATCATGGTACGCGTGGTTGTCTTGCCGTTGGATCCGGTCAGGGCCACAACGGAAAGATCCCATCGGTGCCTTTGAAACGATGCAAGATCTCCGAGAGCTGTAAGGGTATCTTGCACGGCCACACAGGTAATGTTGGCCTCTGTCAATTTTTTTAGCAGTACCTGGTCTGCTTTGTCCCGGTTGAGAATGATGCCCGTAACACCCTGTCTGATAATGTCCGGGATGAAGGTATGACCATCGTGGACATCCCCTGCCAGACAGATAAAACACTGGTCCCGGTGAATGTTCCTGGAATCGATGCTGAAGCCGTCAAAGCGCGATGTCTTGCCGTCGGCACAAAGAGTGCCGCCGGTGGCATCCATGATGTCCGTTAGGGTCCAGGCTGTTGGTTGCTCGGCAGTCACGACTGGTTTTCGACCTCCGTTTGAAATGAAGACAATACGGACTGTGCCACGGCCCGGTCGTCGAAAGGCTTGGAAGTATTACCAATAATCTGATAAGTTTCATGGCCTTTGCCTGCTATTAGAACCATGTCCCTTGGTTCCGCCGCCTGGATACCTGTCTGAATGGCGCGCTTCCGGTCAGGTTCCCGACAGTATCCTTTGTGTTTGAAACCATGCGTAAGTTCCTTGACGGTGTACTCGTTTCGGCAGACACGCCTAAGACCTGCTATAATCTGATCGATGATGACCCCGGGCTTTTCAGATCTTGGATTGTCGGACGTAACAATGGATAGATGGGCAAAGGTTGCCGCGATCTGTCCCATCAGCGGTCTCTTGGTCTTGTCTCGATTGCCTCCGCAGCCAAAAATACAGATGATACGTCCAGGTGCCAGCTGTTCCAGAGACGTGAGCACGTTTTTCAGGGCATCCGGCGTGTGGGCGTAGTCAACGTAGACCGGCCGGTCCGGACTCCCGGGAACACGTTCGAGCCGCCCCGGAACCGACAGGGTACGGTCGATGCCGGTCTGTATTGCTTCCGTTGGCAGAGCCAGCGCTGACCCAACACCAGCGGCACTCAGAATATTCTCCAGATTGTGTCTGCCCACGAGTGGCGAATCAAAATGAATCAAACCATGGGGTGTTGCGATATTGCCCCGGATGCCTTCAAAATCGATGGTTGTGGATTTGGAATGAACCATACTGCTGGGTGAACATCCTGTGGTGACGCACGGGTAGCTGAGATCTGAAACAAGTGCCTGACCCTGCGGGTTGTCCGTATTGATTACAGCCAGGGCTTTTTTATCGATTCCCAGATATTCGGTAAAAAGTCTTTTCTTGCACGACCAGTACCGATCCATGTCGCCATGATAGTCCAGATGATCCTGGGTGAGATTCGTAAATACCCCAATGTCCATCCGGCAGCCCGCTACTCTTGACAGATCGATGGCATGGGAAGAGACCTCCAGGACGACATGGGTGACACCCGCTGTAAGCATTTCTGCGAGAATCCGCTGAAGATCCAGAGATTCAGGTGTGGTTACAGGGTTGTCAAATAATGTTTCTTTGTAGCGGTAATTCACGGTGCCGATGACACCCACCTGGAAACCTGCTGCAAGGAGAATGTTTTCGATGAGATAGGCCGTGGTTGTTTTGCCGTTGGTTCCTGTAATACCGATAACAGTCAGGTGCCTGCTCGGAGTTCCATAAAAGTGATCGGCCATAACAGCCAGAGCTTTTCGTGAGTCCGACACCTGGAGAACAGGTATTGGGGCTGCAGACGGTTTTTGTGAGACCACTGCCACGGCGCCCATATCTACAGCATCCTGGATGTAGCGGTGACCGTCGGTTGAAAACCCTTCGATGGCAACGAAAAGGCCTCCTGACTGGACATCACGTGTGTTGTAATGCAGGGATGTCACCTCGATCTCCTGTTTGGGTGTCCAATTCGCATTGTTTTCAGCTCCAGAAATCTTGATTCCGGCCTCATGAACGGCACTATATAGCTTGCTCAATTTCAACCGGAGACCCCCGTGATCAGGGCTGCCTTGATGGCGCCATTTCTGGTTTCCGGTGGAACATTCAAGTGTTGCAGTGTTTCATGGGCAATTTTTTGAAATGCCGGAGCCGCCACAGTGCCGCCATAATGAATGTCGGTGGGTTCGTCGATAACCACCAGGATTGCGAGCCTTGGGTTGTCAGCTGGTGCAAACCCTATAAAGGATGACGTGTATTTACCCCGGGCGTATTTGCCGCTTTCATCTGTTTTCTGAGCAGTACCGGTTTTGCCGCAAACCGTATAACCGTCAAGGAAAGCGTTGGTACCGGTACCGCCCTCTGTGACGACGGTTCGCATGATGCGTTTGACGATGTCTGCCACTTCGGGAGATACGGCACGGCGGATGATCTCGGGTGTTGTCTGCTTCAAGATCCGGCCATGCTCATTGGTGATGGAGTGGACGATAAATGGTTTCATGAGCGTGCCGCCGTTTGCAATGGCAGAGGCCGCTGTTACCAATTGTACGGCCGATGTCGAGATTCCCTGACCAAATGAGATGGCGCTGGTGTCGATTTTGGACCATCGATGGCTGGGTGTGAGGACTCCTGTGGTTTCCCCTGGGCTATCCAGACCGGTCTTGTCGCCGAACCCGAAATTTTTCAAGGTGGTATACAGGATTTCAGGACCCGTCATTTCGATAACCTTGGTAATCCCGATATTGCTGGAGTATTTTATAATCTGCTGCAGGGAAAGCCATCCCCTTGGATGTGTGTCATGAATGGTGTTCGATCCGATTCTGTAGGCACCGTTTTCACAGTAGAAAATGGTGCTGGGGCTGCAGATCCCGGACGACAAGGCAGCAGCGGCGGAAAATATCTTTATGGTGGAACCGGGTTCAAAGGGATCGGTCAGAGCCCGGTTACGCCACAGGTGGCGCGGGTATTGTTTATATACGTTTGGGTTGAAGGATGGATAGTGGGACAAGGCCAGGATCTCGCCGGTTTTCGGGTCCATGACGACGGCCATGCCGGACTGGGCGGAAAATTCTTTTACCGATGTTTCCAAAGCGGTCTGGGTGATGTACTGTATGTTGCGGTCTATGGTCAGGACGATGTTTTTGCCACTGTGAAGGGATTGTAACAAAGGGTCATCTGCTTCCTGGCCACTTGCAAATCCACGACCCAATGCATCTTTCAGCACGGTGTATTTTTGTTCGGTGCCGCTCAACATCTGGTCGTAATAGTACTCGGCACCTTCGAGACCGTTGCCATCGATACCTGTAAATCCGATCACCTGTGCAGCAACTGACTTATTGGGATAAAAGCGGCTGTATTCTGGAATGAAACCGATACCCGTGAGACCGAGTGTTTTGACGGCGTTGACTTCTTTGGGAGTGGCCTGACGTTTAACCCAGATAAATCCCTGCCTGGTCTTAAATTGCTTTAGCAGTTTGCGTCTGTCTTTCCGGAGTATTTTGGCAAGTGCCCGGGATGTCGACTTCTTATCCTCGATCTGATTCAGATAGGCGGCTATGGATGTTCCTTCGATACTGACGGCCAACGCGTTCCCATCTCGATCATAAATGGTTCCCCGCTTACCTTTCTGAACAAAGGATTTTTCATATTGCCTGGCCGCTTTTTCTGATAACCACGACCCACAGAAAACCTGCAGGTAGACTGCTTTAGCACAGATAACCGCCATCAATAAAAAAAAGCAGATGCCTACAAAGGAAATGCGCAGGTTGATGTAATTTTTTGGCATTTTTTTCTTCATGGCAACAGAATCGTTTTTTCCGTCGTAGGCATGATCAGGCCCAGTTGTTGTTTTGCTATTTGAGCGATGCGATCCGGAGATTTCAATCGGGCAAGCTCTATTTTCAGATTGTTTTGATACGCTATCAATTGTTTCTGGCTCAGGTCTTGTCTGGAAATTTCATACCCATGTTGAACATTTTGAACCCGGCACCATGTATAGAAAAGAAGCTCTGCAATAAAAATAAACATCACGGCCATCCATAGACCTGTTGTTTTGAAGCCAGGTGTTCGTGTTTTTTTCATGCTAATTTTTCCGCGACCCTTAATGTGGTGCTCCTAGCCATGGGATTGGTTGCAACTTCTTCCGGGGATGGTCGTAATCCCTTTTTTACCGGAATTCGGATCTGGCGTTTTTTTTGACAGACACAAATTGGAAAATCAGGCGGACACGTACAGGCTTTTTCCAGGGTTTTAAAACCGTGCTTGACGATTCTGTCCTCAAGGGAATGAAACGTCAGGATGCAAATACGACCGCCGGGTTTGAGATACCCTGCAAAAATTTCCATAAATTGTGTCAGTCGATCCAGTTCATGGTTTACAGCGATTCTCAGGGCCATGAAAACCCGTGTGGCTGGATGACGCCCGGGCTTCCACCGGGCTCTTGGAACAGCCCCGGAAACGATATTTGCCAATTGAAGGCTAGTGCAGATGGTTGCTTTCTGCCGGGCGATTCCTATGTGTCTGGCAATTTGCTTGGCCCAGCGCTCTTCTCCATATGTTTTAAAGAGACGGACCAGTTTTTTTTCATCCAGCAGATTCACCAATGCTTCTGCACGCGTACCCGATCGGATGTCCATACGCATATCGAGAGGTTCTTCGCGCTTAAAGCTGAATCCTCTTCCGCTCGATTCCAACTGGTGAAAGGAGACACCCAGGTCCAGAAGCATGCCATCCACCGCCGGGATGTTCAGCTGTTTTAGAAATTTGGGGAATTGGGAATAGTTTCCATGAAAGAGGTGTGTTGCAACCTTGGAATCATGCAACACAGTTTTGGCGTTTTCGATTGCGTCCAGATCTTGATCGATGCCGATGAGACATCCGCCAGGATGAATTTTATCAATAATTGCTGCTGTGTGACCGGTGCCGCCGATGGTGCCGTCTAAATACGTTTTGCCCGGCTGGCAATTCAGATAATCAACAACTTCTGATAACATCACTGGGATATGTCGGTAGGGCATGAGATCAAATTCCTAATTTGGCAATTTCGTTTCGAACCTCCTCTTTTTTCATGTCTTTTTCCATGGTTGCATTTTCCTTATCCCAGTTTTCCCGGGACCATATCTCGAAATGATCCAGGACACCCACCAGAACGATTTCTTTGTCAAGACCGGCATATTCTCTCAGTGTCGGCGGGACAAGAATACGATCTTGTTTGTCCCAGACACACTCGAATGCACCCCCGATAAAGACCCTTCTGAACCGGCGCATGTTATCGTTTTTTTCGGCCAGGGAAAGAATTTTTGACTCGATTTTTTCCCATTCCCGCAAGGCATAGACCACCAGGCTTTTGTCCATCCGGGAGACCATTAGGCGGTTGCCGTCCCGGTGGGAAATAGCATCCCGAAAGCGTTTAGGGATGATGATACGCCCCTTTACATCGATGGTATGAAAAGAACTGCCACGGTACATAATTCACCAGTAATATCCACTTATATCCACTTTTCCTGCATAAAAGTACATTATTGGCAGAAAGTCAAGAAAAAAATGAAAGATATAGATAAAATATTTATAATGATTTATATGTGTTAATAAAAATTTACAAAAAAATATTTAGGTGGTTAATTGTGGAGGATATTTTAAATTTCTTCGTAAGTCCGGTGCATAGATTACACCTGGACGGATGGCGTCTTCATATGAGGACGGGTATTGGCGGTTTCTTGTGGCTTGACAAGGATTCCTCATGGTTGATAGAACCTATCTCAAAAATGTCTTTTGTCCCAATCTCTGTGTTGCTCTCTCGTTTCAACTCCTCAAAATACAATCGTATTTCTCCGGATTGAAACGCGAGATCGCCTTGATCTTGGAACAAAATTCTATTTTTGAGATGGGTTCATTATTTCTTGCAATCATGTGAGTTCTCCACACACATGCACGGTGACAAATTGTTTCAAGGGTGTCTGACCGAGTGCCGGACAGGGTGATTGGAATGATGGAAGAGCCATCTTCTGTGGAAAAAATAAAAAAGACGGCCGAAAGCTTGTTTGCGGCAGCCAAAGGGAGCCACGACTGGGAACATACCCTCAGGGTGTTTCGTCTGTGTCGGCGGATCGGATACGCAGAGGGGGCGGATATGGATGTGTTGCTCATTGCAGCCTGTCTTCACGATATCGGCAGATGCTATCAGGATGCATCCAACGGCAGGATCTGCCATGCGAAAAAGGGGGCGGAGCTTGCTGAACCGCTGATTCAACCGCTTCCTCTGTCTCAAGAAAGAAAACAAAATATACTGCATTGCATACGCTCGCACCGCTTTCGTGGAAATGGCACACCGCAAACAATCGAGGCGCGGGTCCTTTTTGATGCAGACAAACTGGATGCCATCGGTGCGGTGGGTGTTGGCAGGGCGTTTCTTTTTGCCGGTGAAGTGGGGGCACGACTTCACAATTCCCAAGTGAATATTGATGATACCCAGCCTTATTCAAAAGAAGATACCGGGTATCGAGAGTATCGGGTGAAGCTGTCAAAAATCAAAGATCGCATCCTGACGCATGAGGGCAAGCGTCTTGCAGCGGATCGGAACGCCTTTATGGTTTCTTTTTTTGACCGTTTTTTGTCCGAGTATGCGGGGGAGAGGTAGACAAATGGTCTTTGGGTTCGAACCATTTATAGCCATAAGCTTTAAGCTCAAAGCTGCTAAGCACTTATGGCTTACAGCTTAAAGCTTAGCGCTAAATAAGGAGGTAACATAAGGATGGGAATCAATATTGTAGAAAAAATCGATGACCCGGTTAAAATCAAGCATGTTCTTTTGAGTGTTTCCGACAAGCAGGGCCTGGACACTTTTGTCCCCCGGCTGGTGCAGATCAACCCGGGTATTCAATTTTTATCCACCGGTGGAACCTATCAGAAGCTTAAAGAGATTCTTGGCGGGAAATCGTCTACCTGTTTGAAACAGGTGTCCGAATATACCGGCCAACCCGAGACCCAGGGTGGACTCGTGAAAACACTGGATTTCAAAATATACCTCGGCCTTCTCACAGAGACCTACAACGATGCCCACAAAGGAGATCTCTCCCGGACAAACAGCGTACCCATCGACATGGTGGTGGTGAATCTTTACCCCTTTAAGGAAACCATTTCAAAGGAAGGTGTAACGCCAGAACAGGCTCGTGGAAATATCGATATTGGAGGGCCGTGCATGATCCGGGCTTCTGCCAAAAATTTTATCCGGGTTGCAGCAGTGGTAGACCCGGGGGATTATGATATGATTATTGCGGAAATGGAGAAGAATGAAGGTGTTACATCACTGGATCTTCGCTTCCGGCTCGCACAAAAAGCATTTGAACATACCGCGGTTTATGATCGTACCATTGCCGATTTTCTGGCATCCAAAAACCAGGGGGAAATTAAGGACTGCTATGAATTATAGGTACGAAGAGCGATTAAAAGAAGATCATCTCCGAAAGGGTTGATTCTAGTGCAGGGTTCGAGGGTCCAAGGGTGATACAAGGGTTGGAGGGTGGATAACGGTTGTAAGCGGAAAGCAGCATACAAGGGCCTAAGGGCTCGAGGGCAGCTAACAGCTTGTTGCTGTCGGCTACCCTCGGACCCTCGACCCCTTGAACCCTTTGTTTGACCAATTGGAAGAAGTAATAAATTCTTAATAGATACATCCGTAATTTTACTCCAATCTTGTACTAAAAGGAGCTTACCATGGCTGAAGATTTAAAAAAAATGTACAGTACCATCGTCGAGGACAGCTTTCCCGCCAACATGGAGATAAGCTTTGTCGACAAGGACAAACGTCAGACCCTGTTCTACGAAAAGGTCACCTGGGTGATCGATGGTGTTCAAAAAGGTTTGCGGTACGGAGAAAACCCGGGTCAGGAGGCTGCTCTTTTCAAACTGGTGAATGGAAATCTCATGCTGGGTGAAACGGAAACCATTCAGCCGGGTCAGTATCTCGCATCAGATGTCGAACTGCTCCAGTCAGGTAAACATCCCGGGAAAACCAACCTCACGGATGCTGACAATTCCTTGAACATCCTGAGGTATTTTGTGGATAAGCCAACGGTCGTCATCGTCAAGCATAATAATCCCTGCGGTGTTGCCCAGGCGGACACCCTGGCTGATGCCTACGTCAAAGCCAACATGGCGGACAGGGTGGCGGCATTTGGCGGTTGTATCGCCCTCAATCGACCCGTTGACAAGATCACGGCAGAAGCGATTTCCAGCCAGTATTCAGAAGTGGTGGTGGCTCCGGAGTTCGAGGAGGGCGTCATGGATATTTTTTCTTTGAAAAAAAATCTGCGCGTCGTTCGGATCGACAATATCAACAGGCTGCAAAACTTTGTGGGCAAGCGTTGTGTTGAGTTCAAAAGTCTCATCGATGGTGGTTTTGTTGCTCAATGGTCCTTTGTTCCTTCGGCTCGTTCAAAAGAGGATCTGATACCGGCGGAGTGTACCTACCAGGGGCAAACCTACAAAATTGATCGGACACCCTCGGAAAAAGAATACCAGGATCTGCTTTTTGGCTGGCTGGTGGAGTCCGGTATTACCTCCAACTCGGTAATTTATGTCAAAGATCTGGTTACCGTTGGAATCGGAACAGGCGAGCAGGACCGGGTGGGTGTGGCAGAGATCGCACGGGACAAGGCCTATAGAAAGCTGGCGGATCGGTATTGTTTTGAAGCCTTCAAGACTTCCTACAACGACATGAAGGATGATGCGGCGCTGTCCGAGATCGACCAGCGCGTGTCAAAAGAAAAGGGCGGACTGATTGGATCTGCAATGGTGAGCGATGCGTTTTTTCCGTTTCGAGACGGGGTTGACGTGGGTATTCGGGAGGGTGTTTCTGCCGTTATTCAGCCCGGCGGATCCACCAATGACTATCAGTCCATCGAGGCATGCAACGCCGCCGGCGTCACCATGGTGTATACGGGACAACGAAGCTTTAAACACTAAGCCAAATTTTTCATGTCAAGATACTTGACATTATTGTGCAAATCGAATTTTATGGGCGTTCAATAACAGTAAGCCATAAGCCGTAAGCGGTAAGCAGTGAGCAGTAAGCCACTTATAGCTTACATCTTATCGCTTACAGCTCGTTTATTGAGAACCAGAATTATTAACCACTAAAGCTTGGGTGAATATCAATGAAAGATATCCTATTCAGTTCTTGGGAAGGCCAGGTCGTAGATAATCGTGACGGCTCAAAAATGGATTCCAATGTCAACCAAGAAATTAGATGGCCTG